>NZ_JAGINT010000002.1:1804568-2105329 GCF_017876295.1 Kribbella aluminosa | reverse complement strand
TCGCCCGCGCTCGACGTGGCCGGCCGGATCCAGCTGCACGGCGCGAACGTCACGGTCTACGACCCGGAGGCGATGGAGAACGCCCGCCGCGTCCGCCCGACCCTGCGCTACGCCCAGTCCGCCGTCGACGCCTGCCGCGACGCCCACGCCGTACTGCACCTCACCGAGTGGCCCGAGTTCCGCCAACTCGACCCGGCCACCCTGAAGAACGTCGTCAGCACCCCGGTCGTCGTGGACGCCCGCCTCAACCTGAACGCCGAAGCCTGGCGCGCAGCCGGCTGGACCTACCGCGCACCCGGAAAGCCCTAGGCGACAGTCGCCGCACGAACGACGGGGCGGGTCAGTACGACGCCACCGGTGATGGCTGCCAGCACCGAGATCCCCAGGCAGACACCGGTGATGCCCAGGCTGCGTACGTCGGCCAGGCCGCCCAGTAGCGGGTTCATCACCATCAGCGCGATGTTCTGGCTGAGTACGACGATGGACTGCAGGCGGGACTGGAACTCTCGCTCCACCGAGTTCATCAGCAACGGCAGGACGTGACCGGTGAACGTGCCGACTCCGACGCCGCTCACCACACCCGCCGCGAACGTCAGCGGCAACGGGTCCAGCAACGCCAGGCCGAGCAAGCCGACCGCTGCGAGCAGCAGGCCGAGCGCCGCGACGATGCCCGGCCGCGGGAACGCGCCCCGCATCAGGATCCGCAGCGCGATCACCCCGACGCCGAGGCTGCGGCTGGCGATCAGCAGTCCGGCGGTCGCGGCGTTCCAGCCGTGGTCCCGCGCCAGCAGCGGAAACAGCAGTGCGTCGAGCGGCATCAGCAGGCCGGCCGCGACGAACATCGTGATCAGCAGCGCCCGGGTCAGCGGACGGCCGAAGGCCACCCGGATCCCGGCGCCGATCGACCGCAGCATCCCGCTCGGCATCCGGCCCGCCGGCGCCATCGTCTTCCGCAGGACGAGCAGTACGACGATCATCACGCCGAACGTCAGCGCGTCGAACCCACCGGCGGCCTTCAGCCCTGACCAGCTGACCAGGACTCCGCCGACCGCCGTACCCGTGACCGCGAACACCACACCCGTCACCTGGAAGCTCGCGAGCGCCCGCGGCACCTGCTGCGGCGGAACGAGCAAGCGGGGCATCGCCCGTGAGGACGGCAGGAAGAACGCGTCGATCGATCCGACCACCAGCGCCAGGATCACCAGCAGCCAGACCGGTTCGCCCACGGCCGCCGACGCCGGAACCAGAGCGGCCGTCACCACGAACATCGCTGTGCAGCTGGCCAGGAGGACTCGGGGGGCGCCGTAGCGGTCGCCTACTGCTCCGCCGACCAGGAGGAGGGCGGCGCGGGGGGCGGCGGCGAGGAGCAGGATGAGGCCGGCGACGCTGCCGCCGTGCCGGGTGGCGGACCAGCCGATGCCGAAGCTCATCGTCAGGTCGCCGAGGAGGGACACGGCGGCGCCGAACAACCAGATCCAGTAGCGGACCGGAATGCGCTGCGTGTCCGATTCAGTGGGCGGAGTCACGATCGACGACCTTAGACGACAACCAATGGGAACTCATGACTACCCGCCCCCTCCTGTGGAAAACCAGTGACTGCCTCAGCCTTTACGCAGCTCTGCCGCCCCGTCACGCACCGTAGCCCCCTTGGCCCGCGCCACCTCGGCGAGGGATTCCTGGAACGCGATCATCCGGTCCAGCAACTTCTCGTCGGCGGCGGCCAGGATCCGGACCGCGAGCAGCCCCGCATTGCGAGCGTTCCCGATCGAGACGGTCGCAACCGGAACTCCGGCCGGCATCTGCACGATCGACAGCAGCGAGTCCATCCCGTCCAGGTACTTGAGCGGCACCGGTACGCCGATCACCGGCAGCGGGGTCACCGCGGCGAGCATCCCGGGCAGGTGCGCGGCGCCGCCGGCGCCCGCGATCAGCACCTTGAGGCCGCGTTCGTGGGCTGACTTTCCGTAGTCGAGCATCTCGGCCGGCATCCGATGCGCCGAGATCACGTCTGCCTCAAAGGGCACGCCGAACTCCGTACACACCTCGGCGGCCGCCTTCATCGTCGGCCAGTCGCTGTCCGACCCCATCACGATCCCGATCATGGTCTTCCTATTCGTCGATGGTGCCGGTCAGATAGGCGGCCGCGTGCCGCGCGCGGGAGCGCGTCTCCTCCAGGTCGTCGCCGTACGCCGTGACGTGGCCGACCTTGCGGCCCGGCTGCACCGACTTCCCGTAGAAGTGCACCTTCAGACCCGGGTCGCGGGCCAGGCAGTGCAGCAGCCCGCGGTGCATGTCCTCGACGTCGCCGCCGAGCACGTTGACCATCACGGTGTACGGCGCCCGCGCGGCCGGCGAGCCGAGCGGCAGGTCGAGCACCGCCCGCAGGTGGTTTTCGAACTGGGAGGTGACCGCGCCGTCGATCGACCAGTGCCCGGTGTTGTGCGGGCGCATCGCGAGCTCGTTGACCAGCAGCCGGCCGTCGCGGGCCTCGAACATCTCGACCGCGAGGACGCCGACCACGCCGAGCTCGCCGGCAATCCGGAGCGCGGTCTGCTGCGCCTGGGCAGCCTTCGCCGGGTCGAGCCCGGGCGCCGGCGCGGTGACCTCGACGCAGATGCCGTCGCGCTGCACGGACTCGACGATCGGGTACGCGACCGCCTGGCCGTGCGGCGACCGCGCCACGATCGCGGACAGCTCGCGGACGAAGTCCACCTTCTCCTCCGCCAGGATCGGTACGCCGCTGCCGAACGCGGTCGCGACCTGCGGGTCGTCCGGCCCGTCGACGAACCAGACGCCCTTGCCGTCGTACCCGCCGCGGGTGGTCTTGAGGATGATCGGGAAGCCGCCGACCCGCTTGGCGAAGTCCGCGACGTCGGCCGCCGTACCGACCACCTGGTGCGCGGGCGCGGGCGCGGCGAAGGTGTCCAGCCGGGCGCGCATCACGGCCTTGTCCTGGGCGTGCACAAGCGCGTCCGGACCGGGGTGCACCTTGACGCCGTCCGCCTCGAGCGCGTGCAGCAGCTCGGTCGGCACGTGCTCGTGGTCGAACGTCACCACGTCGCACTCCGCGGCGAACCGCCGTACCGTCTCGGGGTCCTTGTAGTCGCCGACCGGGGCGTCCGCGACCGCCTGGGCCGCCGAGACCGCCGGGCCTTCGGCGAGCACGCGGAGCTGGATGCCTAGTGCGACGGCTGTTTCCTGGGTCATCCGGGCCAACTGGCCGCCACCGACCATGCCGACCACCGGCGTACCGACGGGAAGGTCCTTGCGATCGAACTTCACAACCGTGAGCCTAATGTCCATACATCATCGGTCGTACGGCGGCTGCCGCGGCGCGCTGGCGATTTCGGGCTCGCCCCCAAGCCGGGTACCGTGGGAAGCTGCCCTGCCGTCGCGGTGTGATCACAGAAGGTTCCGAACCCCGTTGAAGCTCGTCACCAAGCTGTACCACCAGTTCCAGCACCTGGTGCACGAAGTGGCCAAGTTCGGTCTGGTCGGTGTGCTCGGTCTGGTCGTGGACCTGCCGATCTACAACTGGCTCGTGTTCGACAACCCGACGGTCCTCGGGGCCTCCGGGATCGGCATGCTGCACCACAAGCCGCTGACCGCGAAGCTGATCTCGACGACGGTCGCCACGGTCGCGACGTACTTCGGAAACCGGTACTGGACGTGGCGGCACCGGGAGCGTTCGGGCCTGCACCGGGAGTACGTGCTGTTCTTCGTGCTGAACGGGATCGGCCTGCTGATCGCGGCCGGCTGCCTGGCCTTCTCGCGCTACGCCCTGGATCTGCACAGCTGGCTGTCGGACAACATCGCCGCGAACTTCGTCGGCCTCGGTCTCGGCACGCTGTTCCGGTTCTGGTCGTACCGGAAGTTCGTCTTCAAGGAAGAGATCGCGCTCGACGAGGTCGAGCACACCCCGGCGCCGGACTCCCCGGCGGAGCTCGACGGGGAGTCCACGGGCGACCTGCCCGTCGTTCGCTGACCTACTCCCCATTCAACGGGGCGCCCGGGTCCTTGATCCGGGCGTAGACGGTGTCGGGGAATGTCGCGGGGACCTTGCCCAGCGACCGGATCACGGTGCTCGTTCCGGTGAAGCGGCCGACGGCGTACAGGTATGCCGTACCGGTGTCCTTGTCGATCCCGAGCAGGACCGTGCCGTATGCGCCGCACTTCTGGGCGAGCAGCGTCTCGAAGCCCTGCCAGGTCCTGCTGCGGACCTGCTTCACGACCGGCTTCATCGGTGCGCTCGTCGGGATGTGGATCGTGTAGAGCGCGCCACCCCGTGCGTTCGCGACGAACGTGTCGTACGTCGCCGCCTTGCTCACCAGCGCCATCGACGTGACCGCCGCGAACCCGGGCGCGGATCCGGCGCTCCGCCAGACGCCCTTCGAGCTGACGGTCCAGCGGAAGAGTACGCCGTCGTTGCGCAGCGCGTAGACGGTCCACCGGGAGATCCCGGCCTGGGTCGGGCCCTGGTACTCGGCCTCCTCGACCATCGTGAACTTCCCCCAGCCGCCACCGATCCGCCGCAGCCCGGCCGGACGGTCGGCGGTCCCCTTGTGACCGCTGTACGTCGCCTGGTACAGGCTGTCGCCGATGATGACGTAGCCGTACACGGAGTACCCGCCGAAGCCGTCGTCGAGCACCGCCATCGTGGCCATGTCCTTCACCTGGCCGGCCGTGAACGCACCCCGCCCGAGCGGCGACTTCGTGGCGCCCGGCGGCGTGGTCGACACGACCGCCACGTTGTCGTGGTCCCCCGCGGCCGTGATCGACGAAGCACTCACCGAGCAGTTGACGGCCGGCTGGGCGATCGTCCGGGCGATCGTCTTGGCGGTCGCTGTCGTCGGCACCAGCGTCGCGGTGACGAGTACGGCCGCCGCGATCGTTCCGAGTGGTTTGATCATTGGTCCCACCCCCTATATCTGCCTTGATGGTCGCTGGGGGGCGATAGTTGTGCGTAACGCATGTGAAGATGCGGGAATGAGTGAGATCGAGGTACGAGCGGCCGGTGCGGACGAGTTCGGCGCGGTGCAGGCGGTTTTCAGTGCGGCGATGATGTTCGACCCGGGGCCGGAGAACGAGCTCGACCAGCAACTGTTCGAGGCCGATCGGACGCTGGTGGCGACCGACGGCTCTGCGGTCGTCGGGACCGTGATGGCACTGACGCGGGACCTCTCGGTGCCGGGTGCGGTGGTGGACGCGGCGCACGTGACCGGGGTCGGCGTACTCGCGACGCATCGCCGGAGGGGCCTGATGGCGCGCCTCATCGGGCAGCAGCTGCGCGACGTACCGGAAGCGATCGCGGCGCTGTGGGCGACCGAGTCGGGGATCTACGGGCGGTTCGGGTATGCGGCGTGCGCCTGGGCGACGAACTACGAGATCGACCTTCACCGCGTTGGTCCGACCAACGATCGGATCCGGCCGGGCGCGCTCGGCGTACTGACGATCGACGAGGCGGTCAAGGAGCTTCCGTCCGTACTGCGTCGCCTGCAGGAGCAGCGCCCCGGCGTGTCCGGGCGGTCCGGGCCGCGGTGGCAGAAACGCCTGCAGGACAACGTGGAGCAGCGTGGCGGGCAGACCGCGCAGGAGATCCTGGTGCACCGCGCCGAGGACGGCACGATCGACGGCTACGCGCTCTGGCGGGGCAAGATGAACTGGCTCCCGGTCGGCCCGGCGAACGAGGTGTCCGTGGAGGAGATCGCGGCGCCGGATCCGACGGCGTACCGGGAGCTGTGGCAGCACCTGCTGACGATGGACCTCTGCGCGAAGCTCAACTACGGGCACGGCGCGATGGACGAGCCGCTGCAGCAGCTCGTCACGACGCCGACCGCGCTCGAGCGCCGGGTGGGCGAGTCGCTCTGGGTGCGCGTGACCGACGTACCGCGGGCATTGCGGCAGCGGCAGTACTCCGTACCGGTCGAGGTCGTTCTCGAGGTGCGCGACGACCTGATCGAGGCGAACGCCGGGCGGTTCCGGCTGACCGCGGACGGATCGTCGGTGACCTGCGAACGGACCGACGACACGCCCGACCTGAGCCTGTCGGTCACCGAGCTCGGAGCGGTCTACCTCGGCGAGCGGCCACTGACCGAGTTCGCCGCCACCGGCCGGGTCGTCGAGCACACGTCCGGCGCACTGCACCGGACGACCGCGGCGTTCCGCTGGCCGGTCTCGCCGGTGAGCCTGGAGATCTTCTAGTGTCCCGTGAGCGATGTAGCTTGACGCTATCGGGGCACTAGCGCTCGTCGCCCGAGCTGAAGATCGTGTCGCCGTCGTCCCCGCGCGGCTGCTGCTTCGGCGGCTGCTCCGGCGGACGGCGGCGCATGTGCTCCGGCGGCTCCTCGTCGTCCAGGATGCCGTCGCCCATCTTGCCGTCCGGACCACCGAACAGCAGGTCGGACATCTGCAGGTGGACGTGCTCGACGTGCGGTACGTCGGGCAGCACCACCTGGCCGCGTTCCCCGGCGGACTCGATGTGCAGCGTGCCGCAGCCGAGCATCCGGTCGATCAGGCCGTGCTCGTAGGACACGTCGTTGATCCGCATCAACGGGATGTCCCGGCCGGTCCGGGTGAGCACGCCGTGCCGGGTGATCAGCCGCCGGTTGGTGATCGTGTACGTCGAGAAGAACCAGTCCAGGAACGGCCGGACCGCGAACGCCGCGATCAGCACCACGCCGACCGCGAGGATCGCGATCCGGGCCGGGCTCTGCAGCGACCCGGACGGCACGATCGCGGCCAGGAACGCGCCGAGCCCCGCCACCACCAGGAGCAGGAGGACCGGGCCGATCATCGCCTTCCAGTGCGTCCGGGTGCTGACGACGACGTACTCGTCCTCACCCAACAACTTCGCGGAGATCGCCATACCCCCAGTCTCACAGGTCGGAGGTCCGGTTGTCCCCTCCCGACACGGCGGCCAGAATCTGCACGGACTGAAGCCGGTGCTGCGGGGAAAGAAATGTTCGCTCCGTGCATATTTGTTTCCCCGCCGCCGGCGATTCAGGTGGTGCGGAGATGCGTCACGTCGCCTGCTGCCAGCGGTCGCATCCCGGCGGGAGTGTCCACGACGAGGCGGCCGTCGTCGGCCAGGTCGCGGGCGGTTCCTTCGAGGAAGGTCCCGTCCGGAAGCTCGACGCGTACGGCCTGGCCCAGGGTTGCGGACAGCTCGCGGTACTCCGGGAGCACCGTCGCGGGATCACCCGCGGCGTCGACCCAGGACTGGTAGCGAGAGGCGAGTTCTCGGAGCACGGCGGCCATGATCGTGGCTCGGTCCGTGGTGGTGGCGTGTTCCAGGGCGAGGGAGGTCGCGGCCTCGTGGGGCCTCTCGTCGGAGCGGAGGCTCACGTTCAGGCCGATGCCGATGACGACTGCCGGCCCCTCGATGCGCTCCAGCAGGATCCCGGCCAGCTTGCGGTTCTCCACCAGTACGTCGTTGGGCCACTTCACCTGGGCAGGCACCTCGGCAACCCGCCGTACGGCGGCCGCGACCGCAAGAGGCACCAGCAGGCCCAACCACGGCCACCGTGCCGCGTCGACACCCGTAGGACGCAGCAGGGCCGACATCAACAAGGCAGAGCGTGGCGGTGTGGTCCACGTGCGCCCCAGCCGCCCACGCCCGGAGGACTGGTGCTCAGCAGCAATGACCAGGCCCTCAGGCTGACCACTTGCGGCCGCAGCTGCCACGTCGGCGTTCGTCGACGGCGTGTCCTCCACGACGTCGATCTGCGTCCAGAACGAACCAGGGCGCACCAA
This sequence comes from Kribbella aluminosa, assembly GCF_017876295.1. Taxonomy (NCBI): domain Bacteria; kingdom Bacillati; phylum Actinomycetota; class Actinomycetes; order Propionibacteriales; family Kribbellaceae; genus Kribbella; species Kribbella aluminosa. The sequence continues at coordinate 2,097,577 of NZ_JAGINT010000002.1, read as the reverse complement.
CCGCCCCCGCAGGAACTTCTCGTCCAGCGGGGGCCGTTCCAGCTCGCTGAAACTCATCCGGTGTTCTGCAGACCTGCGGCAACACCGGAAACGGTCAGCAACAGCAGCTGTCGGGTGCGGACGATCTGCTGCTCGTCAAGCGAGTCGTCGGTCCGCAGCGTCCGCAACGCCCGCAGTTGCAGGTAGCTGAGCGCGTCGACGTACGGGTTCCGCAGCTCGACCGCGCGCCCCAGCACCCGCCGCCCTTGCAGCAGGCGTTCCTGGTCGAGCACCTTGAGCACCCACTCGGTGGTGAGCGCGTGCTCGTCCAGCATCTGCTGGGTCAGGTCGGGCCGGTCGCCCAGCTCCAGGTAGCGGCCGAGGATGCGCCGGTCCGTCTTGGCCAGCGACATCTCCGCGTTCTCCAGCATCACCTGGAACAGCGGCCAGTTCTGGTTCGCGTCCCGCAGCAGGTCCACGTCGCCGACCGCTGCCAGCGCCGTACCGAGGCCGTACCAACCGGGAGCGTTCACCCGGGCCTGCGACCACGCGAACACCCACGGGATCGCCCGCAGGTCCTCCAGCGACGAGACCGCGACACCACGCCGGGCCGGCCGCGAACCGAGGGGCAGCTGCCCCAGCTCTTCCAACGGCGTCACCGTGCTGAACCACTCCGCGAACCCGTCCGCCTTCACCAGCCGGTGGTACGCCGTCCGCGCCGCCTCGTCGAGCGTCTTCCCGACCACCGCGAACCGGTCGGCCGCAGCGGCCGCCCGCTCCTCGACGGCCGGCGTCGACGCCAGCAGCGTCGCCGCGGTCACCTGCTCGATGTGCCGCTGCGCGATCGGCGCGTTGCCGTACCGCGCCGGGATCGCCTCGCCCTGCTCGGTGAGCTTGAACCGCCCGGCCACCGACCCGGGAGCCTGCGCCAGGACGGCGCGGTTCGCCGGGCCGCCGCCACGCCCGAGGGCACCGCCGCGGCCGTGGAACAGGGTCAGCCGGATCGCGTTCCGCTGCGCCCACGCGGTGATCCGCGCCTGCGCGTCGTACAGCGCCAGCGTCGCCGAGACCGGGCCGACGTCCTTCGCGGAGTCGGAGTACCCGAGCATCACCTCGAAGCGCCGGTCGTTCGCGGTCAGCCGGTGCCGGACCCGGGTCAGCTGGATCGCGTTGTCCAGCACCTCGACCGAGTTCTGCAGGTCCTCGCCGGTTTCGAACAGCGGTACGACGTCCAGCTCGATCGGGCGGCCGTCGAGCGCGGCGTCGGCCAGCTCGTACACCGCGGCCAGGTCGCCGGCGTTGCGGGTGAACGAGACGACGTACCGGCGGCACGCGTCCGGGCCGAACCGCTGCTGGATCTGGGAGATCACCCGGAGGGTGGCGAGCACCTCTTCGGTCTGGTCGGACAGCTCGCCGCCGCCGAGCACCTCCTCGAGCGCCTTGGCGTGCACCGACGAGTGCTGGCGGATCTCCAGCTCGGCCAGGTGGAAGCCGAACGAGTTGACCTGCCAGATGAGCTGCTGCAGCTCGCCGAACGCCTGCCGCGGCGCGCCCGCGGTCACCAGCGAGTCCTGCAGGACCTTGAGCTCGTGCAGGAAGTCGGCGGACCGCGGGTACCCGAAGTCGGCGTCACGGGACCGGGTCGCGGCCAGCCGGCGCGCGGCCAGCAGCAGCAGCTGCCGGTGCGGTTCGGCCGGCGAGCGGGTCTCGATGTCCGCGATCAGCTCCGGGTTGACCGCGCGGGCGTCCTCCAGGATCCGGCGTACCGGCGCGGACGGCGGGGTGGTCGCGGCGTCCAGCGTCAGCGACCGCCCGAGCGCCTCGGTGGCCCGCTCGAGCGCCTGCAGCACGTGGTCGGCCTGGATCTGCATCGCCTCGCGGGTGATCGCGGCGGTGACGTTCGGGTTGCCGTCCCGGTCGCCGCCGATCCACGAACCCAGGTGGACGAACGGCGCCACCACCGGGGTCCTGGTCCCGGCCGCGTCTCCGGACAGCGCGTCGTCGAGCCGGCGGTACACGTTGCCGACGACGTCGAACAAGGTCTCCTCGAAGACAGCCATCGCGGAGCGGACCTCGTCCAGCGGCGTGGGGCGGCTGGTCCGGAGCTGCGACGTACGCCAGAGGATGTCGACCTGCTCGACCAGGCGGCGCCGGTTCTCGGCCAGGTCGCTGTCGCCGGCGCGCGGGTCGTGGCGCGCGTCGAGCAGCGACGTGATCCGGCGGATCGTCGCCAGTACGGCGCGGCGCCGGGCCTCGGTCGGGTGCGCGGTCAGCACCGGGCGGAACTCCAGCCCGTTCAGCAACGCCCGCGCCTGCTGCTCCCCGCTGTCGCGGGCGATCTGCTCGACGGCCTGGGCCAGCTCGGACACCACCGCCTCGCTGCCGGCCCGATCGCGCTCGCGGAGCACCCGGGCGCGGTGCAGCTCCTCGCTGAGGTTCGTCAGGTGGAAGTAGCAGGTGAACGCCCGGGCCACGTCCTCGGCCCGCTCGTGCGGCCACGACGCCACCAGCTCCTCGGCCGCGGCGCCGTCACCGGCGATGGTCAGCTCGCGCAGTTTCTCGACGTCGTCGAGCAGCGGCTGACCGGCGTACTCGACGAGCACCTTGCCGAGGATCTCGCCGAGCAGGCGGACGTCGGCCCTGAGTTCCTCAGGCACCTCGAACCGCGCGCGGGTACGGGTCTCACTACCGGTCTCGGTCACGTTCGCCCACCCTATCGGCGGACGCCCGTCGGTGCTGCCGAGTCCGCCTACTGGAAGCCGATCGTGACCGTGTGTTCAGTTACTTCACAGTATGTGAATCAAACGTTTCGGAAACCACCCGCGACCACCTGGGAAACCGTCCGGGCGAGCTCGGCCGGCGTGCGGTCGGTGGCGTCGGTGGCGTCGGTGGCGTCGCTGACGAGCATCCGGGCGCAGGTCTCGGTCATCGACGCGAGCAGCTCGGCCAGCACCGGGAGGTTCGCGTCCGGGTCGGTGACGTCCGGGAGCGACTTCATCAGGGTCAGCCGCAGGCTCTCGACCAGAAACGCGCGGGCGGCGCGGACCCGCTCGGCGACAACGGGCGCTGCGCCGTACTGCGCTCCGAACACGATGCGCCAGGACTGCGGGTTCTTCTGTACGGCGGTGAGGAACGCGGTCAGGCCGTCACGGACGTGTTCCTCGGGGGTACCGACGCCGGGGTCCGGGGGCAGGGCGCCGACGATCGTGATCACCAGGTGCTGCTCCTCGCGGGCGAGCAGCGCCAGCAGGAGCTCGTCACGGTTCGCGAAGCAGTCGTAGACGACGGGTTTGGTGACACCCGCGGCGTCGGCGACGGACTGCATCGTCGTACCGGAGTATCCCTTGGCCGCGAACACCCCGAGGGCGGCGTCCAGGATCAGCGGCCGACGCCGCTCCGGCCCGAGGTGCGGCGCCCGCCGGCGTTTCTCAGCGTCCCCGACCACTTGACAAAGCTACAACACCGTAGCAAATTCCTACAGTCTGGTAGGAACTGCCGCGGGGGTGGTCGATGACCGAACGAGGCAGTGCCGGCTGGCTCGAGTCCGAGGGTGTGACCGCCCTGGACGCGAGCGAGCTCGCTCGACTGGTCGACCGGACGTCGGAGCGGGAGCTCCGGCATCGACTCATCGGGGGAGTACGAGAGATCGCGTTGCGCGAGATCTTTCGCCGGATGCCGGAGTACCTCCGACCCGCCCGGGCGGCCGGGTTCGACGCTGTGATCGGCTGGCAGATCACCGGCGCGCGCGGGCCCGGCCGTACCGTCGACGAGTACTGGCTACGGATCCACGACGGCCACTGCACGGTGATCTCCCCGCAGCCCACTCCCCCCGACATCTCGATCCGTACCGACCCCACCACCCTGCTCCGCGTCGTCACCGGCAACGAGGACCCGATCCTCGCCCTCCTCAAACAACGCCTCACAGTCCGCGGCGACCTGGCCCAGGCCGCCCGACTCCCCAAACTCTTCACCACCGGCCCGACGTAGCCCGCCCTACCTGCTCGGAGCACCGGGCACGGTGCGGGCTTGGGCTGGGGTGGGCCGGGTGGTTCTGGGGGTCGCGGTGGACGTCGCGGGGGTGGCGGGGACTACCTCGGGGCGTGAGAGGGCTGGGTCGGTGGCGAAGCGGGTGGAGGGGTCGGGGAGGGGCTCGGGTGGGTGGTGTTCGAAGGTGCGGACGGCGGCCATGGTGCGATCGCCGAGGGCGGCGCCGTACGAGGCGGCTTCGCGGGGGATGTCGCGGGCCTCGGCCTGCCAGATGGCGAGATGCTGGGGGAGCTCGTCGAAGCCTTCGGTGAGCATGGTCGCGGTCGCTTGTACTGCGGCGGGCCGGCTCTCGCGGGGGATGGTGGAGGTTGCCACCATCGCGTCCGCGGCGGCGGCCGACACGGCGGAGGGTGACTTCAGCTCGGCGCGGGTGAGGGAGGTGTCGATTCCGGCGTGGTGTTCGACCCTGGTGACCAGCCGGTCGGTGACGATCGCGCGCACCTCGGCAAGGCCAGGCTCGGTGGTGGCTGACTGTTGCCAGTAGTCGATGTCCTGCAGGAAGGCGTTCAGCTTGGTCAGTTCGTCGGTGGCCAGCGCGCTCGCGGTGTCGATGGTTCCGGCGCCGCCGGTGACGTCCTCGCGGCGGTTCTCCAGTTCCTCGGTCAGCTCGCGGTGCCTGGCCTCGCGGACGTCCCGTACGGCGAACCCAGCCTCGATGCCGCGGGCCAGGTGCCGGCGGATCCCGGGTTGCTCCCCGGTCGGCAGCGACTTGAAGTCCGGCCGCTCCTTCAGCAGCAGGTCGGCGGCCGCGTGCGCCGCACCCCCGTGGCCTTCGGCAACGAGTTTTCGCAGCACGTCCTCCTCCCGGGTCGCGGTCCGGGCACCGATCGCGATCGCCATCGCCCGGGCCGCCGCCACGTCGCCTTCGAGCTGCGGCGGTGTGAACAGGCCGAGGTCGTCCGGCCGGCCGTTCGGGAACAGGTGCTCGACAAGTCGCGGTGTCGCGTTGGCGGCGTACGCGCGGGAGACCGCGGTCGCCAGCCGGTTCCTGGCCTCGGCGTCGTCCGGCGGCGGCAGTTGCGGATCCGGTTCGAGAGCGTCCGCGCACCGCGCGACCAGGGTGGTCAGCCCACGGCGGGCGCCTTCCCGCGGGTCGTGCCAGAGCGGGTCCCTGCGGTCGGGCCGTTCCGGGTCCTGGCGCTTCGTGAACCTCCGCATCATCGGCGCCAGCCGCCCCGGCAGGTCGAGGTTCTGCGCCAGCGGCTCGAGCAGTTCCACGTGCGCGGGGTCCAGCGCGAGCCGGTCCCCCGGCCGCAGTCCCGACACCCCGTCGACGGTGTCCCGCTCGACGAGCTGGATGACCCTGTGCGCAAGTTTGTCGACATCCGCGGCAGCCACGCCGGAAACCTATCCCCGGACGGGTTCAGTGCGTCGGCTGCGGCGGAGGTCACAGGCGGGACGGCGTACTGGCGCGTAGGCTGCCCGTTCATGGGAGAGACCGTGAACATCCACACCACCGCCGGGAAGATCGCGGACCTCGAGCACCGGCTCGACGAGGCCGTGCATGCCGGGTCGGAGCGTGCGGTGGAGAAGCAGCACGCCCGCGGCAAGAAGACTGCCCGCGAGCGGATCGAGCTGCTGCTGGACGAGGGCTCCTTCTCCGAGCTGGACGAGTTCGCGCGGCACCGGTCGACGAGCTTCGGCCTGGAGTCGAACCGCCCGTACGGCGACGGCGTGGTGACCGGGTTCGGCACCATCGACGGCCGCCAGGTGTGCGTGTTCGCGCAGGACTTCACCGTGTTCGGCGGCAGCCTGGGCGAGGTGTTCGGCGAGAAGATCGTCAAGGTGATGGACCTGGCGATGAAGATCGGCTGCCCGCTGATCGGCATCAACGACTCCGGCGGCGCCCGGATCCAGGAAGGCGTGGTCTCCCTCGGCCTGTACGGCGAGATCTTCCGCCGCAACGTCCGCGCGTCCGGGGTGATCCCGCAGATCTCGCTGATCATGGGCCCGTGTGCCGGCGGCGCGGTCTACTCCCCCGCGGTCACGGACTTCACCGTGATGGTCGACGAGTCGTCGTACATGTTCATCACCGGCCCGGACGTGATCAAGACCGTCACCGGCGAGGACGTCACCCAGGAGGAGCTCGGCGGCGCCCGGACGCACAACACCAAGTCCGGCAACGCGCACTACCTCGGCTCCGACGAGGAGGACGCGATCGAGTGGGTGAAGGCGCTCGTCGGTCACCTCCCGCAGAACAACCTCGAGGATCCCCCGGTGTACGACGCCCCGGCCGACCTCGAGCCGACCGACACGGACCTCGCGCTCGACACGCTGGTCCCGGACTCGCCGAACCAGCCGTACGACATGCACACCGCGATCGAGGCGGTGGTCGACGACGGCGACTTCCTCGAGGTACAGACGCTGTTCGCGCCGAACCTGATCGTCGGCTTCGGCCGGGTCGAGGGCCGCCCGGCCGGCGTGGTCGCGAACCAGCCGCTGCAGTTCGCCGGCACGCTGGACATCGACGCGTCCGAGAAGGCCGCGCGGTTCGTCCGGACCTGCGACGCGTTCAACCTGCCGATCCTGACCTTCGTCGACGTCCCCGGGTTCCTGCCTGGCACCGACCAGGAGTGGAACGGCATCATCCGCCGCGGCGCGAAGCTGATCTACGCGTACGCCGAGGCGACCGTCCCGATGATCACGGTGATCACCCGGAAGGCCTACGGCGGCGCGTACGACGTGATGGGCTCGAAGCACCTCGGCGCCGACATGAACATCGCCTGGCCGACCGCGCAGATCGCGGTGATGGGCGCCCAAGGTGCTGTGAACATCCTGCACCGCCGCGAGCTCACAGCAGTCGCCGACGCCGGTGGTGACACCGAGACCCGCCGCCAGGAACTGATCACCGAGTACGAGGACCACCTGGCGAACCCGTACATCGCGGCCGAACGCGGCTACATCGACGCGGTGATCAAGCCGAGCGAGACCCGCGCCGAGATCGTCCGCGCCCTGCGCCTGCTCCGCACCAAACGCGACACCCTGCCGCCGAAGAAGCATGGGAACATCCCGCTGTAACGACGCTTACGAGAAAGGAGTGCTCGATGAGCGAGGCTGTGCTGCGGGTGGTGAAGGGCGAGCCTACTGTCGAGGAGCTCGCGGCGCTGGTCGCGGTGGTCGCTGCACGCGGCGTCGTGCCGGCGCCCGGCACCGACCGCTCCAGTAATTGGGCGACCTACTGGCGCAACGCCCGTACGCCGTTCCACCCTGGGCCTGGGCAGTGGCGCGCGTCGGCGCACCCATAATCCTGCAGCTCGACAGTACGTAAACCTCTACTAGACCGGCGGGTCACGCCTAGCCTGGCATCCGAAGGTGCCGGAAACGGCGACACCTCCTGTCGAGCTGCCGATCAAACGCGCCGGAACCGGACGAGTGGATAAACCGGAGCCTCGCCGGTGTTGCGTACCGGGCCGGGGAAGGTGGTGGCGCCGTCCAGTGTGAGGCCGTGGCGGGCAGCTGCCGCGGTGAGGTGGGCGAGGGCGTCCTGGGAGCGGGTGTCCGCCGGGCCGCGGGTGTCGGCGTACCTGCTGGCGTCGGACTTCTCGGTGGTGGTGATGAAGACGCCGTCCGTGCGGAGGACGCGGGCGACCTCGGCGATCACCGGTTCGCTGTCGTCGAGGAGGTGCAGGAGCCAGACCGCGACGACCGCGTCGCACCTACGGTCGGCGACGGGCAGTCGCGCGGCGTCGGCGGCCGCGACATGACCGGGCAGCCGGACCCGGGCGCGCTGCAGCATCGCGGTCGACAGGTCGAACCCGTGCACAAGGTTGCCAAGAGCAACAAGCTCGGCGCCGACGATGCCGGTACCCACAGCCAGTTCCAGTACCCGGCTGCCCTTCGGCAGCAACTCGTCGACGGCGTGCGCGGCGGCCTGGGCCCGGACCTGGCCGCCGCGGGTTTCGTCGTACGTCGAGGCGACCGGCTCGTCGTACGTGTAGGGCTTCTGGGAGTTCCACAAGGCGGGCCAGGAGATGCCGACCTGGATCAGCATCCGGCGCAGCAACGGCAGCGAGAGGCCGACGACGTTGTGGTAGTCGCCCTCGATCGCGGTCACGAACGGCCCGCCGAGGCCGTCGACGGTGAACGCTCCGGCGACCACGAGGGGTTCGCCGGTGGCGACGTACGCGTCGATCTCCTCGTCGGTCACCTCCGCGAACTGCACCTTCGTCGACGACAGCTCGCGCAGTTCCTGCTTGCCGGAAGTGTCGATCAGACAGTGCCCGGTGTGCAGTACACCGCTCTTCCCGCGCATCATCTTCCAGCGCTCGCGAGCGACGTCCGGCGTCCCGGGTTTCCCGTACGGCTCCCCGTCGAACTCCAGCACCGAGTCGCAGCCGAGCACGGTCGCGTGGTCGGTCAGGCCCGCGACCACCGCGCGGGCCTTCAGGGTCGCGAGCAGCCGGGCGAGCTCACCCGGGTTCTCCGCGGTGATGTCGTCCTCGTCGACGCCGGAGACGATCACCTCCGGCTCGATCCCCGCGCTGCGCAGCGTCTTCAGCCGGGCCGGCGACGCCGACGCCAGCACGAATCGGATGCTCACAGCTTCGCCAGCGCCCGGCGCAGCGGGTCCAGGCCGATCGACCCCAGGTTCAGCGCGTCCCGGTGGAATTCGCGCAGGTCGAACGCGGATCCCTTGCGCTGCTTGGCCTCCTCCCGCGCCTGCAGCCAGATCCGTTCACCGACCTTGTACGACGGCGCCTGCCCCGGCCAGCCGAGGTACCGGTTCAGCTCGGCCTGCAGGAACTCCGTCTCCATCCGGCAGTGCGCGCGCAGGAACTCGAACCCGAGCGCGGCGTTCCAGCGCTCCCCCGGCCGCCAGCCGAACGGGTTGTCCCGGGGCACCTCCAGCTCCAGGTGCATGCCGATGTCGACGATCACCCGCGCGGCCCGGAAGCCCTGCGCGTCCAGCATCCCGAACCGGGCGCCGGCGTCCTCGAGGTAGCCGATCTCCTCCATCAGGCGTTCGGCGTACAGCGCCCAGCCCTCGCCGTGACCGGAGACCCAGCAGGCGATCCGCTGCCAGCGGTTCAGCAGGTCGGTCCGCAGCATGGTCTGCGCGACCTGGAGGTGATGCCCCGGCACGCCCTCGTGGTACACCGTGGTCACCTCGCGCCAGGTGGCGAACGTCTCGACGCCGTTCGGCACCGCCCACCACATCCGGCCCGGCCGCGTGGTCAGGTCCTCGCTCGGCTGCGTGTAGTAGATCGAGCCGTCGGAGGTCGGCGCGATCATGCACTGCAGCGTGCGGATCTCGTCGGCGATGTCGAAGTGCGTACCGCCCAGCTCGGCGACGGCCGCGTCGGACAGCTGCTGCATCCAGTCCCGGAACGCCTCCTTGCCCTGGATGCTGCGCGCCGGGTCGTTGTCCAGCAGCGCGGCGGTGGCCTCGATGTTCCGCTCGCCGCCGTTCAGCCCGGCGGCGATGTCCTGCATGTCGCTCTCGATCCGGGCCAGCTCCTGCCAGCCCCACGCGTACGTCTCCTCGAGGTCGACCTTCGCGCCGAGGAAGTTGCGCGAGGCCAGCTCGTACACCTCGCGGCCGCACGCGTCCCGCTCCGGCGCCCGCGGCGCGAGCTCGGCGGTCAGCCAGGCGCCGAACTGCTCGAACGCCTTCCGCGCCGACGCGGCCGCGGCCTCCACGGTCGGCTTCACCGCACCAGAGGGGGCCTGTGCGGCCAGTCCGGCGAAGAAGTCGTCGCCGTCGGCACCGGTCCAGCTGGCGATCCGGTCGGCCAGCCCGGTCACCTGCCGTACGGCTGAGATCCGGCCGAGCGCGGCCTGCTCGAGGAGCGTGTCGCGGTACCCGTCGAGCGTCGTACCGATCTGGTTCAGCCGGATCGCGACCACCTCCCAGTCCTGCTGGGTACCGGTCGGCATCAGGTCGAACACCTGCCGGAGCGCGGCCGGCACCGACGAGATCGCGTTCAGCTGATGCTGCGGTACGCCGGCCTCGTACATCTCCAGCTCCAGCCCGAGCCGCTCCACGAACGCATCCTTGGCGACCTCCTCGCGCGGGCTCGACGGCTCGATCGCGCGGGCCTCGGCGAGCGACCGCCGGGTCAGGTCGATCCGGGCCGCGAACCCGTCCGGGGTGAAGTCCGGCAGCTCGTGGTCGTGGCCGGCGATGCCCATCTCGGTGGCGCCGAGCGGGTCGAGGACGACGTCCTGCTCGAGATGCCGCTCGGCGAGCTGGTCGATCGGGCTGTTCGGCTTGGTAGCTTCCGTCACCTGGCCGACCCTACCCGGCCGGGGTCGCGCGGGCTGACCTCTTTGCCGGCCGATACTGTGGCGGTCGCTGAATGCCAGCACGAGGGACGAGAGGAACGGCGCGTTGAGCCAGCCACCCTACGGGCCGCCGGGCCAGAACCCGCCGTACCAGCAGAACCCGCAGTACCAGCAGCCAGGCCCGCCTCCTCCGCAGGGACAGTACGGCCCGCCGCAGCAGTACGGCGCCCCGCAGTACACGCCGCAGTACGGTCCGCCGCGGCAGCAGGGTCCCGGCTACGGCTGGGGGCCGGGCTTCGGCCCCGGCCCGGGCAGGCCCGGCTGGCAGCCGCCGCGGCGGAAGAAGTCGAAGGCCCCGCTGATCGCGATCTTCGCGATCGTCGCCGTGGGTATCGTCGGCGCCACGCTGATCGGCCTGGTGAGGAAGGCTGCCAACGACGTCACCACGCCGCCGGTGACGCCGACCCGGTACACCCCGAAGCCGACCGGCGCGCCGACCGGACGGCCGACCTCGACCTCGACCGGCTCACCCACGCAGGCGTCCAGCGAGACGATCGTGGCGAAGAACGCGATCTACAACGTCGGCCAGATGGCCTCGGTGAACTGCCACGAGCCGAAGGTCCGGCCGACCAGCGCGAAGAACGCGGCCGCCTACTGGGCCGCGCTCAAGCCGTGCCTGGACCAGTCCTGGAAGCCGCTGGTCGAGAAGGCCGGGTACACGTTCGAGTCGCCGCAGATGACCTACTGGTCCGGGACCACGGTGACCAACCCGTGCGGCGGCGGTGCGATCAGCGTGCCGTTCTTCTGCTCGGCGAACAACATGCTGTACATGAAGGTCGACGTGTTCGTCCAGGCGTACACGGAGTACCCCGGAGATCCGATCGCGCAGGCGTACGCGCGGATGTGGTACTCCCGGTCGCTCGCGCACGAGTTCGGCCACGGCGTACAGAACATGACCGGCATCCTGCAGGCGGCCAGCAAGCTGCGGTACGAGCAGACCGACTACGCCGGCCAGACCCGGATGACCCGCCGGATGGAGCTCCAGGCGAACTGCTTCGCCGGGGTGTTCCTGGCGGTGAACAAGGCCAGCTACCCGATCAACGGCAACATGCTGTACGTCTGGAACAAGTACGTCGTCACCGCCGGCGACAAGCCGGAGGAAGGCGACCACGGCAGCGTGGCCAGCCAGGGCCGGTTCATGGGCCAGTCGTTCAAGACCGGGAACCCGGCCAGCTGCAACACCTTCTCGGCGTCACCGGCGAACGTCAGCTGACAACTCCGGCGGCGCGACCTGCCGCCACGAATCAAGCAGGATGTCCCGCAGCTCGCCGGCGTCCTCCAGCACGGCGAGGCGGGCTCGAACCCAGTTCGAGCCCGCCTCGTGTTTCGGCACCCAGAACTTCTCCGGCTCCGCGGCGATCAACTCGTCGCGCTCCAGCCGCGGGCACCGGACCGCGAACGACGTCCGGTCGTCCGGGACCGTGACGAACATCCGCCCCGCGACGTCGAACGTCGGGTGCCCCCAGCGCCGCTTCTCCACCGTCTCCGGGAAGGACAGCGCGATCCGTCGTACGTCGTCTGCATCGAGCACGGTCACACTTTAGTGTCCAGCAGAACGCCGGCGTCCCGGGAGCAGGAGCCCGACGACGGCACCGGCCGCGACCACCGCGGCGCCGGTCCAGACCGCGGGGACGAGACCGTCGACGTACTGCGTCGGTGATCCGTACGAACCGGCCGACGCGAACACCGAGGCCAGTACGGCGACGCCCATCGCGACGCCTACCTCACGGATCGTGTTGTTCGTCCCGGACGCCACACCCCGGTCCGCCTCGGACGCGCTGTCCATCACCACGCTCGCGGACGGCGCGAAGGTCAGCCCCATCCCGACGCCGGCCAGGACGAACGGCGCGACCAGTTCGCCGTACTGCGTCGTCGCCGTGGTGATCACCGCGATCCAGGCGAGCGCGGTCGCGAGGAACACCTGCCCGGTCACGATCAGCGTCCGCGCACCGACCCGGTCGACGATCAGGCCCGCGATCGGTGCGACCACCAGCGGGGCCGCGGTCCACGGCAACGTCCGGACGCCGGACTGGAACGGCGTGAAACCCTGCACGACCTGGAAGTACTGCGCCAGCAGGAACACCGATCCGAACACCCCCACCGCGAACGTGAACGCCAGTACGTTCACGATGCTGAACGAGCGGACCGCGAACAACCGCAGTGGCAGCATCGGGGCCGCCGTACGACGCTCCCAGCCGAGGAACGCGGCCAGCAGGACGCCGCCCGCGATCAACGTGCCGAGTACGCCGGCCGAGGTCCAGCCGTCGTCGGCTCCGTGCACGACGCCCCAGACGACGGACAGTACGCCGGCCGTCGCGAGGACGAACCCGAGCAGGTCGAGGCGCTTCGCCGTACCGGTGGACTCGGTCAGGACGCGCGCGGCGAGCACTACGGCGACGACGCCGACCGGGACGTTCAGCCAGAAGATCCACTGCCAGTTCAGGCCGTCCACGACCGCGCCGCCGACGACCGGGCCGACGGCCACCCCGAGCCCGGAGATGCCGCCCCAGATGCCGATCGCGGCGCTCCGTTGCCGCTCCGGTACGGCGTCGGCCAGCAAGGTCAGCGACAGCGGCATCACGGCCGCGGCGCCGATGCCCTGGATGGCCCGCGCGCCGGTCAGCATCCACGGCTCGGTGGCCAGCGCGCAGACGGCCGACGCGAGCGTGAACAGCGTGATCCCGGCCAGGAACATCCGCCGCCGGCCGAGCCGGTCGCCGATCGCGGCCGCGGTCAGCAGCAGCGCGGCGAAGGCCAGCGTGTAGGCATTGACGAACCACTGCAGGTCGGACAGCGACGCGTTCAGTTCGTGCTTGATCACCGGCAGTGCGTTGGTCACCACCAGGTTGTCCAGCGTGACCATGAACGTCGGGATCCCCACCGCCGCGAGCACCACACCGAGGCCGCGCGGGACCGTCCTTCGGCTCTCCTGGAGAGCGGTCGATGTCATCTCGTACCCCTTGTTGTAATTGACTGATAACAAGCTCGATGACGAGAGTATGCATCCACTGATAACATGTCAACCGACGAGAGGGGAACGAGTGACTCCGAAGGTGCGGCTGACCGCGAAGGAACGCGGCGACGAGGTCCTGCGGGCGGCGGTGCAAGCGTTCGCCGTGTCCGGCTACGAGGGCACCAAGACCGACGAGATCGCCCGGCTGGCCGGTGTCTCCCAGCCGTACGTGATCCGCCTGTTCGGGACCAAGCAGCAGTTGTTCCTGGCCGCCGTACAGCATGTCTGCACGCGGATCGAGCAGCTCTTCCGGGAGGCCGCCGAGGAGAAGCCCGAGCTGTCCTACCTCGGGCAGAACTACCACCGTCTGCTCGCCGAGCCCGAGATTCTCCTGGTCCTCCTGCACGGCTTCTCCGCCAGCGGCGACCCGGCCATCGGCGACTGCGTCCGCGAACGCTTCGGCAGCATCTACACCCTGATCCGCACCCTCACCGGCGCCACCCCGCAACAGGCCCGCGAGTTCCTCTCCGCCGGCATGCTGATGACCGTCATGTCCGCCATGCAGGTGCTCGGCCCCAACCCCATCCCCATGCCCTGGGCGACCGAGATCGCCAAGACCTTCGACTAGTTTGGTTCTGCAGGCATACACAACCCCGGCAGAAGGGGCACAGCCTCCCGCTTGTGGGAGGTTCCGTATGCGCGCAGGTTCAGTCGCGGCTGAGTTTCTGGCCGGTGGTGAGCCAGATGGTCAGGGCGGTGAGGGTGATGGCGGCGGCGGTTACGGCGAGGGAGCCGGGGACGTTGGCGTGGTGGACGAGCGCGGCGGCGCCGGCGATCAGGGGTGCCAGGACGGTGGCTGTTGCTGCGGGCAACCACCAGCGGTGCAGGGCGGTGCGGTGGACGCGGGCGTAGGACGGGAGTTGGGCGGCGAAGGCGGTCGAGAGGTGGAGGATCACCAGGGCGGCCGCGGTGAGGACCAGGCCCCAGCTGACGGTGGTGGGTGCGCGCATCAGCCAGCCGAGGGCGATCACCAGCATGAACAGCATCGCGGCCAGCGAGTCCGGTAGTACGACGGCGGCGAGCAGCAGCGGTACGCCGACGTACGGAACGAGGTCCATTTGGTCCCACGGCTGGACGGCCGACACGACAAGCGCGATCGCGCCGGTCAGCGCGATCACCAAGCGGGCCAGCAGCACCGTACGTCCGGCAGCGCGGAGCTGCGCCAGCCAGAGGGTGATCCTCTCGTCGGCACTCAAGAGCGGATCCTCGGCGCCGCGGACAGTCGCGCCGCGTCCCGCAGTACCTCGTCCAGCGTCCCGGACCCCTGCCACGGAACCGTCGGTACGCCGAGGTCGCTGAGCCGGTCGAGGTCACGCCGGCGTTCGAGCAGCCGCAGCCGCCACGCGAGCGGCCAGGACCGTACGTCGTGGGCGTCGACGTCGATGATCGAGGCGACGTCGGGCGGCAACGTGTCGATCGCGATCACCGTACAGCCGGAGTGCACGAGCGTGACGATGTAGCCGAGCATCGTCTGGCGCAGCAGCGGGCTGAGCACCAGCACCAGGCTGTCCGAGCGGACCCGGTTCCGCCTGGCGAGTTGCTCCTGGTCCTGCTGCCGGCCGCGCCGGTCCGCGTGCACCAGCGTGTCCAGGATCCGCCGCAGATGCCCGCGCCCGCTTCCTGACCGGACGCCGCGGAACAGGCTGCCGGTGTCGATCAGCCGCACCCGGTCGCCGTTCCGCAGGTAGTGCTCGGCGACCGCCGCGGCCGCCCGTACGGCGGTGTCCAGGCTCGACGACCGCCCGTCGATGCCCTCGCTGATCCCGATCTCGCCGCCGGTGTCGACCATGATCACGACCTCGGTGTCCCGGTCCGACCAGGTCGACGTGACATGCAGCTCCTGCGTCCGGGCCGACACCGCCCAGTTGATCCGGCGCAACCGGTCGCCGGTCCGGAACGGCCGTACGCCGGCCAGCTCCGTCCCCTCGCCGGGCCGCCGCGACCGGTGCAGCCCGACCAGGCCGGCCGGCCGCGGTACGGCGTCCACCGCCTCGAATCCTTCCCGCAACGGCAGCGTCGTCACCGCCTGCGGCTCCGCCGACGTCACCTGGACCCGGTACGCGCCCACCGCCGACGTCGCCGTCACCGTTGGCCGCTCCAACGACCGCAGCCCCCAGCGCTTCGACCGGACGCCGACCTCCAGCGTCACCTCACCGCCGGATACCGGCTCGGCGATCGCGGCCTGCGGCGGGTCGTACTGGAACCACAACGTCCGCGGCAACGCCGCCACGATCAGGTCGATGTCCGGGTCCACGACCCCCGGCACCCGCAGTCGGTACGTCGTACCCTGCCCTTCGAACAGCACGTCCGCGTCCAGCTCGGTGTGCACCTCGGGCCGCGCGTGCGGCCGGAAGTACCGTCCCCACACGGCAAGGAACGCGATCGGCAACCCGAACACGGCCGCATCCGGCCGGCGCAGCAGCACGGCCGCACCGAGCAGCACCGCGGCGACGCAGATCGCCCGGATCTGCGCGTGGGTCGGCCGCCAACTCATCGGGCGACCGCGACCGTGGGCGGCGCGGGCACCAACCCCAGCACGGTTCGCACGACGGTCGCCCCGGTCACCTCGTGCAGCCAAAGCTCCGGCCGTACGGTGATCCGGTGCGCCAGCGCGGCCACGGCGACCGTCTTCACATCCTCCGGTACGACGTAGTCCCGGCCCTGGATCACCGCGTACGCGCGCGCCGTCAGCAGCAGCGCCAGCGAACCACGAGGCGACGCGCCTACCAGGACCTGCGAGTCACGACGGGTCGCGGTCGCGAGATCCACGCAGTACTGACCGACCGTGTCGTCCACCGTCACCGTCTCGACGGTCCGCTGCGCGGCGAGCAGGCCGGCCGCGTCGGTCACCGCGTCGACCGACTGGTCCTCGCGACGGCGGCTCATCCGTCGGCGCAGCACCTCCCACTCCTCCGCCGGGCTCGGGTACCCGAAGCCGATCCGGAGCATGAACCGGTCGAGCTGCGCCTCGGGAAGCGGGTACGTGCCCTCGTACTCGACCGGGTTCGCGGTCGCGAGCACGTGGAACGGGGTCGGCAGCGGGAACGTCTGGCCCTCGACGGTGACCTGGTGCTCCTGCATCGACTCCAGCAGCGCGGCCTGCGTCTTCGGCGGCGTGCGGTTGATCTCGTCGGCGAGCAGCAGACCGGTGAAGATCGGGCCTGGCCGGAAGACGAACTCGGACTCCTTCTGGTCGTACACGAACGCGCCGGTCACGTCCGACGGCAGCAGGTCCGGCGTGAACTGCACCCGCCGGAACTCCAGCCCGAGCGCCTGCGCGAACGACCGCGCGGCCAGCGTCTTCGCCAGGCCCGGGTAGTCCTCGAGCAGCACGTGCCCGCCGGCCAGAATGCCTGCCAGTACCAGCTCGAGCGCCTCACTCTTCCCGACCACGGCCTGGCCGACCCGCTCCAGCACCTGCCGGCTCAGCCCGGAAACCTCTCCGAGCGTCAGCTCCTCAGTCACTATCCCTCACAGGTTCTCGATGGTGTGGATCGCGTCCTCGATCTCGTCGAGGGACGCGGTGCGTCTGTCGTCGCCGGTGATCAGCGCCCAGAGCCGGTCGCCGGTCAGCTCGCGGGCTCGGTCAGGCTCGAGGTCCGGGTCGACGCCGTGCCGGTGCACCAGGCGGTCGGTGGCGAGCTCGAGCAGCAGCGGGCGGATCCGGCGGGCGAAGGTCTGCGAGCCTTCGCCGGCCCGCCGTTCGCGGCTCGACTCCTGCAGCCAGGTGGCGAGGAACTGGGTCCGGTTGTCGCTGTTCCGGATCCGGAGCGCCGCCAGCCGGTCGTCGTGCCGGCCGGGCCAGCTGGTCTCCAGCACCTCCGGCAGCAACAGCCGGATCCCGAGCGAGACCAGCCCGACGCCGAGCGCCGCAGCCACGAACCACAACGGCCGCGGTGCCATCCCGGCGGCCCCGAAGATCCCAACCAGCACCAGACTGACCAGCACCGCGATGCCGAGATGCTGGACGAGCATCTTGTTCGGCAACCGCCGCTTCTTGACCTCCGGCGGCGGCCCCTTCTCCTCCAGCGCACTCCACCGGTAGGTCATGGGGCCTCCCGGTCTGGACTGAGGAGCGACGGGAGCGAAGCGACCAGAGCGACGAGGGAAGACCGGGAGCAACAGCCCCATGACCCGCCGCGACGGAGTCGCGGCATGTGCACAGTCATGGGGCCTCCGGGTCTGGACTGAGGAGCGGCGGGAGCGAAGCGACCAGAGCGACGAGGGAAGACCCGGAGTCACAGCCCCATGACGCGCCGCGACGGAGTCGCGGCATGTGCACAGTCATGGGGCGACCTCGGCGTCTGCCGGGTGGGCCGTGGCGAGTTCGTCGCGGAGGCGGAGCAGGGCGGCGCGGGCAATCGTGCGGGCTTCCTCGGTCGAGCCGTGGGTGGAGTACCGCGCCTCGCGGTACAGCCGGCCGAGGCGGATCAGCTCCGGCTCCGAGATCCCGCCGACCCCGAGGACCCGGACGGTGAACTCGGCCGGCGTCTCGGACGGCTCCCGCGCGACGCCTGCCGACGCAGCCGCCTCCTCGAGCGCCACCCAGCAGGCGATCACCGCGTCGGACGCCGTACCGCTCTCGATCTGTGCGAGGCCGGTGTCGACCGCCTCGGCCAGCCGCTCGGCCTTGACCCGCTCCCAGTTCTCGTCGGCGGGCTCCGCCTTCGGCAGCCGGATCCGGCGTACGACCCGGACGATCACGAGTACGACGAACACCACGACCGCGGCGATGATCAGGTACACGATCGCCTGCCACAGCCCGAGCAGCCACCCGGGCGTCTGGTGCTGCGGCAGCAGCCGCGGCGACGGCGTGGCCGCGGACGGCGGCGTCTGGGTGACGATCCGGGTCGGCAGCGGACGCGGGCTCGCCTTCAGTGTGCTGTCGCTGACCGGACGCACCGGCCCACTCGCGGACGCGAGCACGACGAACCCAGCCACCACGATCCCCACGAACACAACGACAGCCGCCGCGAGCGCACCCCTACGCTGCGTCTGCATCCCGGCAGGCTACCTCGTCAGAAGCCCGTGTCGAGGAACGGAAGCCGAGATGTGGAAAACGCTTCCGCGGTCGCGGCCAGAGCGCCGGACGTGTGTTCGGTGACCAGGCCGGCGCGGCCGAGCCGTGCGAGCGACGGGCGACCCAGGTAGACGGCCCCCAGATCGCGTACGTCGAGCGTGAGGTCGGCGTCCCGCCGGACCTGCTCGCAGGTCGCGCCGTCCGTACCGCCGGTCAGGTGCCAGCGGCCCGCGTTCCACGGCAGGAAGTCGTCGACCACCTCGATCACCACGTCGAGGTCCCGCGCGTACGTCCGCCCGGCCAGGGCGCGACCGACGTCGACCGGTCGCACCCACAGGCCGTCGCGGGTGATCGCGCCCGGCGCCCGCGGGTCGAGCAGCAGGTCCAGCAGCGGGTCGTCGGACGCAAGCATCTCGCAGTGCGTCTGGCTGAGCAGGTCCGGCTCGAGCAGGTAGCGCCAGAGCGCGGCGTGCGACGCGAGGTCGGCCGCATGCACCCGCAGTACGTCGACGTACCCCTTGTCAGCGCGCGTCGTCCGGTAGTGCGCGAAGCCGGTGAGCTCGCCGTCCCGCTCGGCGACGACACACCGGATCCTGGAGGCGTTCGCGATGTCGCTGACGACGGTGGCGCTGATCGCGTACTGCTGCCAGCTCTCGTTGTGCTGGAACATCCCGGGCCGCTCGAGCGCGAGCTTGTTCCGCAGTTCCGCGCAGCGCGCCAGGCTCTCGTCGGCGTCGACGTACCGGATGCGTACGTCGTCGATGCCGGCCACTGGGCGCAGTGCGCGGGACGCTTTCGGTACGACGATCGCCTGGTGATCGGACGCCAGCCCGTACCCGAAGCGCGGGTAGATCACCGGCTCGCTCGCGGTCAGTGCCGCCAGCGGCTCGCCCGCCTCGTGTACGTCGGTCAACTGCGTCCGCATCAGGTCGCGCAGGATCCCGCGCCGCCGGTGCGTCGGCCGCACGCCGACCATCGTCACGCCCGCGGTCGGCAGTTGCCCGCCGGGCACCGCCATCAGGTGCGAGAACGAGCCGGTGTGCCCGACCAGCTGACCGTCGTCGGTCGCGACGATGCTCCGCTCAGGTTCCCAGATCTGCCGCTCGGACTCGTACTGCTCGTCGGTCCACGGCGCCGAGAACGCCATGTCCAGCAGCTCCAGCAACTCGGCCCACGCACCCGCGAAATTCCCGATCTCGATCGCCATGCTCCTTGCCTACCAGAAGATCGGGACCTGCGGCCTCCTGTTTTCGGACACGCCGTACCGGTGGACTGATGAAAACCGTTTTCATATAATGTGCTCATGACCGCCCGAGCGAAGACTCCGTTGTCCTTGTTGGTGGGGCTTTCCGCGACTCTGCGGGAGCCTGTCCTGGAGGCGATGACCGATGCGACCACAGTGGTCGTCGAGGTCGACCAGGACGAGCTCCCCGGTCGCGGCGTCCTGTCCTGGCGGGTGCGCGACCGATCGGGGCCGATCGATGCGGGTGAGTTCACGGTCGGCGACGACTGCGGCGCGTGCCAGCTGATCGAGTCGCTGGTGCCGTTGCTGGAGACCCTCGTCGAGCGCGCGCACTGGGACCACCTCGTACTCTCGGCGCCCCCGGCGATGGAGGCCCGGCCGCTGGTCAGCACGCTCGTCTCGGCACTGCCGGAGATCCGCGTCGACACCGTCACCTGCGTCGTCGACTCCGTACTGGTGGTCGCACAACTGTCCGGCGACGAGCTGCTCGCCGAGCGCGGCCTGGCGCTCGGGCTGCCGGACCGGCGCAACGTCGCGGAACTAACTGCACGCCAGATCGAGTACGCCGACGTCTGCGTGCTGGCGAACGCCCATCGCAGTACGGCGCCCGAGCGGCTGGAGCACCTGCTCGAGCACCTGAACCCACGGACCACGGTGGTGACGGCGGGGGCGTCCGGCGTACCGGACGGTCAGGTCGCACGGACCAGGCGGTTCGACTTCGACGCTGCCGAGGCGTGGGCGGGTGAGCCGGCGACGTCGGACCGCGTGCAGCCGAGCGACGACGGGGTGACGACGGTGCTGTGGCGGTCGACGCGGCCGCTGCATCCGGCCCGGCTGAACGACGCGCTCGAGGACATCGTCGACGGCGTCGTCCGCAGCCGCGGCGTGGTCTGGCTGGCGAACCGTCCGACCCAGCGGGTGCGCTGGGAGTCCGCCGGCTACAGCGCGTCCCTCGGGATGCTCGGCGAGTGGTCGGAGACCGAGCACCTGGCCGAATGCACAGTGGTCGCCACCGGAATGAGCCTCGACCCTGCCCGGCTGCAGGCCGTCCTCGACGCCTGCCTGCTGACCGAGTCCGAGCTGGCCAGCCTCGACTGGAACAACCTGGAAGACCCGTTCGCCGGAGTTTTCTAGCCCAGTAGCGGCAGTCGGTTCGCGTGCGGGCCGAGCATGTCGTGGTCGGACTCGTCGAGCGGGACGCGCCCGGTGGCCTTCAGGACGTACGTCGTGGTGTCCCAGGCGATCACGTCCCACGCGTCCGGGCCGAACAGCCCGTCCAACGTGCGCGCGGTGACCTGCAGCGCCTCGGGATCGGGCTCCGGGGCAGCGGGCAGGCCGACGATCAGGTCGAGGTGGTGGACCGTTGCCTCGAGCACCAAGGTGGCGACGAAGTCGGTCGCGCGCAGGACGTGGCCCTGCGTCTCGACGCGGTGGCCCTTCGTGGCCAGCGCGGCCGCGGACGCGCGGACGGCAGCCTCGGACACCTCCCGCCAGTGCTGCACCAGCATCGCGGGCTTCCGGTACGCCGAGGCGACGGTCCGCACGAAGCTCGTGTCGCCCTGCGGCGGTACGTCGTTCCAGTAGCTGACGAAGTCCCGGTCCGGCTCGGCCACGGCCGGGCTGGCGAACGCGGTCAGCGCGCGCTCCGCGTCGTACAGCAGATGCACCAGCAGCGGACCGACGGGCATGCCCGGGCAGCGGGTCTCGCGCGCGAAGTCAGCGTCGCTCAACCCCTGCACGGTCTCGGTCAGCCGCCCGTACGCCCGCCCGAGCGTCCCAGCCAGCCCCAGCGGCAACGCGCCGCGCTCGGGTGCCCTCATCCCGGCCTCCTCGATGTGCTCTCAACGAACTTAACCCGAGAGGGCGGCGGGGTGTTCCTAGGACCGGGCAGTGGTGAGGTGGGCCGCGGCGGCGGCTTCCAGGTGGCTGAGGTCGGAGGCGACCGTCGCGAAGGTGTACCCCTGGGCCAGCCGCCGCTTCGCCGCCTCCCCGTCGAAGGTGTGAATGCCGGCCGCGACCCCGGCCTCCCGCGCGGTCCTCGCGATCAACTCGACCGCCTCCTCGAACGGGCCGTCCACCTCCGGATCCCCCGGGAACTTCGCGCCGAGGGCGAGGCTGAGGTCCGACGGGCCGACGTACACGCCGTCCAGACCGGGCGTCGCGCAGATCTCGGCCACGTTCCGCAGACCGAGCGGCGTCTCGATCATCGCCAGTACGACGGTCGCCTCGTTGCTGTCCGCCGGCACCGGGCCGATCCGCAGCGCGGCCCGCATCGGCCCGAACGACCGCGCCCCGGCCGGCGGGTACTTCGCGGCCCGGACCGCCCGCGCCACGTCGTCCGCGGTGTCGACCAGCGGCACGATCACCCCGGTTGCCCCGGCGTCCAGCGCCCGCCCGATCGGCGTCGGGTCGTTCGCCTCCACCCGCACCAGCCCGACCGACGCCCGCGGGCCGATCGACGAGCCCGCGTCGATCGCCAGCAACCCGGTCACCAGTCCCCGGTACCCGATCAACCCGTGCTGCCCGTCGAGCACCACGTAGTCGTACCCGAGCCGCCCGATCCGCTCGGCGGCCGCCGGCGAGTCCAACGTGATCCAGTACCCCACCAGCTGCTCGCGAGCCCGAACCTTCAGCGCGAAATCGTTTGCACTCATGGTCCGGACACTATCTACACCGGCGGGACCCCGTGTCTGCGGTGCGAGAACGTCCGGTCCTTGGACTGGGCCGCGGCGAGCCGGGCGATCAGGTCGGTGCGGAGGTTCTCCGGCTCGACGATCGCGTCGATCACCAGGTCCGCGGCCAGCCGCAGGATGTCGATGTCGGTCTCGTACTCCTCGCGGAGCCTGGCGACGTACTCGACCCGTTCGCCGGAGTCGGCGATCTCCTGGATCTTGTTGTAGTACACGGCGTTGATCGCCGCCTCCGGACCCATCACGGCGATCTTCGCGGTCGGCAGCGCGACGCACGCGTCCGGCGAGAAGCCGGGGCCGCACATCGCGTACAGCCCGGCGCCGTACGCCTTCCGGACGATCACCGACACCGTCGGCACGGTCGCCTCCGACACCGCGGTGATCATCTTCGCGCCGTGCCGGATGATCCCGGCCCGCTCGACCTCGCTGCCGATCATGAACCCCGGTACGTCGCACAGGTACACCAGCGGCACGTTGAACGCGTCGCACAGCCAGATGAACCGCGCAGCCTTGTCGGCGGAGTCGACGAACAGTACGCCGCCCTTCACCGCCGGCTGGTTCGCGACGATCCCGACCACCTGACCGGCGAGCAGCCCGAACCCGACCACCAGCTCCGGCGCGTACGCCGGCTTGATCTCGAAGAACGTGTCCGCGTCCAGGACCGCGTCGATCACGTCGTGGATGTCGAACCCGATGCTCTCCTCGGCCGGCACCAGGTCGCGGGTGAAGTCCCGGCCCGCGTCCGAGGCGTCGTACGACGGGGGCCGCGACCGCCACGAACCGGGCAGGTAGGAGAAGTACTGCTTCGCCAGCTCGATCGCCTCGGTGTCGTCGGCCGCGAGCAGGTCGCCGCAGCCGGAGACGCTGGTGTGCATCCGGGCGCCGCCCATCTCCTCCAGCGTGACCTTCTCGCCGACGACCATCTCGGCCATCCGGGGCGAGCCCAGGTACATCGACGCGTTGCCGTCGACCATGATCACGATGTCGCAGAACGCCGGGATGTAGGCCCCTCCGGCGGCCGACGGGCCGAACAGGCAGCAGATCTGCGGGACCTTGCCGGACAGCGCGACCTGGTTGTGGAAGATCCGCCCGGCGCCCCGGCGACCGGGGAACAGCTGGACCTGGTCGGTGATCCGGGCGCCGGCCGAGTCGATCAGCCAGAAAATCGGCAGCTCGTCGCGGAGCGCCACCTCGGTGACCCGGACGATCTTCTCGACCGTCCGGGCGCCCCACGATCCGGCCTTCACGGTCGGGTCGTTGGCGACCAGCAGCGCGGGCCTGCCGTCGACGAGCGCGCGGCCGGTGACCACGCCGTCCGCGGGCAGGCCCGGGTTCAGCGCGTTCGCGAGCTGCGCGTCCTCGACGAAGCTGCCCTCGTCGACGAGCAGCGCGATCCGGTCACGGACGTACAGCTTGTTCTGACTCGCGAGTTTCGCGGCCGCCTTCTCCGGCGGCGCGAGCGTCGCCTCGCGAGCAACCTTCACCTCGGTCCAATGATCGCGCGTCATAACTGCCTTTCTACCTGCTACGTCCGAAGATCCGCGGGCTGTAGACCACAGTTCTTCGGACGTAACGGATCATTCGACGGGGAGGCCGAGGCTGCGGGCGATGAGCATGCGTTGGACTTCCGACGTGCCCTCGCCGATCTCGAGGATCTTGGCGTCGCGGTAGAAGCGGGTGACCGGGTACTCCTCCATGAAGCCGTAGCCGCCGAACACCTGGGTGGCGATCCGGGTCGCGGTCACCGCGGACTCGGTCGCGTACAGCTTGGCGACCGCGGCGGCCTGCTTGAACTCCTGGACCGAGGCCCCGGCGTCCTTCAGCGCGGCAGCCCGGTAGACGAGCAGCTCCGCGGCGTCGGCCATCACCTTGAGGTCGGCGATCTGGAACGCGACCCCCTGCTTGCGGCCGATCGGTACGCCGAACGTCTGCCGCTCACCGGCGTACTGGACCGACATCTCCAGGCAGGCCCGGATACAGCCGAGCGCGACCGCGCCGATCGCCACCCGCCCGTCGTCGAGCGTCGCGAGGAACTGGCCGAACCCCTTGCCACGCCGGCCGAGCAGGTTCGCCTCGGGGACCCGGCAGTTCACGAACGACAGCGGATGCGTGTCGCTCGCATGCCAGCCGAGCTTGTCGTACGCCGCTTCCGCGGTGAATCCCGGCGTACCGCTCGGGACGATGATGGTGGAGATCTCCGGCTTGCCGTCGTCGCGCTCACCCGTGCGGGCCGTGACCGTCACGCAGCTCGTGATGCTCGAACCCGAGTTGGTGATGAACTGCTTGGAGCCGTCGATCACCCACTCGCCGTTGTCCAGCGCGGCGCGGGTCTTGGTGGCGCCGGCGTCCGACCCGGATTCGGGCTCGGTCAGCCCGAACCCGGCCAGCTTGCGGCCCGCGACCAGCTCCGGCAGCCAGGTGGCCTTCTGCTCCTCGGTCCCGAACGTCAGGATCGGGTTGATCCCGAGCCCGACCGCGGCCTCCAGCGTGATCCCCATCGACTGGTCGACGCGGGAGATCTCCTCGATCGCCACGCACAGGCTGGTGAAGTCGCCGCCGGCACCGCCGTACTCCTCGGGCGCGGTCAGTCCGAACAGCCCGAGCTGCCCCATCTTCTGCACCACCTCGACCGGGAAGTAGTGCTTCCGGTCCCACTCCGCGGCGTGCGGCGCGATCTCCGCCGCCGCGAAGTCGCGAACGCTACGACGGAACTCCTGATGCTCCGCGGACAACTCGAACATGCAGCACCCCTTCACGCTTGACGCTTACGTAAACGTAAAGCACGCTGGGGTGCGTGCACAATATCCCGGTGACAACCTGGTCGATAGCCGAACTGGCCGCCGAGTTCGAGGTCACCCTGCGCACGATCCGCTTCTACGAGGACCGCGGCCTGCTCACCCCCGAACGCCGCGGCACTACCCGCGTCTACCACCCCCGCGACCGCGTCCGCCTCTCCCTCATCCTGCGCGGCAAACGCCTCGGCTTCTCCCTCGACGAGATCGCCAGGATCGTCGACATGTACGACGCCGAACCCGGCGAGGAGGGCCAACTCGTCTACCTCCTCGACCAGATCACCCACCGCCGCCAGGAACTCGAACAACGCCGCCGCGACATCGAAGACACCCTCCAAGACCTCGCCGAAGTAGAAACCCGCTGCCACACCGACCTGAAGGCCCTCCGCAACGGCACAGCGTGACCTACTGCTCGAGGCGCACCAGTCCTGTGCTCTCGGCTTCGGCGCGCGAGTAGTCGAACCACGTAGCCAACTCGACGCCACCCGCCGTACGCCACCGCTCGATCAACCGCCGGAACGCGACCTCCCGCCGTACTGCGGATCGATCGAACCAGGACCTGACATCCGGCGCAACGACGTACCCTCCGCCTCCGATGGAGAGCCCAGGTACGCCGTACTCCCAGGAGACCTCGACATCCGGCACTCGAGCCGAGTGCAGGCCGCGCGGACGACGAAGTGGATGCTGTTGTCCCAGCTGTCCGCGATCCGGTTCAGCCGCAACCCATCAGCCAAGGTCAGCCGGCTCCGGTATCCGACGTCGCCAGCTGAGCGATCCGACCTGGATGCGCTGCTCCGACGACCCGTTCCACCTGACGTCGTGGACCCCCATCCGCGCAGACCAGTGCTGTAGCGGCGCATCCGGTTCCACGGCTGACCACTTGGGGAGGATCTCGTCCCGATTCGGGCAGTAAATCCT
Source organism: Kribbella aluminosa (assembly GCF_017876295.1). NCBI lineage: Bacteria > Bacillati > Actinomycetota > Actinomycetes > Propionibacteriales > Kribbellaceae > Kribbella > Kribbella aluminosa. The sequence goes on along the minus strand of NZ_JAGINT010000002.1, from coordinate 2,071,590 downwards.
CCCCAACCTGGGCAGACGAGGCGGGCGCGGGATCCACTGGGCGTCTTCGTAGGCCTTTAGGGTTTCGCGCACTGCGCCTGCGAGGAGGCACCTCGGTGCTAGCGCTCGAGGATGTTCTTGGCGCGGTTGAGGGATGCGACTTCGGCGTTCATCGAGTGCTGGACGGGCTTGGACATCAGGAGCTTCTTCAGGCCGGACAGGTCCGCGGAGAGCTTGAACGTCACCTCGGTCCCGTCGTCGACCGGCGCGAAACGGTAGTCCCCGACCGGGCGCACCGGCCCCGCGGTGACCTTGAACGCCAGATGACTGTCGGGTTCGTACGCCGTCACGCGGTAGTCCGAGGGGATCGCCCGGCCGCCCGGTCCCGCGATCCGTTGCCGGTACGTCGAACCCGGCCCGATCGGGCCGCTGCGGCTGATCTCCTTGACGGAGGGACGCCACTGCGGGTCGTTCTCGCCGTCCGCGAAGTACGCGAACACATCTGCCGGCGACCGGTTGATCCGGACCGTGTGTACAGCCTCAGGCATGATGCCCCCAAAAGACCGAACTGCTAGGTCTTGCGCCGCCCGAACAGCCAGTACGCCGCCGGTGCCGCGCCGACCGAGTTGAACAACGTCAGGAACACCGCCCACACGGGCTTCGGTCCCCGCACCTGAGCCGAGGGACGGCGCGCGAGATCCGCCAGCGCGACGGCCTTCAACACGGTCTCGACCACCGCCCCGACCACGATCAGCCGCTGCTTCCCGGGGCTCAGCTCGTCCCACTTCCGCATCCCGCTCACACCCCCACGATGCGCCTGCTGGGCCTCCGGAGGCAAGCAGACACGCTCACTGTCCGTGGCGGTCCGGCGGGTGCCTTCGCCCGGGCCTCGTCGTACCTGCGGAGGGCGAGCGCGGCCAGCCGCGGATCGGCGCCGAGCGGTGGTGCGACCGGGCGACCGCCTGCCAGGCGGTGGACGCGGTTGGCGAAGAAGCCCGGAGTCAGCAGGTACGTCGCAACCGCAACGCGACCCACGATCCGGTCGAGAACGTCGGGCAGGCGTTCACCGATACCAGAGAGGTAGCCGACAGCAACGGGGCGGCCGACGCGCTCACCCAGGAGTTCGGCTGTTGTCTCGCAGTCGTCCAGCGCCCGCGGGTCCGACGAACCGGCCGCGGCCAGGACGACCTCGTCGATCCGCGACAGGTCCCCCAGCCGATCCGCCAGTACGTCGACCAGCACCGGATCCGGCCCCAGCGCAGCCGCCGCGTGGACCCGTCCCGGGTAGCGCCGGGCCTCGGCCGCGACGTCGACGTACACGTGATACCCCGAGCTGAGCAGCAGCGGTACGACGACCGCGTCGCCGGCGTCCGTGGTGACCCGCCGGACCAGCGACGGCAGGGCGGGCGTGACGAGATCGACGAAGCCCAGCGAGACCGGGAGGTCCGGCCGCAGCACAGCCAGCTCCCGTACGAGATCGTGCACCACCCGGATCCCGCAAGGATCCGCCGTACCGTGAGCCACCGCGATCAGATCGGTCATGTCGGCACCCCGGCCGATTCGACCGCGAGGCGATACCCGCGCCGCACCACCGTACGGACCAGCTCAGGCCGTCCGACCGCCGTACGCAGGCGGTTCACCGTCACCTCCACCGCATGCACATCCTCCGCGCCAGGCAGCACCGCGAGCAGTTCCGGCCGCGACACCACGTCCCCACCGGCGGCGACCAGCGCGGCGAGCACGGCCCGCGGCCCAGGTCCCAACGGCAGTACGACGCCGTCCAGCACCGCCGCGCCGCCGCGGATCACCAGCTGGCCGAACTCCGTCTCGATCGACCGCGCGTTGTCCTCGGTGAGCTGATCGGTGACGCTCCGGATCAACGCCCCCAACCGGAAACGATCCGGCACCAACGGCTCCAGCCCCAACGCCACGAACGGCCCTGCCGTCACCGGACCCACGCACGCGTTCAGCACCCGCCCGGTCCGCAACGCCGCCACCAGCTCGTCGTACTGCCCGGTCAGCGCCGCGGCGTCCAGCATCGCCTGCGCACCCGGAGCGGAGGTGTGGACGACCGCATCCACGGTCCCGCCGCGCACCTGCGAGATCATCCGCTCCACCACCACCGGGTCAGGCGCCGGACCCCACCGATAGACCTCGAGCCCCCGGACCGACGCGCCCGCCGCCCGCAACGCGTCCTGCAGCGCGGGATCCGACAGCCCGTGCAGCTGTACGACGATCTTCCGGCCGCCGACGCCCTGGGTGCGTAACCACTCGACGACCTCGACCGTCGTCTCGGACCTCGCCGACCAGTGCTCGACCAGCCCGGCCGCCCGGATCGCACCGCGGGCCTTCGGGCCGCGGGCGAGGATCCGGGCCTGCTCGAGCGTGCCGAGCAGCTCCGCCGCCAGACCGGCGGTGTCGGCGGCCTCCACCCACCCGCGGAACCCGACCGCGGTCGTCACCACCACGTCGTCCGGCGGGTTCGCGATCACCCGCCGGGTGGCCTCGAGCAGCGCGCGGTCGTCGGCGACCGGCACGATCTGCAGCGTCGGCGCGTGCAGCACCTTCGCCCCGCGCCGCTCGAACGACGCGATCAGGTCCTCCGCGCGCCGGTGCGCGGTGATCGCGATCGTGCAGCCGCTCAGCGGGCCGGTCCTAGTGGTCACCCGAACCCACCACTACTTGACCGTCGCGGATCGTCACGGGGTACACCGGCAGCGATACCGACGGATCGTCCAGGCACGCCCCGGTGCGCAGATCGAAGACCTGCTTGAACATCGGCGACGCCACCGTCGGTACGTCGCCGCGGCTGCCGACGATGCCCCGCGACATCACGTTCGCCCCGCTGAACGGGTCCTGGTTGCCGATGGCAAACACCTCGCCGTCGTGGGTGCGGAACAGCGCGATCTGTACGTCGCCGAGCAACGCGGCCACGCCGCGCTCCGGCAGCAGTACGTCGAAAGCGCAGACATTCATCGGCGGACCTCCAATCGGGGACCGGCCAGCAGCACCGGCTCCAGCTGCCCGCGTTCGGCCGGGGTGGCCGGGCGCGGCTGGTTGCGTTCGACGACGTACCGCAGGTCGGCGTCGGGCTGGTCCGGCGCGTTCACGAACGACACGAACCGGGCCAGCTTGTCCGGGTCGTCCAACGTCGCCCGCCACTCGTCGACGTACGAGTCGACGTGCCGCGCCATCGCGGCGTCCAGGTCGGCCGCGATCCCGAGGCTGTCGTTCAGTACGACGTCGCGCACCTGGTCGAGGCCGATCTCCCGCATCCACACCGAGGTCCGCTGTAAGCGGTCTCCGGTCCGGATGTAGTACATGAGGAAACGGTCCACGGTCCGGAACAGCTCCTCGTCGCTCAGGTCGGAGGCGAGCAGCTCCGCGTGCCGGGGCGTCATCCCGCCGTTGCCGCCGACGTACAGGTTCCAGCCCTTCTCGGTCGCGATCACGCCGACGTCCTTGCCGCGCGCCTCGGCGCATTCGCGGGCGCAGCCGGAGACGCCGAGCTTGAGCTTGTGCGGCGAGCGCAGCCCGCGGTACCGGAGCTCCAGCGCGATCGCCATCCCGACCGAGTCCTGGACGCCGTACCGGCACCAGGTGGAACCGACGCACGACTTCACGGTCCGGAGCGCCTTGCCGTACGCGTGCCCGGACTCGAAGCCGGCCTCCACCAGCCGTTTCCAGATCGCCGGCAGTTGTTCGATCCGGGCGCCGAACAGGTCGACGCGCTGCCCACCGGTGATCTTCGTGTACAGCCCGAAGTCGCGGGCCACCTCGCCGATCGTGATCAGCCCTTCCGGTGTGATCTCACCGCCGGGGATGCGGGGGACGACGGAGTATGTGCCGTCCTTCTGCATGTTCGCCATCACGTGGTCGTTGGTGTCCTGCAGCGTCGCGCGCTCGCCGTCCAGGACGTGCCCGGCCGGGTCGATGCTCGCCAGGATCGACGCCACCACGGGCTTGCAGATGTCGCAGCCGCGCCCGGTGCCGTGCCGCTCGACGATCTCGCTGAACGTGCGCAGCTCGGTGACCCGGACGGCGTCGAACAGCTCGGCGCGGGACAGCGCGAAGTGTTCGCAGAGCGCCTTGCTGACCTCGACGCCGGCCTTGGTGAGCTCGGAGTTCAGGAGGTTCTTGACGATCGGCAGACAGGATCCACAACTGGTGCCCGCGCGAGTCTTCCCGCAGACCGACTTGATGTCGGTGCAGCCCTCGTCGCGTACGGCGCACCGGATCGTGCCTGCCGACACGTTGTTGCACGAGCAGACCGGGGCGTCGTCGGGCAGCTCGAGCTGCACGGGTGCGGCGCCTTCGGGCAGCAGGAACGCGGCCGGGTCGGCGCCGAGTTCGCGGCCGACCATCGGGCGGAGTCCGGAGTACGCCGACGCGTCGCCGACCAGGATGCCGCCGAGCAGGGTACGGGCGTCATCGGACAGCACGAGCTTCTTGTAGACACCCGCCACCGGGTCGGCGTACACGATGTCGAGCGCGCCCTCCGTCGTACCGAAGGCGTCGCCGAAGCTCGCGACGTCGACGCCGAGCAGCTTCAGCTTCGTCGACGTGTCCGCGCCGGGGAACGTCGCGACGCCGCCGAGCAGCCGGTCCGCGACGATCTCGGCCATCGTGTAGCCCGGGGCGATCAGGCCCCACACCCGCCCGTCGATGCACGCGACTTCGCCGATCGCCCAGACACCAGGAACGGACGTACGGCAGGCCTCGTCCACGATCACGCCGCCGCGCTCGCCGATCTCGAGACCCGCGTCGCGGCCGAGCTCGTCACGCGGGCGGACGCCGGTCGCGAACACCACCACGTCGGCGGGCAGATCAGGGCCGTCGGCAACGGCCATCGCGCGGGCGGCACCTTGCGAGGTGAGCTTGACGCGCTGGCACGCGGTCTCGGTGAGTACGTCGACGTCGAGGGCGGTGATCAACCGGGACAGGGCCGCGCCGCCGCCTTCGTCGACCTGCAAGGGCATCAGCCGTGGGGCGAACTCGACGACCTTGGTCGCGGCGCCGAGGGCTCTGAGCGCACCGGCTGCCTCCAGGCCGAGCAGGCCGCCGCCGACGACGACCCCGTTGACCTGCTTGCCTTCGGACTTCAGCCGCTCGACGTAGACGCGGAGCGCTGCGACGTCGTCGATCGTGCGGTAGACGAAACATCCTTGCGCGTCGTTGTTCTTCACCGGCGGGACGAACGCCGCGGAGCCGGTCGCCAGGACGAGTTCGTCGTACCCGACCTGGTCACCGCGGACCGTCGTCACGGTCTTCGCTGTGGTGTCGATCGCGGTGATCTTCACGCCCTTGCGGAGGTTCACCGCCGGGTCGTCCCACAGGTCCGGGTCGCCGAGCGACAGGTCCTGCGGGTCGCGGCCGGAGAAGTAGCTGGTGAGGGCTACCCGGTCGTACGGGAGCCGGGGCTCCTCGGCGTACACGGTGATCCGGTACTCGACGGTCGTGTCGCGCTGCCGGATCGCCTCGACCAGGCGGTGCGCGACCATACCCCCGCCGACCACCACCACGTGCTTGGCCTTGTTCAGCTCTGCCATCGTCGCCCTCCTGCTCGGGACTGGTTCGGTCTCGCCGCGCCGGAAGCGGTCGAGCAGTTCGCCGACGGCGCCGGTGCAGCTCCCGCACCCGGTCGTCGCCCGCGTCGTCGCGGCGATGCCGGCGACACTGTCGGCACCCCCACGCCAGGCCGCCTCGATCGCGACCCTGGTGACGCCGTTGCACCTGCACACGGTCGCCATCTTCTTCTGCGGTACTTCGTTGGGCGTACCAAGCAACCCGTCCGCCACGACAGGCGTCCCCCGGTCCGCCAGCAACACCAACTCCGCCGCAACCTCCGGAGCCCCCACAGCCACTGCAGCCCGCACCACCCCGTCCCGCAGCACGGCCCGCACGTACCGCTCCCGATCCTCGAGCCGAACGACCTCGCCAACTTCGTCCTTGTCCCCCATCACCAGCACATCCAGCCCACCCGCCGTAACCCGCACAACTTCCACCCCAGCACCACCGGAAGCACCCATCCCCAGCGCTGTGGGGGGCGGAGCATCCGTCTCCTCCTCGGGTAGTGCTGGTGGGGCAGGGGCGTGCAGGTGGGCAGCCAGTTGTTCTGCGTGGGACCACGCCGACGCGACGGTGCCCGCAACAACTCCTGCGAGTTCGGCGCAGTCGCCGATTGCGTGGATGGTGGGGTCGTCCGGGCTGGCGAAGGTGTTGTCTACGACGATTCCGTCGTGGACTGTCAGTCCGGCGGCCAGTTCCGTGCGGGGCTGGACGCCGCAGGCGACAACCAGCAGGTCGCCGTAGACCTGGTGGCCGTTCCGCAGGTGCAGGGCATGGAAGCGGTTGTTCTTCAGCTGAGTCTTGGAGAGTTGGGAGTTGAGGAGCACCTCGACACCGAGTCCGCGTACCGCACGGGTCAGCCGACGGCCGGCCGACGATCGGATGGACTTGTCGAGCAGGGTTTCCCCGTCGTGGACCAGCGTGACCGCGACGCCGCGTTCGCGCAGTGCGCAAGCGGTTTCCACGCCGAGTACCCCGCCGCCCAGTACGACGGCCCGCCGCGCCGCTCCCGCCGCCGCGACCACGGCCCGCGCATCGTCGACGGAACGCAACACCAGCCCGCCCTCGACCCCCGGCGGCACGACCGGCACCGCACCGGTCGCGAACACCAACCGGTCGTACGGGTACTCGGCACCATCAGCCCCGACGACAACCCGCCGTACCCGATCCACCCCGACCGCACCCACCACCGGCTCGTTGCCGACGGCAACCTCGGCCCGCCCGGCGACGTACTCGGTCAGCCGGGAACGGTTGTACGACGGCTCGTCCGCCAGCACGGTCACGTCGTACGACGGCAACAGCTCGGCCAGCCGTCGCCCGGCCATCCCGCCGCCGATGATCACGACCCTCATGCCGGCACCCCCGTCGCGCCGAGCTCGGCGGCCGTCACCTGCACCGCACACGCCTTGAACTCCGGCATCCGCGACACCGGGTCCAGCGCGTCGTTCGTGAGCTCATTGACCGCTTCCGCCCCGCCGAAGTGGAACGGTACGAAAACGGTGTCCGGCCGGACGTCCGGCGTGATCCGGGCCGGCAGCACCATCGACCCGCGCGCGGTCCGCAGCCGTACCGGACGCCCGTCGCCGATCCCCAGCTGCGCCGCCACCCGCGGGTGGATCTCCGCGAACACCTCCGGCTCGGCCGCCACCAGTTCCGGCACCCGCCGGGTCTGCGCGCCGCTCTGGTAGTGCTGCAGCAACCGCCCGGTCACCAGGTACAGCGGGGCCTGCCCGCTCAGGTCGTCCGCGACCGGGCGGTGATCGACCGGTACGACGTGCGCCCGCCCGTCCGGCGTCGCGAACCCGTCGGCGAACAACCGCGGCGTCCCCGGATGCCCTTCGGACGGAACCGGCCAGAACAGCGCCTCGCCCGCGTCCAGCCGCGCCCAGGTGATCCCCGAGTAGTCGGCCTTGCCGCCGGCACTCGCCCGGCGCAGTTCCTCGAACACCTCGGCCGGATCCGCGGAAAACCTCGGGATCCCGAGTCTTTCCGCGAGCCCCGCGAAGACCGCGAGATCGCTCCGTACCTCGCCCGGTGCGGCGACCGCGGCGCGCCGCCGCAGTACCCGCCCTTCGAGGGACGTCATCGTGCCTTCCTCCTCGGCCCACTGCGTCACCGGAAAGACCACGTCCGCCAGCAATGCCGTTTCCGACGGCACGACATCCGCGACCACCAACAACTCCAGCGCGGACAGCCGCTCCCGGACGGACGCGAGGTTCGGCGCCGACACGAGCAGGTTGCTCCCGTGCACCAGCAACGCCCGCGGCCCGTCCGCCGTACCCAAAGCGTTGATCAGCTCAACCGCACTCTTCCCGGGCCCCGGCAACTCCTCAGCGGCAACCCCCCAAACCTGCGCGATATGCGAACGCGCTGCCGGGTCCGCGATGCTCCGGTAGCCAGGCAGCTGATCCGCCTTCTGCCCGTGCTCACGCCCGCCCTGCCCGTTGCCCTGCCCGGTGATGCAGCCGTACCCGCTTCCCACCCGCCCGGGCAACCCGAGCACCAGCGCGAGGTTGATACATGCCGTCACCGTGTCGGTGCCCTTGGTGTGCTGCTCAGCCCCACGTCCGGTCAGGATGAACGCGCCCGCGCCACCGTGCACCGGAGCAGCCGCCGCGAGTACCCGCGCCGCACGCCGGATGGTCGCAGCTGGTACGCCGGTCATCCGCTCGGCGCGCTCCGGCCACCAGGAGGCAGTCGAACGAATCAGCAGGTCAGGGTCATCGACCCGTTCGCCCAGGAATACGTTGTCCGCAAGGCTTTCCTGGAGGACTACGTGGGTCAGGGCGAGGAGCAGGGCCAGGTCCGTCCCGGGGGTTGGCTGGAGGTGGATGCCGTTCTCGTCGTCGGTCAGGCCTGCGGTGGCCGAGCGGCGCGGGTCGACGACCAGAAGTCCACCCGCGCCCCTGGCGCCCTGCAGATGCGCGACCGCCGGCGGCATCGTTTCCGCGAGGTTGCTGCCGACCAGCAGTACTGCGTCCGCGCCGCCGAGATCCGCCAGCGGGAACGGCAGCCCCCGGTCGATCCCGAACGCCCGGTTCGTCGCGGCCGCCGCGGACGACATACAGAACCGTCCGTTGTAGTCCACGTTCGCCGTTCGCAGCGCGACCCGTGCGAACTTCCCCAGCGCGTACGCCTTCTCGTTGGTCAGCCCACCGCCGCCGAACACCGCAACCGAGTCCCGCCCGTGCGCGGCCTGCAACGACTTGATCCGCGACGCGACGAAGTCCAGTGCGTCGTCCCAACTGGTCTCCTCCAGTTCGCCCGCAGCGTTGCGGACGAGCGGCACGGTGAGCCGGTCCGGCACCGTGAGTACGTCGGGAGCCGTCCAGCCCTTCCGGCACAACCCACCTCGGTTGGTCGGGAAGGCCCGCGGTCGCACCTCCACCGCACCCGGCCCTTCGACCGGGTGCAGCGTGGTCGCGCACTGCAGAGCGCAGTACGGGCAGTGAGTCGGAACAGCTGTCACACGCGCTCCTGGCTGAGCGGGCCACCCTTGCGCAGGTAGCAGAAGTACGTCACCACGAGGCACAGCACGTAGAACCCGCAGAACACGTACAGCGCCGGGATCAGCGAGCCGAAGTGGCTCGTCGACATCGCGAAACCCCGCGGTACGAGGAAACCGCCGTACGCGCCGACCGCGGACGCGATTCCGATACAGGCCGCGGCCTCCCGCCGGGCCCGGCCCGGGTCGTCCGCGGTGGTGAGCCGGAAGACCGCCGGAATCATCCGGTACGTCGACCCGTTCGCGATCCCGCTGGCCACGAACAGCACCAGGAAACTCGCCAGGAACGCCGGAAAGCTCCCCGCCTTGAGGGAGAAGATCGCGGAGACGATCCCGAGCCCCATCACCACGAACGAGCAGACGGTCACCCACGCGCCGCCGACCCGGTCGGCCAGCCTGCCGCCGAACGGCCGCGCAATCGACCCGACCAGCGCGCCCAGGAACGCGTAGTGCGCCGGTGTGACGTCCGGGAACGTGGTCTTGATCAGCAGCGGGAACGCCGCCCCGAACCCGATGAACGACCCGAACGTCCCGATGTAGAGGAACGAGATCACCCACGTGTGCGGCCGCTTCGCCGCGGCGATCGACGTACGGAACGACGAGTTCGCCACCGACAGGTTCGTCATCGCCTTCCAGGCCCAGACTGCGGCCAGGACGATCAGCGGCAGCCACATCAGGCCGGACCGGTTCAGCGCCAGGCCGGCACCGGCGACGATCACGATCGGCACCACGAGCTGGACGACCGCGACCCCGAGGTTCCCGCCGGCAGCATTCACGCCGAGCGCGAAACCCTTTTCCTTCTCGGGGTAGAAGAAGGAGATGTTCGTCATGCTGCTGGCGAAGTTTCCGCCGCCGACGCCCGCGGTCCCCGCGACCAGGGCCATCAGCCAGAACGGCGTGTGCGGCTGCGTCATGAAGTACGCCAGTCCCGCCGTCGGGATCAGCAGCAGCAAGGCGGAAACCGTGGTCCAGTTCCGCCCGCCGAACCGCGGTACGGCGAACGTGTACGGCAGCCGCAGCGTCGCGCCGACCAGGCTCGGCAGCGCGACCAACCAGAACAGCTGGTTCGTGTCGTAGCTGAAGCCCGCCTTGGGCATCGAGACCACGACGATGCTCCACAGTTGCCAGACGGAGAAGCCGAGGAACTCGGCGAAGATCGAGGGCCAGAGGTTCCGGCGGGCGACCGCACGGCCCTTCCCGGCCCAGAACGTGGCGTCCTCGGGATCCCAGACGTCGATCCAGCGCGCGCGTCGCGGGGCCTCGACCGTACCGACCGCGCCACTTGCTTCGCGGGTGGCGACAGCCGCTTGTCCTGCCTCGAGCGTCATCGCAAGTCTCCGATCATCCGACCTCATCGATTAGGCCTGGACGTTATGACCGGGGTGTTTCCGCGTAGTCATCTTGTTGTTACGCCGCCGAAACGGGTCCCGCACACCCTCCGGCGGGGACTGAGAGGTTGCGGGTACTCTGCGGCACGTGAACCGGTGGAGGTGGAGGGCGGGGATCGCCGCCGTACTGATCGTCTGGCTCGTCCTGGGCGCCGTGGGCGGTCCGGCCGTCGGCAAGCTCAGCGAGGTCCAGCAGAACGACAATGCCAACTTCCTTCCGAAGAAGGCCGAGTCGACGGTGGTGGCTGACGAGGCGGCCAAGTTCTTCGACTCCAAGGCCCTGCCGTACTTCGTCCTGATCGAACGCGACACCCCGATCGGCACCGCGGACAAGGACAAGGTCACCGCGTTCGTGGCCGGCATCCCGGCGCTCGACCTCGGGGCCGGCAAGAAGGTCGGCGACTACCTGGTCGCCCCGGTCGGGACCGCACGGCCGTCCGACGACCACCAGGCTCTGCTACTCACCGTGCAGGTGGACGGCAACCGTGCCGACGAGGTCGTCGGCCAGGGCGAGACCGTGCTGTACGCCGTGGCCAAGGCACTTCGCGCCGACATCAAGGACACGCTCACTCCTGCCGGGCTGCAGGTGTACGTCACCGGTCCGGGCGGTGTGTTCGCCGACTTCGTGGTCGCGTTCAGCGGGATCGACGGGATCCTGCTCGGCGTCGCGCTCGCGGTCGTGTTCGTGATCCTGCTGATCGTGTACCGCAGCCCGATCCTGCCGATCGCCGTACTGCTGACCGCGGTCTTCGGGCTCGCACTGGCCGCCTCGGTCGTCTACCCGCTGGCCAAGCACGGCGTTCTGCAGCTGAACGGGCAGAGTCAGGGCATCCTGTTCATCCTGGTCGTCGGCGCCTCGACGGACTACGCCTTGCTGCTCGTCTCCCGTTACAAGGAGGAGCTGCACGACTACGAGAGCAAGTACCAGGCGATGCGGGTCGCGTGGCGGGCGGCGGTCGAGCCGATCGCAGCCAGCGCCGCGACCGTCATCCTCGGTCTGCTCTGTCTGCTGCTCTCCAGGCTTGGCAGCACCAAGGGTCTCGGCCCGGTCGGTGCGCTTGGGATCGCCGGTGCGCTGATCGCGGCGATGACGTTCCTGCCCGCGGTCCTGCTCGCGTTCGGGCGGCGGATCTTCTGGCCGTCGATCCCGCGTGTCGATCACGTGCACTCCCGCGACCAGGTCGGCGGGCGGCGGCTCTGGGGCCGCGTGTCCGGGCTGGTCGGCCGGCGTTCGCGGCGGGTCTGGGTGATCAGTGCGCTGGCGTTGCTGGCCTGCGCGGCGTTCCTGCCGACGTTCAAGGCCAGCGGTACGTCGCAGGAGGACCTGTTCCTGAACAAGGTCGAGTCGGTCACCGGGCAGGAGCAGCTGGGCAAGCACTTCGACGCCGGCGCCGGTACGCCCGTCGAGATCCTCACCCCGGTGGCGCTCGCGGATCAGGTGGCGCAGGCCGCGATGAAGGTCGACGGTGTCGGCGCCGCCTCCGCGTCGGTCGCTCCCGGCGTACCGCCGAAGGTTGTGGACGGCAAGGTCCTGGTCCAGGCCACGCTCAAGATCCGGGCCGACTCGCCCGCCGCGATCAAGGTGGTCAAGCACCTGCGGGCGGACCTGGACTCGATCAGCCCGGACGTCCTGGTCGGCGGCAACACCGCGATCAACCTCGACGTCCAGGACGCGGCGCAACGCGACCTCAAGGTGATCATCCCGACGATCCTCGCGGTGATCTTCGTCGTACTGATGCTGCTGCTCCGCTCGCTGGTCGCCGCCGTCCTGCTGGTGATCGCGAACGTGCTGTCGTTCGGCGCCACGGTCGGGGTCAGCGCGCTGGTGTTCAACCACGTGTTCAAGTTCCCGGGCGCGGACCCGGGGATCGCGTTGTACGCGTTCGTGTTCCTGGTTGCCCTGGGCATCGACTACTCGATCTTCCTGATGACCCGGGTCCGTGAGGAGTCCCAAGAACAAGGCACCAGACCGGGCATCCTGGTCGGCCTGGCCGTCACGGGCGGCGTGATCACGTCGGCCGGGGTGGTCCTCGCCGCGACGTTCTCGGCGCTGGCGGTCCTTCCGATCCTGTTCCTGGCCCAGATCGCCTTCATGGTCGCGTTCGGCGTACTTCTCGATACCACCGTCGTACGTTCCCTGCTCGTCCCGTCGTTGGCCCACGACATCGGCAAGAAGGTCTGGTGGCCCAGCAAGCTGGCGTCCTAGGCTGCCGGACATGGCGACGTTCGAGGGCAACATCGTGGTGAACGACGCCGGCGGCGCCTGGGTGGAGGTGCCGGCGACGGATCGCGAAGGCTGTGGAGCTGGTCAGGGCTTCTTGAGGGACGCCAGCTCGGTCCGGTTGGCGACGCCGAGTTTGGTGTAGACGTGGGCCAGGTGGGTCTTGACGGTGCCACGGCTCATGAACAGGCGTTCGCCGATCTCCGGGTTGCTGAGGCCCTCGACCGCCAGCGCGACGACCTGTTCCTCGGTCGGGGTGAGGCTGGCCCAGCCGGAGGACGGGCGGCCGCGCGTTCCTCGGGTACGGCGGGCGTAGGCGACGGCCTCGTCCAGCGTGAGCGGCGCCTCGTCGGACAACGGCAGTTCGGGGTGGTCGGCCGGTACGGCGAGGCCGATGTCGTCGCGGGCGTTGGAAGCCGCGCGGGCCAGGCGAGCCGCGTCCGCGGGGCGGTTGGTGTGATTCGCCAGCAGGGCAAGGGATTCCAGGCTGTCGATGAGGTACGTGCGGAGGCCGTGGTCGACGCGGATCGTCAGCGCCTCGTGCAGGAGTTCGGCGGCCTTGTCGGGTCGTTCGGCGATCGCGGTCCGGCCGAGCTGGTCGAGTGCGTCGGCGAGGATCCGCGGGAGGTTGTAGGCGCGGGCCAGGTCGGCGGCACGTTCGAGCAGCTCGGTCGTGTCCTGGCCCAGGGCACGCTTGGCGGCGGCGACGGTCGGGAGCAGCATCGCGGGCGCGAACGTCCCGGCGAGCGGGCTGTCCGGCGCGGTGTCACGGGCGAGCCATTCGACGGCAGCGTCGTACTCCCCCGTCCAGTACGAGATCACGCTCATCACCTGCCCGAGATTCGGTACGACGGAGCCCGTGTCGGCCAGCTCGAGCAGCGGTCGCATCAGTGCGCGGGCCTCGTCGGGCCGCCCGGTGCGTACCAGGACGGAGGCGAGCTGGGCGCGGGCCGAGCCGACGCGGTGGAAGTCGGCGAGCGGTTCCGCCGCGGCCAGGGCGCGTTCGGCGAGCTCGACGGCCTTCCGTGGTTCGCCGGTGGACATCAGGCTCTCGGACCAGGTGGTGAGGACTGTCGACGCGATCCCGCGTTCGCCGCTGGTGATCAGGCCGGTGGCCGCACGGTCCAGCAGCGGGTAGAGGTCGTCGTGGCGGTCCCACAGCGACAGGAGGACGCACTGCAGGCCGACGTTGGCGTTCCGGGCGTGTTCGTTGCCGATGCCGTCGGCGAGCCGCACGCCCTCGGCCGTCAGGTCCCAGGCCTTCTGGAAGTCGGTGAAGAACTCGCCGACGGCGACCATCGCGAGGAACAGCGAACGCAGCCGGTCGTCGCCCAGCTCGGTGGCGAGGTCGAGTCCGCGGCCGGCGGCGTCGTACCCGAACGGGTCGACGGTGTCGGCGACCGTCGCATAGCCGTAGAACAAGCGGGCCTGCAGCAACGTTCGGTCGTCCGGGGCGCGGTCGACAGCCCGCCGCAGGTAGCCGATGCCCTCGGCGCCGGTCGCCTGCAGGTTCCACAACCAGCGGAGCGCGGCGGCGAGCCGGCGGCCGCGGTCCGGGTCGTCGGCGGCGAGACCGTGTTCGAGCGCGGCGCGGTAGTTCTCCCGGTCCGGCTCGATCAGCGCCCGCCAGGCGTCCCGATCACTGTCCAGCAGCGCTTCCGCGGCCTCGGCGACGGACAGGTAGTGGTCGAGATGCCGATCCCGTACGTCGTCGTCGGCCAGGCGGGTGGCGGCGTACTCGCGGATCGTCTCCAGCAAGCGGTACCGCCCGTCCTCGGCGACGACAAGCGATTTGTCGACAAGCCGCGCGAGGATGTTCGGTACGGCGCCGCTCACCGCTGCCGCGGCCTCGAGTGTGAACCCACCTGCGAAGACGGCCAGCCGACGGAACGCCTGCCGCTCGTCGTCATCCAGCAGGTCGTAGCTCCAGTCGATCGAGGCCGCCAACGTACGCTGCCGTGCCGCAGCTCCGCGCACGTTCTTCGTCAGCAGCCCGAACCGGTCCTCCAGGCCTGCTTCGATCTGCATCGGCGTCAACGTCCGGCCCCACGCGGCCGCCAGCTCCAACGCCAGCGGGATTCCGTCCAGCCGCAGGCAGATCGCCCTGACCGCCCGCTCGGCCTCGACGTCGTCCGCTGACGCGTCCGAGCGTTCCAGGAAGAGGGTTCGGGCTTCGTCCGGGGAGAGCGCGGGGACTCGCCAGACGGACTCGCCCGGGACGTCGAGAGGTTCGCGGCTGGTGGCGAGGATGCTGAGCTCGGGGCAGCCGGTCTGCAGGGCGGTGACGAACTCGGCGACGCCGTCGATGATCTGCTCGCAGTTGTCGAGGCAGACGAGGGCCTGTTTGTGCCGCAGTTGGCCGATCAGTAGGCGATCGCCCGGCTCGACGAGCAGGCCGACCGCGGCCGCCACCATCTCGGGGATCTGGGTGCTGTCGGTCACGGCTGACAGGTCGACCCACCACACGCCGTCCGTCCAGCGTTCCGCCAGGTGCGCGGCGGTCTGAGCGGCCAGGCGGGTCTTGCCGCTGCCGCCAGGGCCGGTCAGCGTGACGAGCCGGCTGCCGGCGAGCTGCGTGCGCAGCGCGGCGACCTGCGTCGTACGACCGACGAAGCTGGTGAACATCACCGGCAGGTTGTTCGGTACGCAGTCCAGCGAGTGCAGCGGTACGCCGGTCGCCGTCAACTCGAAGATCCGCTCCGCCGATCCGAGATCCCGCAACCTGTGCACACCAAGATCCGAGATGCCCCGGGCCTCGGCCATGGCCGTGGTTGTTGCGGTTAGCAACGTTTGGCCGGGGTTGGCGATCGCGAGCAACTGCTCCGCGTGGCGGACCGCCGGGGCGACCGCCATCGCGGTGTGCAGCGCGATCCGGAGCAGCTCGCCCGCCGGCACCAGCGCGGCCGCCTCGCGGAGGGCCTTGGCCGCTTCGATCGCTTCGTCCGCGGAGGCGTACAGGAGTACCGGCCATCCGGCGTCCCGCCGTACCAGCTGCTCCCCCGCCAGCTCGGCAGCCAACCCCGCCAGCCGGGCGTATGCCGGCGCACTCGCGGCCCCGGCGTACGACGCGGTCAGAACTGTCACCCCACCCATGAGCGCCAGTCTGCCATCGGTCTGTGTCGGGTCGCCGTTGTCGACAGTATTCGCTACCCTCCGGTCCAGGGGGTCGACCAGTGAGGGAGCCTGATGACAGACACCGCACCGACCGACCACGGACACTTCGCACTACCGACCAAGAACCTGCCCGCACCGCAGGTCCGCGACCTTCCCGAGCCGCCCGCGAGCACCTGGAAGATCATCGGCCCCGGTATGGTCGGCGCCGGTGTCGGGCTGGCGTCCGGCGAGTTCATCCTCTGGCCGTACATCTCCAGCCAGGTCGGCCTGGTGTTCCTCTGGGGCGCCGTCGTCGGCGTGGTCGTCCAATGGTTCCTGAACATGGAGATCGAGCGGTACACGCTGGCAACTGGTGAGACAGCGTTGACCGGCTTCAACCGGTACGGGAAGCACTGGGGCCTGTTCTTCGCGATCATGACGTACTTCGCGAACCTCTGGCCGGGCTGGGCGACCAGCTCGGCGAGCATGCTCACCTACCTGTTCGGCGGCGGCGACCCGCGCTGGATCGCGATCGTGATGCTGCTGGTGATCGGCGCGATCCTGACCCTCGCGCCGGTCGTCTACGTGATGCTGGAGCGGCTGATCGCGGTGAAGATCGCGGCCGTCGCGCTGCTCGTCGTGCTCGCGCTGGTGTTCGCGATCCGCGGGAAGACCTACGGCGCGCTCGGGCACGCGGTGACCCAGCCGCAGTTCCCGGCCGAGCAGCTCGGGTTCGCGCTGGTGATGGGCGCGATCGCGTACGCCGGTGCCGGCGGCGGGCAGAACCTCGTCCAGAGCAACTGGATCCGCGACAAGGGCTTCGGGATGGGCGTGCACGTGCCGCGGCTGACGTCGCCGGTGACCGGCGAGACCGAGGCCGACCCGACCGCCAACGGCTACACGTTCCCGCCGGACGACGCGAACCTCGCCCGCTGGCGGCGCTGGTGGCGGTTCGCGAACATCGAGCAGGCCTCGACCTTCGTGGCGATCACCGTACTGACGATCGCGTTCACCTCGATGCTCGCCCACGCCACCCTGTTCGGAAACGCCGGTGTGCAGAACAGCATCGGCTTCCTGAAGCTCGAGGGTACGACGCTGCAGACGATCGCCGGCGGCTGGTTCGGGTACCTGTTCTGGGCAGTCGGCGCGTTCTCGCTGTTCGCCGCGGCGGCCGGGATCGTCGACTACACGTCCCGGCTGGCCTCGGACATGATCAAGGCCCGCTACCTGCGGACGTCGAAGATCACCGAGTCCAAGCTCTACTTCTGGCTGGTCTGGGGACTCGTTGCCTTCGGCATCATCGTCCTGCTGGCCGGCCTCACCCAGCCCCTCGTCCTCCTGGTCATCTCGGCCTGCACCGCCGGCACCATGATGTTCATCTACTCCGCCCTGCTCTGGTGGATGAACTCCCGAGCCCTCCCCGACGCCATCCGCATCACCACCTCCCGCACCGCGGTGCTGTTGTTCTCGTTCCTCGCCTTCGGTTTCCTGGCCGTCTTCACCGCCATCGACCAACTCAAGAAGTTGTAACGCGGACCGCCACGCAGGCAGAACCCGCTCGAACGGGCGGTTCGAGGACGGTGGAGCGGGGTTCTGCCTGCACGCAGGTTCAGCCGAGGAAGCCGACAACGGCTTCCTCGGCGGCGGTCCGCCGTACCATCGGCACGCCCTCGCGGACCGTGCGGTAGACGGCGACCGCCGCCCGCAACGCGCGCCGGCAGTCGTCGGCGTCCGCGGTCGCGACGGTGGCGCGCAGCTCCGGGACGAGCTCGGGCACCAGTGCCTCCAGCCGCCGGACGCCGGACGGCCTCGCGGTCCGGCCGCGGAGCGCCAGCGGAGCGATCGCGGCCGACCGCAGCGCGGCCAGCCCGTCGATCGCCTCGAACAGCTCACCGCGGGCGATCTTCACCTCGATGTAGTGCACCCAGCCCCAGAACCGGTCCTCGATCCACTGCGGATCCGGTTCCGGCCAGTGCGGCACCGATCCGGCGTACCCGCGCGCGACGACATCGTCGCGCTGCCAGAGCACGATGCCGTCCTCGACCCGGTCCTGGAGCTGTTCGGGCGTGACGAACTTCAGGTCCACGTGCGCCAACGGCGGGCCGTAGAGGACGATGAGCAGCCGCCGCTCTCCGACGTGCTCGCCGGTGAAGCTGGTCAGCACCGGCCCGACGCGTTCTGCGAACTCGGTGGCCGCGGCTAGCACCTGCTCGTGGCTCTCCGGCGTACACACCAGCACAAGATCCAGGTCCGAGTACTCGTCGCTCGTTCCGGCGGCGATCGATCCGCCGGCGACCACCGCCAGCATCCGTTCGTCCGCTTCGGCGGACTTCACCACCTGCTCCGCAAGCCCTCGAAGATGTTCGGGCACTCGCTCGCCGACCACAGTCACAGCTCCTCCTCGCATCAGGTCAGCAGACCATCATCTCCCGCCCGCCGCCCTGACGCGAACGGATTTCAGCGGTGCGGGCCGTAGGCCTCGGGGGCGCCGTTGGCGGTGGTGAAGAGGGAGTAGACGGAGGTTGTCGCGGTGAGGAACAGGCGGTTGCGTTTGGGGCCGCCCCAGGCGAGGTTGCTGACGGTTTCGGGGACCAGGAGTTTGCCGAGCAGGGTGCCGTCGGAGTGGTAGATGTGGACACCGTCGGCGGCCGAGGCCCAGATCCGGCCCTGGGTGTCGAGGCGGATGCCGTCGAAGACGCCGTTGCCGCACTCGGCGAACAGCTCGCCGCCGGTGAGCTTGTCGCCGTCGACGGTGAAGACGCGGATCGTCGCCGCCTCGGAATCGGTGATGTAGAGCAAGGACTCGTCAAGCGAGAAGGCCAGCCCGTTCGGCCGGTCGAAGTCGTCGGCGACGCGGGTCAGGACGCCGTCCGGCGAGACCCGGTAGACGTGGCAACCACCGGTCTCGATCTCGCCCTTGTAGCCCTCGTAGTCGGAGTCGATGCCGTACGCCGGGTCCGTGAACCAGATGGATCCGTCGCGCCTGACCACCACGTCGTTCGGGCTGTTCAGGCGCTTGCCGTCGTACTCGTGGGCGAGCACGGTGATGCCCCCGTGGTGCTCGGTCCGTGTCACCCGGCGATTCCCGTGCTCGCAGCTCACCAGGCGCCCCTCGGTGTCCCGGGTGTGGCCGTTGGTGTTGCCGGCTGGGTGCCGGAAGGCGGAGACCTGGTACGACGTCTCGTCCCAACGCAGGATGCGGTCGTTCGGGATGTCGCTCCAGAGCAGGTAGCGGCCGGCGGCGGAGTACACCGGGCCCTCGACCCAGCGGCCGCCGGTCCACAGCCGCTCGAGCCGGCTGTCGCCGCGGATCCCGGCGAACCGGTCGTCGAGTTTCTCCCAGACCGCCGGGGCGGAACCTGCCAACGGCTCAAGAATTCCGGTCATCACGTCTCCTCTGGTTGGACCTCTCAGACGGAAGGATATGCGTGGCGCCGCATACGGGGGCTTCAGGTCCGGCGCCGCTCAAGTGACCGTCATGTGGAGACATCCTCTTGAAGCTTGACACCGTGCGTGAACAGAAGGCGATCGAGAACCTGACCAGCAGGCTCACCTCGACCTTCGCCGACATCCATACTCCCGAAGACATCGAGACCGCGATCCGCGCCGCCCGCGAGACCTTCGCCGGCGACCCGGTCCGCGACTATGTACCGATCCTGATCGAACGAATCGTTCGCGAGGAGCTGACCCCGAAGCCCGACCCGGCCGAGCAGTCCGCACCGGACGAACGCAAGGCCAAGTGGACCAGACCGGCCGTCACCCTGGAAGCTGGAAAGCACGCCGCGGCGGCCACCGAGACAGCCGGTGACGGCGCCGCGGGTGGTGGCGGTCGGGACGGTCAGGGAGGGTTCGGTGCCTTCCGCCGCCGCTTCCCGATCGCGCTGCCGGCTGCGGTTGCCGGGGTTCTGGTGCTGGCGACCGTGGCAACCGTGCTGGTGGTACGCAACGGCAACGACGCGCAGGCGAACCCCGGACTCATCACCGTCAGCGGGGTCATCGGCTCCGAGAAGCGCGCGTACTTCGAGGACCCCGACGTCAAGGCCGCGCTCGCCAAGCACGGGTTCGCGGTGCAGGTCGACACCGCCGGGTCGCGCGAGATCGCCACCTCGGTCGACCTCGGCAAGTACGACTTCGCGTTCCCGTCCAGCAGCACCGCCGCGGAGCGGATCCTGCAGCCCACCTCGGGCCGTCCCGCGGTGCACGGCAAGACCTACCCCGTGTTCTCCTCGCCGATGGCGATCGCGACGTACCAGCCGATCGTCGACCTGCTGTCGGCCAGCGGGATCGCCCGCAAGATCAACGGCACCTGGTACTTCGACATCCGCAAGTACGTCGACCTCGCGAAGGCGAACTGGCGCTGGACGAACATCCGCGGCAACACGACGTACCCGGTGAACAAGCGGATCCTGATCACCACCACCGACCCGCGGACCTCGAACTCGGCGGCGATGTTCCTGTCGATCGTCACGTATGTTGCCAACCACAACAGTGTGGTGCAGAGCGCGGCGGACGAGCGGAAGGTGCTCCCGCTGGTCGCGCCGCTGTTCGTTAACCAGGGCTACACCGACAACTCCAGCGAAGGCCCGTTCGACGACTACCTGTCGCTCGGCATGGGCAAGTCGCCGATGGTCAACATCTACGAGGCACAGTTCGTCGAGGCCGCGGTGGAGCGCAAGCTCAAGCCGGGCATGGTGCTGATGTACCCGTCGCCGACCGTGCAGTCCAAGCACACGCTGGTCTCGCTGAACGCGAACGGCGAGAAGCTCGGCGAACTGCTCTCGACCGACACCGAACTGCAGCGGCTCGCGGCCCGGCACGGTTTCCGGACCGCGGACGAGACCCAGTTCGCGGACGTGGTGAGCCAGCGCAACATCCCGGTCGCGAAGGACGTGATCGACGTCGCGGACACCCCGACGTACGACACGCTCGAACGACTCCTGGACGCGGTCTCGAAGGCCTACCGCTGAGCCCTGGAGTGCTGTCCACCAGGTGGACAGGGTGACCAGCACCGTGGTGTGATCAACGCCCTGTCCTCCTGGACGGCTGCTTGACCCTAGACTCGGGCCAGCCGAAGGGAGCCAGCTGTGTCCGACAGCAAGCAGATCACCAAGGTGCTGGTCGCGAACCGGGGCGAGATCGCCGTCCGGGTCGTCCGGGCCGCCGCCGACGCGGGGCTCGGCAGCGTCGCCGTGTACGCCGACCAGGACCGGGACGCGCTCTTCGTCCGGCTCGCCGACGAGGCGTACGCGCTGGACGGGTCGACGCCGGCCGACTCCTACCTGAACATCGCCAAGATCCTGGACGTGGCGGCCCGCTCCGGGGCGGACGCCGTGCACCCGGGCTACGGCTTCCTGGCCGAGAACGCCGACTTCGCGCAGGCGGTCCTGGACGCCGGGCTGATCTGGATCGGCCCGCCGCCGTCGGCGATCGACTCGCTCGGCGACAAGGTCAAGGCACGGCACATCGCGGAGCGGGTCGGCGCGCCGCAGGTTCCCGGTACGCCGGACCCGGTCGCGGATGCCTCCGAGGTGATCGCGTTCGCCGAGGAGTACGGGCTGCCGATCGCGATCAAGGCGGCGTACGGCGGTGGCGGCCGCGGGATGAAGGTCGCCCGGACGCTGGACGAGGTACCGGAGCTGTTCGAGTCGGCGACCCGGGAGGCTGTCTCCGCTTTCGGCCGCGGCGAGTGCTTCGTGGAGCGGTACCTGGACAAGCCGCGGCACGTCGAGACGCAGTGCCTGGCCGATGCCCACGGCAACGTTGTGGTGGTGTCGACGCGGGACTGCTCGCTGCAGCGCCGGTACCAGAAGCTGGTCGAGGAGGCGCCGGCGCCGTTCCTGTCCGCTGAGCAGCTGGAGATCCTGTACTCGTCGTCCAAGAAGATCCTCCGCGAGGCCGGGTACGTCGGCGCCGGGACGTGCGAGTTCCTGGTCGGGCAGGACGGGCTGATCTCGTTCCTCGAGGTGAACACCCGGCTGCAGGTCGAGCACCCGGTGTCCGAGGAGGTCACCGGGCTGGACCTGGTGCGGGAGATGTTCCGGATCGCTCAGGGCGAGGAGCTCGGGTACGACGACCCGGCGGTGTCCGGGCACTCGATCGAGTTCCGGATCAACGCCGAGGACGGCGGCCGCGGGTTCCTGCCCGCCCCGGGGACCTTGCTGCGCTGGCACGCGCCTTCGGGTCCCGGCGTACGGCTGGACGGCGGGTACGACCAGGGCGAGACCGTGCCGGGTGCGTTCGATTCGCTGGTCGCCAAGCTGATCGTCACCGGGCGGGACCGGACGCAGGCGCTGGAGCGGTCGCGGCGGGCGCTGCGCGAGTTCGTCGTCGAGGGCATGCCGACGGTGATCCCGTTCCATTCTTCGGTGGTTTCGGACCCGGCGTTCGTCGGGACCGAAGGGTTCAAGGTGCACACCCGGTGGATCGAGACCGAGTACGACAACCAGCTCACGCCGTACGACGGGCCGACGGCCGAAACGCCTGACGAGGCCGAGCGGGAGAAGGTGACGGTCGAGGTCGGCGGTAAGCGGCTCGAGGTCGTGCTGCCGGCCGGCCTGGGCGGGGTCGCGCCGGCCGCCGGGGCTGCCGGCAAGAAGAAGCCGGCCCGGCGCGCGGGCGGTACCAAGAGCTCCGCGGCGTCCGGTGACTCGCTGACGTCGCCGATGCAGGGCACCATCGTCAAGATCGCGGTCGAGGAGGGCGCGACCGTCGCCGAGGGCGACCTGATCGTGGTCCTCGAGGCGATGAAGATGGAGCAGCCGCTGAACGCCCACAAGGCCGGTACCGTGACCGGCCTGAGCGCCGAGGTCGGCGCCACCGTCGCGGCCGGTGCCACCATCTGCGAGATCAAGGGCTGATCGGGTGGAGCCCGTCCCGGTCATCGACGCGGTCGAAGACAACGAGTTCTGCGTCGTCTGGGGCGGCGGTCACAGCTGAAGCCGGGTCCCGAAGCCGTCGAGGATCGCCCGCAGCCCGAACTCGAACGCGTCGTCGGGCGCCGCGGCGTACTCCGTCGCGGCCGTCGTCTCCAGGCGCACCCGTAGCCGCGGGAACTCCGCCGCCACGGATGCCGCCTCGCCGACGAACTCCTTGATCGTGCGCTCGGCGTCCTGCCCGCCACGGCTCAGCCGCCGGTTCAGCGACACCTCCGCGGCGGCACCGAGCGAGCTTCCGAGGACGTAGACGAGCACCGTGGCGGCTGCGCGATCCGCGTCCGCCGAGGCGAAGCCGGCGCGTTCGTAGAGGTCCAGCGTGTGGTCGTCGTACCGGAACTTGCCGCGGCCGGACATCAGGTGGCTGCCGAACGCCTGCCCGTACCAGGGGTGCCGCAGCAGCATCGCGCGGAGACCGGTCGCCAGTCCCGTAGCCGCCGTACGCCAGTCCGTGGCGTCCAGATCGGGGAGCGTGATCTCCGCCCAGATCGCGTCGCCGGCCCGCTGGACGAGCTCGTCCTTGGTCTTGATGTGCCAGTAGATCGCGGTCGGCGCCGATCCGAGCCGCTGGCCGAGGGCGCGCATGTTCAGGCCGTCGAGGCCCTCCTCGTCGAGCAGCGCGATGGCCGCGGCGAGGATCTGGTCGACCGTGAGGACGTCTCGGGGCATGACTTGAACTTAGTTCAATTGTCGGGTTAGAGTCTACTTGCACTTAGTTCAAGTCGAGAAGGAGTGAGGCAGATGCTGACCGAGTTCGTCGCGAAGAGCGCGGAGCAGTTCGGGATCCCGGGAGTGGCCGTCGGAGTGCTGATGGACGGCGAGGAGACGGTGGTGACGCACGGCGTGACCAGCCTGGCCAACCCGCAGCCGGTCGACCGGGACACGCTGTTCCACATCGCGTCGGTCTCCAAGACCTTCACCGCGACCGCGCTGCTGCGGCTGGTCGAGCAGGGCAAGGTCCAGCTCGACGCTCCGGTACGGCGCTACGTTCCCGAGCTGCGGCTGCTCGACGAGGACGTCGCCGAGCGGATCACCGTGCTCAACCTGCTCAACCACACCGGCGGCCTGGAGTGGAACGTCATCGACACCGAGGACGGGGACGTGTCGCTGGCCGCGTTCGTGCGGAAGCTGGCGACGCTGCCGATCATCGCGGTCCCCGGCAGCAGGGCGTCGTACAGCCAGGCCGGGTACAACCTGGCCGGGCGGATCATCGAGAACGTCACCGGGCAGCCGTACGAGAAGGCGATCGCCTCGTTGCTGCTGGAACCGCTCGAGTTGCGCAACACCTTGTTCGACGTGGACGAGGTGATGATCCGGAAGTTCGTCGTCGGCCACAACCGCGGGGACGACGGCACGCTGCGGCCCGCCGTACCGTGGAAGGCGAACCGGGCCGGCGAGCGCGGCAACAACCCCGGTGGCGGCGTGGTCACCACCGTTGGCGATTTGTTGCGCTGGGCAAGGTTTCACCTCGGTACCGGTGACGGGCTGCTGCCGGCCGACGTACTGCACGGGATGCGCGACCGGACCGTCGAGCTGCGGGCGAGCTCGTTCGGCGACGGGATCGGGATCTGCTGGTTCACGCGGACCATCGACGGCGTCCGGACGATCGGGCACGGCGGCTCCGGCAACGGGCAGTTCGCCGAGCTGCTCGTCGTACCGGACCGGAACTTCGCGATCGTGTCCCTGACGAACGGCGGACCCGACGGCTACACCTTCAACCAGACCGTGGTCCGGTGGGCGCTCGAACACTTCCTCGGCCTGACCGAGCACGACCCCGAACCCCTGCCGTACGACGCCACCCGCGCACAGGAGGCCGCCGGCCGCTACGAGATCGACGCGATGAACCTGGACATCGCCACCGACGGCACCCACATCACCCTCGCCGTCGGCATCAAACCCGAACTCCGCGCCGCCTCCGACGCCGAGATGCCCCCGGACTACCCCGCCGCCGAGATCGGCCTGCTCCCCAACGACGAATACATCGTCACCGAAGGCGGCCTGACCGGCCAGCTCGGCTACTTCACCCGCGCCTCCGACGGCACCATCACCGGCCTCGATCTCGCCGGCCGCCTCTTCCCCCGTACGAGTTGAGCCCGGCTTCTGACATCATCCGGGAGTTATGAGCCGTCCGGTAGCCGAGTCGTGGCACTCGATCGTCGCCTGGCTGGAGCAGCACCTGCCACCTGCCCTCGAACACCTCCAGCCGCCGGCGTCGATGGGCGAGATCTCCGCGCTCCGGACCGCGATGGATCGCCGCCTGCCGAGCGACCTGATCGCCTGGTTGCTGATGAACAACGGATTCGGCCGGCGGGCGGCCTTCGGAAACCTCATCCCCGTCCTGTACACCCCGATGGGCATCGACCGGATGCTACGGGACCGCGAGATGCTGTGCAGGATCTACTCCGAGTGGGACCGTCCGGCCGAGACCCAGCCGGCCGGCAGCCGGTCCTCCGAATGGCTCGACGGATTCCTCCCGATCGGCGACGCAGGCACCGATTCCCATCTCCTCGTGGATCTGCGCCAAGGCGACCTGCACGGCTCCGTCGGCACGTTCGACGCCGAGGGCGGCGGCTTCGACGGCCCGAAGTGGTTCACCATAAGCGAGATGTACGCCGACGTCGCGGACTCGCTCGCCCACAATCAACCCGCACTACAAGCCCACGCCTACCGAACCCACGCCGCCACCCAGTCCCACATCCCCACCCCGCGCCTGGACGCCCTACATCGACGAAACCTACCTCCGCTGGACCCTCGTCGAACTCTGAGCGGGAGCCTGAGAGCGGCCAGAACCAGAAGACCGCGAAGAACAAGACACCACCCCAGCCGTTGGTCGAGCCCACGATCAGGCCGTACGGCAACTCAAGCATGCCAACCCGAGCAGCCCGAGAACCGGGGCCGAACACGACGCCCATGGCGAGCGCTCGAGCGGCGGAAGGTGGCGGCGCCCAACTCCGTCTACGCCATCATCAGCAACGTCCTTCTCAGCTCCCGTCAGCACGCCGCTCCCGGGCAGCCCTCATCCCGTCCTTACGAACACGCCTGCGCCGATCGACACCACCTTCGAGGTCTCCAAAGAGCTCCTGTCCTGAGACAGGAGATCTCCTAAGAGCTCCTGTTATGTCTCAGGACATAGGTGACAGTTCTGCATCAGGACATCGGTGACGGTTTGGGTGTTCTTGGTGGTGACACTTCAGCCCCGACGGTTCGGGGACGGCTGCCAGTGAACCCATCGATCCTCGTGTTCGGCTCGCGATCTCGCAGTGGCCCGATGATGCTCCTCGCGGGGCGGTGTCGACGTTCTGTGTCGAGCACGGCATCTCCCGCAAGTCGTTCTACGAGCTGCGCAAGCGCGCCTTGGTCGATGGGCCGGCCGCAGTGCTCGAGCCCCGGACCCGCCGGCCGAGGACGAGCCCGTCCAAACTGACCGACGAAGTCAAGACGCAGGCCGTCCGGGTGCAAGAAGCCGAGGGCGGCGTGGCGCCGGTTCGTGTATCCAGCCCCGAACGCGTGCTGGCAGCTCGACGCCACCGAATACGTGCTCACCCGGGGGCGCAAATGCGTGATCTTCCAGCTCATCGACGACCACTCCCGCTACGCGGTCGCCTCCCACGTCGCGTGGGGCGAGACCGCCGAGGCCGCGATCGTCGTGTTCGACAAGGCCGTGGCCGCCCATGGCGTGCCGCAACGGCTGCTGTCCGACAACGGGTCCGCGCTCAACCCGTCACGCCGCGGACTCCTGGGACAGCTCGTCGTCCACGTGATGGCCCTGGGCGTCGAACCGATCACCGGCAAGCCCTACAAACCCACCACCCAGGGCAAAAACGAACGCTTCCACCAGACCCTGTTCCGCTACCTCGACAAACAACCACTCGCCGCCGACCTGGCCCAGTTGCAGACCCAGGTCGACGCCTTCGACCACATCTACAACACCCAACGTCCCCACTAAGGACTGCCCGGCCGTGTCACACCACTGACCGCCTGGCAGACCACCGCGAAGGCCGAGGCACCTCGCCCTACCCACGACCTGATCCGCCGTCCCGCCAGCCGGCCCCGACCCGCCCCCGCACCGGCACCCACAGACCTGCCCGACGACACCGTCGTGAAGACGCTGACCAGCAACGGCGCCTTCTACCTGGACAAGACCCAGTACATGGTCGACGGGCGACGAGGCTTCCAGCACGTCCTCGTCATCACCAACGGCAACAAGACCGGCGACACGATCACCATCACCGACCTCCACGGCGAGATCCTCATCGAACACACCCGACCCCACCCGGCACCGCCTACGTCGGCAACGGCAGACCACCCGGACCACACACCGACAAACCCCAAACGTCACCGAAGTCCTGAGACATCACAGTCTCCAAAGAGCTCCCAGATTTGGCCACTTCGAACATCTGTTCTATTATCAATCCATGAACGCAGTGGCGATCAGCCCGGATGCCGGCCCGGCGGAGAGTTCCGCTCCACGGGCTTGTCTGTGCGCGCCACCCGACGGATCCTTCCTCGTTCCGCCGGATGATTCGTACGATCTTGACGATCTGTATGACGTTGATGGTTCGTGTGTGCCGCGGTACCTGTCCGAGGAGGACCTGTACGACGACCTGCCGCCGATGTCGCGGGTCGACCGGCTGGACTGGGAGGAGTGGGCCGGAGTCGACCAGGACGAGGCCGAACGCGCGATGCTGCGGTTGAAGGCACCGGCCTGGGTGTTCCTGCCACCCGGCGCCGAACTGGCCGCCGCCCTGGAACAGCTACGCCCGCAATGCGAGTCCCCGATCGCGCTGATCGAGGCAATGAAAGCCGCAGCCCGGATGGAAGCCTGGGCCGCCTCGATCAGGACCGGCGCGCAGGCCTGCTTCGTCCGGCAACGCAAAACCCAGGCCACCGAGATCCCCCGCCCAACCCAGCTCGACCCCTCCGGCCGCCCCATCGACCCCGAACGCTCCTGGGCCGCCGAGATCGCCGCCGCCCTGCACCTGTCCACCACCACCGCCGCCAGACACATCGACACCGCCCTGCACCTCACCAGCACCCTCACCGCCACCCACACCGCCCTGCGCTGCGGCGCACTCACGTTCTCCAAAGCCCTCGCCATCTCCGAAGCCACCCGCACCCTGCCACCCACCGCAGCCCAAGCCGTCGAAACCCACGTCCTGAAACGCGCCCCCGGCCAAACCCACCAGAACCTGAACGCCTCCCTGCGCCGCCAGGTCGCCAAACACACCACCCGCGAACACACCGACCGGCACCACGCCGCCACCACCGACCGCACCTGCAAGATCGTCCCCCTCGCCGACGGCATGGCCGGGCTGTGGATCGTGCACACCGCCGACAAAATCCAGCAAATGTGGATCGTCATCCAAGCCATGGCCGACCTCGCCAAACGCAGCACCCCCGCGCGGCCCTCTGATACCCGCACCACCCCACCCGACAACAACCCCACACCCACGAACCCCAGCACGCCCGCCGACGCGCCCGCCGACGACGCCGATCACACTGCCGCCCCAGAGCCTGAACCCGACCAGGCGCCACGCAGCCATGCAGACGGCACATCCGGCACACTCACCCGCCGCCACCGAAACACCAGCACCGACCGCTCCAGCACCCCCGCCGAAAACACTGCCCCATCCAGTCCACCCAGCCCAACCGACACCCACACCACCTCACCCAGTACAGCCGAGGGACGCACCGACTCGCCCACTTCAGCCGAGGCGCGCACCGGCTCGCCCACTCCAGCCGAGGCGCGCACCGACTCGCCCACCACCGAGGGGTACGCCGGCCTGCCCACCACCGAGCAGCCGGCGGCCGAAGTACTCGCACACGAGGCCACCACTCACGACCTCCACACCGCGGCGCCGACCGACCCGCAAACCCCCGCCACCGCCGACGCCATCGACCCAGCCGGGCCGGGACCTGACGGCCCCGCGCACCCTGCCCGGGCGGGATCAGACAAACCCGCTCACCCAGCCGGGCCGGGACCAGACAACCCCGCTCACCCAGCCGGACCAGAAGCAGGACCACCCGGCACCGCTCGCCCTGCTGCCGGGACAGGGCCCGACGGGCGGATCGCGCCACAGCGGCGCGCCGACGTGGTCGCCGACCTGTTCGAGCAGATCCTGCACAACGGGCTCGACTGGCTCGGCCGACGACTCCCCGATCAGCATCGGCGACGGCCCCACATCGAAGTCCTCATCCCGATCACCACACTGCTCGGCATGGACGACGACACCTGCGAACTCGCAGGCTACGGCCCCATCCCAGCCGACATGGCCCGCCGCATCGCCACCAACGGCACCTGGCGCCGACTCCTCACCGACCCCACCAACGGCGCCGTACTCGAAGCCTCCACCACCCGCCACGACCCCGGCACACTGGTCACCGAAACCCTGCTGGCCAGACACCCCGTCTGCGCCTGGCCCGGCTGCAACCGCACCTCCCGCGAATGCGACCGCGACCACATCACCCCATACGCCCGCACCGGAGAAACCAGCCTCGCCGGACTCGCACCCTTCTGCGAATACCACCACGTCATCAAAGACACCAAAACCTGGGGCTGGACCACCACCCACCACCCCGACGGCTCCCTCACCCTGACCGCACCCACCGGCCACAGATACACCACCATCCCACCAGCCCGCGGACCCATCACCCAGCAACCATCCTCACCAGACCCACCGCACGACCTACCCCCCTTCTAGATGAGCCCCTTCCAGATCATCGGCGCCCGCGGGATCGGCGCACGGGGATCGGCGCACGGGGATCGGCGCTAGGGGGATTGGCGCATGGGGATCAGCGGACGGGATCGGCACTCGGGGGTTGGCTCGTGGGGATCGGTCCTCTGGGGGGATTGGCTCGTGGGGATCGGTCCTCTCGGGGGATTGGCTCGTGGGGATGGCCCTCGTTGGGGATCGGCCCTCGTGGGGACCGGCGCGTGGGGATCGACGGTCGGGGATCGGGGATCGGCGGACGGCGTGGATAAGTGGCGGAACGAGCGTCGGCTCGCGCACCCAGCCGGGTACCCGTAGCACCCAGCCCGGGCTCCCCCAGATCGCTGCGTGACCGTCTCGTTCTGCAGCCGCCGCCCGACGCACCTCGCCAGCGCGCCCACGGCGTACTGCGGATTCAGGAAAATTCAGACGGCACGCACCATCGGCTGCCTGACGGCGCGCACCATCGGAGGAACAACTCGTTGGTCGGACGAGTCCACTGACATCGCCTACATCTATCCGGCCAGGTCCGAGGGTCTGCCGATGCATTCCACGCAACTCCTGCGGCTGAAGCACTTCCTTGACCCGGCCGGGATCAGCCGCATCTCGGCCGCACTCCAGCTGAGGTGCCGTGCGCAAGGCCCGCGCCACCCCACCTCAGCTGGGGTGGGACTCGAGCTGAACGAGCAGCCTCCCCTGGGGATAGCCGGGGCGCCAAGACGGCCGCGCCTCAGCACCGGACGCGCACTCGCCGGAGGTGGCAACCGGACCAGTGGTGTCGCGTTCCCCGGTGGCGGGTGCTCGTTCACCTTCGGCGTGGCATAGTGCGCGGGTTGGGTTGGATGTGAGGAGTGGGGTATGTGGCGGGAGCGGGTTCGGTACTGGTTCGACAGCACGATGTCGCGGGGGACGCCGGCGTTGATTGTGTGGCTGGGGTGCGCCTCGGCGGTGCTGGTGCTGGTGATGTCGCTGCTGGCGATCTGGCTGGTGCCGAAGGATGTCGTTCAGCACGGGGGCTGGGCGGAGATGTTCTGGATGACGCTGATGCGGGCGATCGACACGGGCACGGTCGCCGGCGACAGCGGGAGTCCGCTGTTCCTGTTCCTGATGCTGCTGATCACGATCGGCGGGATCTTCGTCGTGAGTGCGTTCATCGGAGTCATCACAACCGGGTTGGACGCGAAGATCGAGGACCTGCGGAAGGGGCGTTCGCGGGTCGTCGAGCGTGGGCACACGGTCGTCCTCGGGTGGTCCGAGCAGGTGTTCACGGTGGTCGCCGAGCTGGTGCAGGCCAACCAGGACCAGCGCCGTACCTGCGTCGCGATCCTCGCCGACAAGGACAAGGTGGAGATGGAGGACGAGCTCCGTGCCCGCATCGGCGACCACGGGAAGACCGTCGTGGTCTGCCGGACCGGGAATCCGCTGCGCCCGGCCGACCTCGACCTGGTGAACCTGTCCGCGGCCAGCTCGGTGATGGTGCTCCCGCCGGCCACCGAGGACGCGGACATCCAGGTGATCAAGATCCTGCTCGCTCTCGGCGAACGGGCCCGCCGCGCCGACGGGCCGCAGGTGGTGGCGGCGCTGCGGGAGTCCGACAACCTGGCCGCGGCACAGCTCGCGGGAGGTCCGCGGACGCAGCTGATCGGCGCCGACGACCTCGCCGTACGGCTGATCGTGCAGGCGCACCGGCAGTCCGGGCTGTCGGCGGTGTGCATGGAGCTGCTGTCGTTCGGCGGCAACGAGTTCTACCTGCGCAGCGATCCGGCGGCGGTGGGGCAGCCGTTCGGCGACGCCAGCCGGACGTACGACCGCGGCATCCCGGTCGGCATCCGGTACGTCGACGGGCGCGTCGTACTGAACCCGTCCGTCGACGCCGTGCTGGCTGACGGCGACGAGCTGATCCTGCTCGCCGAGGACGAGGCGCTGATCCGCCGGTCGGCGGCCCCGGCGCAGATCGTCGAGGACGCGATCGCGCTGTCGGCCGAACCCGAGCCGTGCCCCGCCCGGACGCTGATGATCGGCTGGAACAAGCGCGCCCCGAAGATCCTCGACCTGCTCGACGGCTTCGCCACCTGCGGCTCGCACCTGCAGATCGCCGGTACCGGCGAGCCGCGGCCCGGTACGTACCCGAACCTGACGATCGGTACGACGACCTGCGACCCGACGAACCGCGGCGCCCTCGAGGCACTCGACGTCGGCGGCTACCAGCACGTGATCATCCTGGCCGCGGACGACCTCGACGAGCAGCAGGCGGACGCCCGTACGTTGCTGACCCTGCTGCACATCCGCGACCTCGAGCAGCGGCTGAACGCGCCGTACTCGATCGTCAGCGAGATCAACGACGACGCCAACCGGGAGATCGCGCAGGTCACCGAGGCCGACGACTTCGTGGTCAGCGAGAAACTGATCAGCCTGCTGCTCACCCAGCTCAGCCAGAACCTGCACCTGGCCGAGGTGTTCACCGAGCTGCTCGGGCCGGAGGGCGCGGAGATCTACCTGAAGCCGGCCGGCGATTACCTCGTACCGGGGACCGTCGCGAACTTCGCGACCGTCGCGGAGGCAGCGCGCCGGCGGGGCGAGACGGCGATCGGGTACCGGGTCGCGAGCAGGTTCCACCAGCCGCCGGGGTACGGCGTCGTGCTGAACCCTCCGCGGGAGGCCGCACTGGCGCTGACCGCTAACGATCGGGTAATCGTGCTTGCAGACCTCGGTTTGACAGACAGTTCTCAGGTTGACGCTGTAGGTTCCGTCCAGGCATCCGGTTGAGGAGGGTTACTGCATGTCCAAGAAGACCCACCAGCAGCAGCTGGCGGCGCGGAAGGCGAAGCGACAGGCCGAGCGGGACGCGGAGCACCGGCGACAGCGCCGGAACGTCGCGGTCACCGTGGCGGCGGTCGTGACGGTGGTCGTGGTCGTCGTCGGGGCGTTCGTGGTCTTCGGAGGCGGTGCCGGGAAGCCGGCGGCCGCGCCGTCGGTGGCGCCGGAGAACAAGCCGTCGAGTATCCCGACCGCGATGTTCCCGGCGCCGAAGCGGGCGAAGCCGCTGGCTGCCGAGATGAACTGCACGTACAAGAAGAGCGCTGATCCGGCGGCGAAGAAGGTGAACCTGCCGGCGGACGGGAAGACGAAGGCGTCCGGTACGTCGAAGGTCAGCCTGTCCACGTCGATCGGGGATCTGCAGCTGACGCTGGACAGTGCGCTCGCGCCGTGTGCGGTGAAGAACTTCCTGAGCTTGGTCGGGCAGAAGTACTTCGACAACACGAAGTGCCATCGGTTGACCGTTGGTGCGGGGCTGCAGGTGTTGCAGTGCGGGGATCCGACCGGGACCGGGTCGGGTGGGCCGGGGTACAGCTTTGCGGACGAGGTTTATCCGACGTTGAAGTACGGGCGCGGGATGCTGGCGATGGCGAACTCGGGGCCGAGTACGAATGGCAGTCAGTTCTTCATTGTGTACGGCGATGCTTCCGGGTTGACGGCGCAGTACACGGCGTTCGGGACGATCGACGAGCCGAGTCTGAAGCTGATCGACAAGGCGGCGGAGGCGGGCGTCACTCCCCAGCAAAGCCCGCAGGACGGCACCCCCATCACACCGGTCGACATCAAAACCGCAACAGCAGCAGCCTGACCACCGCTTACGTCCGAAGAAGTGTGGGTGCGAGCCCTCACATCTTCGGACGTAACGGTTTCTGGTTAGGCGAGGAGGCCGTAGCGGGAGCGGGGCCAGGCCAGGAGGGCGTGGACCTGGGTGATGCCTGATTGTTGGAGGAGTTCTACTGTGCCCGCGCGGAACTTGTACAGGTTGGTGGCGGGGTCGCGGGTGGTGTTCCAGTTGTAGTCGGCGTAGGACTGCATCGCCTTGCGGTAGCGGGGGTCGGGGCTGACCGAGTCCAGGATCAGCAGGTTCTTGAACCAGATCGAGTTGAACGCGGCGCCTTGTTTCGCGAGCATTTCAGGGGTGTCGTAGAACGCCAGCGACGCGTTCGCCACCGACTTCGCGTCCCGCAGGTAGCGCCCGTCACCCGTTGCCTTGAACAACAACACGCCGGCGCCGAGCATCACGCCCTGGTTGTAGCTCCACTGCGTCTTCTCGACGTTCCCGGCCAGGTCGATGTGGTCCCAGTACAGACCGTTCGGCGCCAGCATGCAGGTCTGCGCCCACTGGTACATCTTCTTGGCCCACGTCAGGTAGGACTTGTCGTGCGTCAGCAGGTACAGGTGCGCACCGAGCTCCGCTCCCGGACCGTTCGACACCGTGTTGCGGTCCTGACTCCACGGCGCCTGCGTCCAGTACACGCCACCCGCGCACGGGTGCGACGGATCCGTGTCCCAGCCGTGCACGACCAGCGCGAAGATGTCCTTGGCACGAGCCAGCGCAGCGCGGTCACCAGTCCGCTTGTAGCGCTGGATCATGTTCAGGCCGATCCACTCGTTGTCGTCGTAGAACTTGTCGCCGCCCTGCCCGTTCGGCGGCCGGACGTACGAGTCGTACCCGGTCGGCGTGGTCCCGGAGTTCCAGTAGAACTGGTACGCCGCGACCCGGCGGTCCGCCTCCGCGGACCCGGCGCGGCCCGCGCCGGGTACACCGGCCAGGTCCTCGGCCGCGATCGCCGCCTGCGAGTACGGCCAGACGTACGAGTACGCGTTGGACTGGGTGTTCGGGTACTCCTCGAGCAGCAGCCCACGGCCGGCGTCGAAGTACGTGTTGATGGCGTCGTACGACGCCCTGGCCCGAGCCGCTGCGACGGGGTCGGCCCCGCCCTCGGGGCCTGCACTCGCCGTGGCCAGGTTCAGCGATCCAAGGACCGCGACCGTCAGCATTCCAGCGGCCAGACGTGTTGATATACCAAGCTTTGTGCGCATCGACCTGCTCCTCCTGGGCGGTGGTTGACAGCGATGTCACGTTCTAACCGGCGCAGAGCGGGCACGTCAATGGTTCAGCCACCGGCTCTTCGGCGACCGCAGTTGGCATATCAGGTCAGCGGGCCGCGAAGCTGATCCAGCCCGAGCGGAGGTGCAGCCGGATCCGGACCTGGTCCGCGGTCAGCACCCGCGACCCGCGGGACCCGACGGCCTGTACGGTGAGCGCCCGCCCGCCGCCCGGGCCGACCCCGGTCCGCTTCAGCACCCGGACGTACCGGATCGACCCGACGTCGAACACCGCCTGCATCTCGGCGGCCGTCCGGGTCACCTTCCAGGTGACGTTCGGGTTCCCGTTCCGCGGGTACGCGTCCCAGCCGTCCACCTTGGTCAGCTGGTACGGCGCGTCACCGGCCGCCGTCGCCCCGCCGTTCGACGAGGAGAACTCCGCGAAGATCGGCCTGCCCTGGTAGAGCCGGATCTGCCCGGCGGTCGCCGCGATCGCGGTGTTCGTCGACGTCTCCTCGGCGTCGTACCCGCCGTACACCTGGCACGACGTGGTGTCGCACAGGTCGTACGCCTTCGCGCCTGCGCGGTCCCGGTGGAAGACCGAATAGGTGCGCGCGGCAACGGCCTGGGCCTGGAGCGCCGCCGCCCGCCAGCTCGTCACGGCTTCCCGCGGTACGACGCCGCGCAGGTAGTACTCGAGCGGCAGCACGTTCACGGTGTCGAGATGCGAACCGGAGACGTCGATCGCCCGCAGCGCACCGCGGTACCGCCGTACGTCGCCGCTCGGCAGCACCAGCCCGATCACGGACGCGCCCTCGAACTGTGCCATCCCCGTGAACGTCTTGTACAGCGTCCAGGTCCTGGTCGTCGCGTTGTACGAGCTGAGCTTGGTGCCGTGCTCGCCGTTCGGGTCGATCGACCACTGGTTGATCGTCGATGCCTTGGGCAACGGGTAGACCTTCCCGGTGGCGAACGAGCGGACCGCGAGCCCGTTCGCCGCGCCGACCCGGACGCCGTCGGTGGTGTCGGCGCTGATCCGCACCCGGATGTTGCCGGTCGCCCTCCCGGAGGTCGTACCCGGGTAGTAGAAGTCGAGGATCTGCTTCACCGACTTCCCCGCGAGCGCGGCCCCCTGGGCGCCGTACTGGGACAGCCCGCGACCGTGCCCGAACCCGCGGCCGTTGATCGCGGTGTCCGGCCCAGTCACGGCAGGCACGGCCGGCGTGATCTCGCGGGCGTGTGCGGTCGTACTGACCACCGTCGACGACAGCACGACCGCCGCGATCACACGTTTTCTCATTCTGCTCTCCCGTAGACGACGTGGACCTGCCGGGCGCGGCGGTCCCAGACCAGCCAGCCGCGCTGGAACTTCTGCCGGACCCCGCCGTGCACCTGGTACGCGTCGGTGATCGGCAACCCGAGCCGCGCGCTTCCCGCGCCGAGCTGCCGGAACCGGGTCCGGAAAGCGCCGGCGGTGGAATGTGGGCCGGTGGCAACGGAGTAGAAGACGTCCCGGGTAGCGAAGTACGTCGCCCTCCCGGTCCGCGTCGGGTGCTCGCCCCAGAACGGCTGGCCGAGGTTCCGGAAACCGAGTTTCCGTGCGTACCGGTAGATCGGGGTGGAGAACGTGCCGCCCATCAACGTGTTCACCCGCTGCCGCAGCCAGCCGAGTTTCTTGTACAGCTGGGTTCCCGGACAGTCCGTGGCCTTCGTGTCGCGATGTCCGGAAACCGTGTGCAGAAACTTTCCGTCGAGCTTGATCGTTGCCGACGGCGACCGGTAGTTGGCGTCCAGCTTCCACGCGATCACCCGGGCCGTCGACTCGAGCATCGCCGCCGGCGGCGCGACCTGGTCGAAGTTCCCGATCACCGCGACGCCGAACGAGTTCGCGTTGTACGACGCGGTGTGCGCGCCGAGCACCGGCAGCTGTGCGCCGCCCGCGCGACCCTCGAAGATCCGGCCGAACCGGTCGACGAGGAAGTTGTACCCGAGGTCGCACCAGCCGCGGCTCTTCACGTGGTACGCGTACATCGCCCGCACCATCGCCGCGACCTGCGTCCGGGTGTAGTCGTTGCGGTCCGCGGTGTGATGCACGAACGCGGCCAGCACTGTCGTCGTGTACTTCGGCCGCGCGCAGGACGCCCCGTTGTACGTCCGCAGCCCCTCGTCGGCGCCCCACCGCCGTCGGCTGACCATCAACGGCATCGGGTACGGCGACGCGCTGGACGTCGCACTGACCCCGTCGGGCACGTCGGCGTCCGAGGCGAGGACACCCGGCTGGATGAGCACCACCTTGGCGCCGGAAACCGGCGTACCGGCGTCACTGGTCGCGCTGGCCTGGACACCGGTCGCATTTCCGACCCATAAGGGTTCGGTCCCGGCCCGCTGAATTCCTTCGGTGTCCGATGCATCTGGGCCGTGATCGTCCTCGACCGATAACGATTGCCAATCGGTCCATTTCCCGTTCTGCTCCACCCGGACCTTGGCGGTCACGTTCCGCACACTTTCCGGCCAGGTGACGCCGACCATTCCGTACGGCGCGGTCCGGGCCTGGACGGACGGTCCGTCGAGGGGAATCTCCTGGTAGGAGGGGTTGTCGGCGGGGTGCAGCGGGACGAGTGCGGTCGCGGTCAGCACGAGCGGGAGAAGTCGCGCGGTCTTGCCCATGGACAGCCTTCCGGCGGGGGTAGGACAGACGCTGGGCGGCGCGCTCCTCGATTATGCGTCGCCGGTGACCGCTTTCCTGGGATTGCATCACCCTGCGTGGCGACCGCCGACTTGAGGCATTCGATAGGGTTGGCGGAAAGGACCCCCGAGAGAGGCCCGTCATGGAATTCATCCTGATCATCGCGGTCGTGGTGATCGCGGTGCTGGCGTACAACTCCTATCGCCGGACCCAGCTGCGGAACAAGAAGCAGCACGAGATCACCGCAGCCGAGCTCGACGCGGTCAAGCGGACCGCCGACGAGGACATCACCCGCTTCGGCGAGGAGCTGCAGGCGCTCGACCTGGACATGGTCGGCAAGGACCTCGGTGACGGCGCGCGGCAGGACTACCAGCGCGCACTGGACTCCTACGAGTCCGCCAAGCAGGCGGTCGGGCAGGTGACCCAGGCCGACCAGATCAAACACGTGATCGAGATCCTCGAGGACGGCCGGTACGCCGCCGCGTGTGTGAAGGCCCGGGTGAACGGCGAGCCGCTGCCGCAGCGCCGCCCGGCCTGCTTCTTCAACCCGCAGCACGGCCCGTCGGTGGTCGACGTGATGTGGTCGCCGCCGGGCGGCGCGCCGCGCGAGGTGCCGGCCTGTGCGGCCGACGCCGAGCGGGTCCGCGTCGGCGCCGAGCCGGACGTCCGCAAGGTCATGGTCGGCCCGCAGCGGGTGCCGTACTGGGAGGCCGGCCCGGCGTACTCGCCGTACGCGCAGGGTCTGTTCGGCGGCGTCGGCGGCGTGCTGACCGGCATGTTCATCGGTACTGCGCTCGGCGGCATGTTCGCGGGCGGCGGGTACGGCGACTACGCGGACGGCTACCAGGACGGAATGTCCGACGGCGACTCCGGGGACAACGGCGGGGACGGCGGCGACTTCGGTGACGGAGGCGGCGGAGACGGCGGGGACGGCGGCGGTTTCGACTTCGGCGACTTCGGCGGCGGAGACTTCGGCGGCGACTTCTAGCGACGACGAGGCCCCGGTGACCAGCTGCTGGTCATCGGGGCCTTGTCATGGGTTCACTCGCCGAACAGCGGGGCCTGTCCCTCGGCGGTGCCGAGGAAGTAGACCGGGTCCTTGAACGTCCCGGGGACCTTGCCGAGGCCCTTGATCACGGTCGCGGTACCGTTGGCGTGGCCAACGGCGTACAGGTAGGCCGTGCCGGTGTCCTTGTCGATCGCGGTCAGCAGCGTGCCCTGCGCGCCGCACTTCTCCGCGACCAGCGACTCGAACGTCTGCCAGGTGGAGGTCCGCACCTTCTTCACGATCGGCTTCATCGGCGAGGTCCGCGGGATCCGGATCGTGTACAGCGCGCCGCCGCGGGTGTTGGCCAGGAAGGTGTCGTAGGTCTGCGTCTCGCTGATCAGCGCCATCGTCTTCACCGCGGAGAACCCGGTCGCGACCTCACCGTGCCGGGCACCCTTGGCGTCCGCGACCCAGCGGTGCAGGAACCCCGGGCCGCCGTCGAAGCCGTACAGCGCACTCGCCGTCACCGTCGAACCGGGCGCCTTCTGCCAGAAGGACGCCTCGACCATCGAGAAGTACTTCCAGCCCGAGCCGATCTTCTTCAGCCCGGTCGGCGGCACGCCGGAGGTGTCGGAGTAGTACGCCGAGTACAGCGTGTCGTTCAGGACGACCAGACCGGACGTCGTCGAGCCGGCCGGTACGTCGAGGGACGTGGTCCAGGTCGAACTCGCCTTCGCGATGCCCGGCGTGAACAGGTGCGGACCCTTGCCGTGCTCGCCGGTCGGCGGCACGGTCGCCGTCGCCGTCGTACCCGCGAAATCACCGGCGCTCGTGATCGAACCCGCGGTCACGCTGCAGGCGGCGGTCGGGCCGGTGGTTGCCGTCGGGGCCGCGGCCGCCGGACCGGCGGTCGCCGCGGACGCGACGGCAACGCCGCCGAGCAGGAGCGCCGAAGCCGCTGCCGCGGATGCGCGCTGGAGTTTCATAGGAATCATTCACCGTTTCTGTTAAGGGCGTCATCGAGCCCCCAGCGGGAAGTCACCGGGTGTCCGCCGGGATGTGGATCGTGTAGAGCCCAACCCGGGTACTGGCAAACGCTGTTCCAGCTCGTCCAGCTCGTCCAGCTCGTCCAGCCGACGCCGCGACCGCGGGGGCTTGTCTCAGGCTCTCCACAACCTGCTCGATGCGAGCCCAACCACCAAAGTTGCCGACAACT
This sequence comes from Kribbella aluminosa, assembly GCF_017876295.1. Taxonomy (NCBI): domain Bacteria; kingdom Bacillati; phylum Actinomycetota; class Actinomycetes; order Propionibacteriales; family Kribbellaceae; genus Kribbella; species Kribbella aluminosa. The sequence continues at coordinate 2,032,438 of NZ_JAGINT010000002.1, read as the reverse complement.
TTTCCGGCGACCTGGCGTGCGGCGAGTAGGTCAGTTGCGCAGGTGGAGGCGGCGGGCTGCTTCCGCGATCGAGCCGGAGATCGACGGGTAGACGGTGAAGGACTGGGCTACCTGGTCGACGGTGAGGCGGGCGCCTACGGCCAGCGAGATGGGGTGGATGAGTTCGCTGGCCCGGGGGGCCACCACCACGCCGCCGACGACGATGCCGGTGTTCGGGAGGCAGAAGAGTTTCACGAAGCCGTCGCGGACGCCCTGCATCTTGGCGCGGGCGTTGTCGGAGAGCGGGACCTTGACGACCAGCCCGGTGCTGCCGCCGGCGTCCACGACCGCCTGGGTGAGGCCGACGGTGGCGATCTCGGGGGCGGTGAAGACGTTGGCGGACACCGTTGACTGGTCCAACGGTGTGACGGCGTCGCCGAGGGCGTGCGCCATCGCGATCCGGCCCTGCATCGCGGCCACCGAGGCGAGCATCAGTACGCCGGTGCAGTCGCCGGCCGCGTAGACCCCGCGGGCCGTCGTCCGGGACACCCGGTCGACCTGCACGAACCCGCCGTCGGTGAGCGACACGCCCGACTCGGCCAGATTCAGGTCGTCGGTGTTCGGCAGCGACCCGACCGCGAGCAGCGCGTGCGAGCCCTCGACCGTGCGGCCGTCGGTCAGCGTCACCACGACTCCGTCGCCGCGGCGCTGCACGGATTCGGCCCGGGACTTGCTCAGCACGGTCAGCCCGCGCCGCTTGAACACGTCCTCCAGTACGGCGGCCGCGTCGGCGTCCTCTCCCGGCAGCACCCGGTCCCGGGACGACACCAGTACGACGTCGCTCCCGAGCGCGTCGTACGCGCTGGCGAACTCCGCCCCGGTGACACCGGACCCGACCACGATCAGCCGCTCCGGCAGCTCCTCGAGCTCGTAGACCTGCTCCCAGGTGAGGATCCGCTCGCCGTCCGGCTCCGAACCCTTGAGGATGCGAGGCCGTGCCCCGGTGGCGATCAGCACCACGTCGGCGGCGAGCCGTTCGTCCCCGACGACCACCGTCTCCGGGCCGTCCATCCGGCCGCGGCCCTTGATCAGCCGCACCTTGTCCCGTTCCAGCCGCCGCGAGATGCCCTCGCTCTGGGCGGCGGCCAGCGCCTTCACCCGTTTGTTGACGACGGAGAGATCGACACGCACGGAGTTCGCCGGATCCACGGTGTCACCGTCGCCGTCGTCCAGCCGGACCCCGAGCTCGCCGGCCTCCTCCACCTCGGTCATCACCTCCGCGGTGGCGATCAGGGTTTTGCTCGGTACGCAGTCCGTGAGCACAGCGGAACCGCCGATCCCGTCGGAATCGACGACCGTCACCTCCGCCCCTAACTGGGCGGCCGCACTCGCCGCTTCGTACCCGCCTGGACCGCCTCCGATGATCACAACTCGCGCCACGAGAGGCCATTGTTCCGTATCCTCTTTTTCCGTGACCCTGTACGCCGCGTTTGCGTCGAATCTGGACCCGAACCTGATGTCCGAGCGGTGCCCGTACTCGCCCCTGCGCGGGACCGGCTGGATCGCCGGCTGGCGGCTCACCTTCGGCGGCGAGGAGCTCGGCTGGGAGGGCGCGATGGCGACCGTGGTCGAGGACCCGGCCGACCCCGCCAACCAGGTCTTCGTCGCGCTGTACGACGTACACCCGAAGGACGTCGAGCGCCTCGACGACTGGGAGGCCATCGACCAGGGCGTGTACAGCAAGATCCAGGTCCGGGTGCAGACCCTGGACGGCGAGCAGCTGGCCTGGATGTACGTGCTGAACGCCTACGAGGGCGGGCTGCCGTCGGCCCGCTACCTGGGCATCCTGGCCGAGGCCGCCGAGGCGGCCGGCGCACCCGACGACTACGTGGCGGACATCCGGTCCCGGCCGTGTCAGTCGTCGGGTCATTAGAGTGCGCATGTGAACCAAGACCTGAAGGCAGCCGCCGAAGCCTGGCTGCGCGAGGACCCCGACCCCGACACGCGCGCCGAGCTGACTCAACTCTTGGCCGCAGGGAACACAGCTGAGCTGGCCGACCGCTTCTCCGGCACCCTGGAGTTCGGTACGGCGGGCCTGCGCGGGGCCGTCGGTGCCGGACCGAACCGGATGAACCGGGTGGTCGTGATCCGCGCCGCCGCCGGTCTCGCGGCGTACCTGAAGGCGAAGGGCCTGACCGACGGCCCGGTCCTGATCGGGTACGACGCCCGGCACAAGTCGGACGTGTTCGCCCGGGACACCGCGGCGGTGATCCGCGGCGCCGGCCTGGACGCCGTACTGCTGGACCGCCCGGCCCCGACGCCCGTGGTCGCCTTCGGGATCCGGCACCTGCACGCGGTCGCCGGCGTGGTCGTGACCGCGTCCCACAACCCGCCGCAGGACAACGGCTACAAGGTCTACCTGGGTGACGGCTCGCAGATCGTGCCGCCCGCGGACGCCGAGATCGCGGCCGCCATCGCCGCCGTCGGACCGCTGGCCGAGGTCCCGCGCGGCGACGACTGGCAGACCGCCGGCGACGACCTGCTGGACGCGTACCTGGACCGGATCGCCCAGCTCGTCCCCGCGGACGCCCCGCGGGACCTGAAGGTCGCGTACACCCCGCTGCACGGCGTCGGCCGGACCCTGGTCGAGGCGGCCGTCGCCCGCGCCGGGTTCGCCGTACCGCAGGTGGTCGCGACGCAGGCCGACCCGGACCCGGACTTTCCGACTGTCTCGTTCCCGAACCCGGAGGAGCCGGGCGCGATCGACGCGGCGCTGGACCTGGCCCGCTCGATCGACGCGGACATCGCGGTCGCGAACGACCCGGACGCGGACCGCTGCGCCGTCGCCGTACCGGATGTGAACGGCTGGCGGATGTTGCGCGGCGACGAGCTCGGCGCCTTGCTCGGCGAGTTCCTGCTGTCGTCGGGCCCGGACGGCGTCGCGGCTTGCTCGATTGTTTCGTCGTCGCTGCTCGGCAAGATCGCCGCGTCGTACGGCGTCCGGTACGTCGAGACGCTGACCGGCTTCAAGTGGATCGGCCGGGTCCCGGAGCTGGTCTTCGGGTACGAGGAGGCGCTCGGGTACTGCGTGGACCCGGCGGCGGTGAAGGACAAGGACGGCGTGTCGACGCTGGTCCGGGTGCTCCAGCTCGCGGCCCAGGCGAAGGCAGCCGGCCGGACCCTGGTGGACCTGCTGGACGATCTCGCGGTCAAGTACGGCCTGCACGCGACCGACCAGCTGTCGGCGCGCGTCGAGGACCTGTCGCTGATCGCGCAGGCAATGGACCGGTTGCGCGCGGCACCGCCGACGACGCTGGGTGCGTACAGCGTGCAGCGGATCGACGACCTCGGTCAGGGGTCCGAGTCGTTGCCCCCGACGGACGGCCTGCGCTACACGCTGTCCGACGGCGCACGCGTGGTCGTGCGGCCGTCGGGGACCGAGCCGAAGCTCAAGTGCTACCTCGAGGTGGTCGTGCCGGTCACCACGGACGTGGCCGCGGCACGGATCGAGGCAGCGGGCGCGTTGGCAGCCATCACAACAGATCTGGCTGCCGCGGCAGGTATCTGAGCCGGAACACCTGGCGGGTGGTTCCGGGGCTCAGCGAGCGGCTGCGGCTGCCTCGGCTGCCTCGGCGCGCAGAGAGCTCTGCAGCGACGAGTGCAGGATGCGGAGCGTGCTGGTGGACTGCATCAGCGCGTCCCGCTCGTCCGGGTTCCGGTTCGCCAACGCGGAGATGTCGTTGATGGCGGCCTCGATCCGGGCGATCCGGTCGGCGACCGTACCCTCCTGGCTGCTGGCCTTGCGGATCGCGTCGGACGTGACCGTCCAGACGTCTTCCTTGTCGTTGGTCCGCCGGGACATGTCCACCATCTGGCTGAGCGCCGTGAGGTCGTGGTCGACCTGGGTGCGCTCCACCGGCACGGTGATGCCCGCGGTCGCCTGGCGCAGCCGGGTGACGTGCCCGGACAGCTCCGACCAGGTGGACCGACCGCTCTTGATCTTGTCCAGCACCTTCGCGTACTCGGTGTTGAACTCGTCGTAGTTCACTCTGACTCCTGCCGTTCGACGATCGACTCAGAACTCTAGGGCCTGCGCACTCCGAACAAGTAACCACACGATCGCAGATCGTGCAGGTGTCGCCAAAACGCAACAGCCGCCCGGTACGCCAACGCGTACCGGGCGGCTGAGTTACGTCAGAACCTCGGTGCGATCAGGCGACCGCGCTGGAGGCTGCCCTGAAGGTGTTGCAGTTGCCCGCGACCGTGAAGCTGTGCCGCGCGTTGAAGCCGGCGGTCACCCAGAACGCGTGGTTCTTGATCGCGCCGTGGTCCCGCGGTCCGCCCGGCTGGTCACCGCTGTGGCTGATCACCCAGTTGTACTGGCTCATGAAACCGCCGCTGAACGGGTAGTTGCGCTTGTTCGCGCCGTCCACGGCACCGCCCAGGCAGGACGCCTGCAGCTCACGACGACGGCTCTCCTCGAGCCGGGCGGCGTTGGTGCTGAACGCGGCCGACCGCTGCCAGGACGCGTTCAGGATGCCGGTCAGCCACTGCACGTGGTGGCCGTACTCGTGCGACAGCGTGAAGGTCGCGTACGCCCGCGCCATGGTCGGGCTCTGCTTCCAGTAGTTCATGATCTGGTACGCCGGGATGTAGATCCAGGCCTTGCCGTTGTAGCCGCAGAAGAACGCGGTGTCGGTGACGACGCCGCAGTTCGAGTTGACCGTGCGGCTGTTGTGCACGACCAGCTTCGGGGCGACCTTGTACGCCGCGCCGGCCTGCTTCAGCGGCAGCGCCCAGGAGCCGTACAGACACTTGAACAGATTGTTCTCGTACGCCACGACACCGGAGAACGTCCGCAGCGAGACGTTCAGCTCCTTGCAGTTGGAGGTCGGGATCGCGCCGGTCTTGTACAGCCGGTTGTACTGCACGACGTTCGTCAGCGACGACTTCGTGGTCAGTGCATCACCAGCCGGCGGGTTGCCGATCGCGTACGCCGTACCGTCGACCGGCGCGGACTGAGACGCGGTCGCGGCCGTGCTGGCCGTGGTCGCCGTGCTGGTGGTCTGCGCGGCCTGGGCGTTCGGCAGTGCCACGGCGGCCAAGCCGGCCAGGGCACCGACGGTGGCCATGCCACGCAGGGTGAAACGGGAGAGGTTGACCATGAGCTCCACTCTCGATGTGTCTAAGGGACCTGTTGGACCAATCCTGAGGTGCACAGGGGTTCACCAGGGCGGGAACACGGGCTCTGACGCGGCGATTCGCGCCACAGTTCCGCCGAGTTGCTTCTCAGCCGCCAAGTTTCGCACCCAGGAATCGCAGTTGGTCAGGAAGCATGCGCCGCCAGTAACCACCGGTGTGCAGACCGGGCTGCTGCCCGCCGTCCGCGTCCAGCTCGGTGCGCAGATCGCGGGCCGCTGCCGCGAACGGGTCGTCCCGCCCGCAGTCGATCCGGGCAGCCACGTCCCGGAACCCGTTCGGACGGCCGAACAGCTGGTTGCTCTCGAAGTCGGCCGCGTCGTCGAACGCTCCGGGCTGCGCATCCTCGTACCGGTGCCACAGCGCCGGGCTGAGCGCCCCGACGGCGACCGCCCGCGCTGCCGGCCCGACCTGACGCTGCCAGTAGTGCAGGGCGACCCAGAGCAACGCGCCGTACCCGCCCATCGACCAGCCGAAGACGCCGTACCGGGCGATACGCAGGCCGCGGCCGGCCAGCAGCGGCAGGAACTCCTGCGCGATCATGAAACCGGGATCGTTGCCGTTGGCCCGCCGGTGCCAGTAGCTATCCCGGCCGCCGTCCACGGACGCGAGCGCGAAGGCCGGCGTGCCTGCCCGGACGGTCGCGGTGAGGAAGCGGTCCATCCCGAGGTCGTTGATCGCGGACGTGTGGTCGCCACCGCGGCCGTGCAAGGCCAGGACGACAGGCAGTTCGGCGGTCGCGTCGTACCCGTCCGGGTAGATGACGCTGTAGCCCACGTCGGTACGGCGGGCGCGGGACGCGAAGGTCCCGGACACGACCGGGCCCGCGGGGACGTCGGGGACCACGCCGTCCGGTCCGGTCAGTCCGAGGAGCTGGTGGACCCGGCCACGGCCGGGGACCGTGCCGGTCTCGAGGGCAGCGACACCGGCGACGCCGGCGACGGCCGCAGCGCCGCCGGCGCGGACGAACGTACGTCGGGTCAGCAACGGATCAGCACCTGATCAGCGCAGGATGCCTGCGACGACGGCGATCACGGCCAGCGCCGCGAGCACGATCAGCTCCGGCCGGGCCCAGGCGGTGACCACCTCGCCGCCGGACTTCCCGGCGTACTGCTCCTGGTGGCTCTCGATCCGGCTGACCACGATGTCGGCCTTGGAGATCGAGCTGTCCGCGGCGAGCTTGCGGCCGCCGACCCGTTGCTTCCGAAGATCGCGCATGACCAGTTGGACGCCGGGCGCGCGGTAACGGTTCGCCTCGGTGTGCACCCGGAGCAGGTCGGTGACGTCGGCGCCGGTCACCTTCGACCACGGGATCCGGTGGTCGCGCAGGTGGTTGCGGAGCAGCAGGTGGTCCGGGTCGAGCGTCACCGACGGCCGGATCAGGCCGACGTACGTAAGCACCATGAAGATCCCGATGATGCTGCCGACCAGGACACCCGTCGCGGTCCGCCATTCCAGGACCACGTCGAGCAGGCCGAGTGCCCCGATCACCAGCACGACGGTCCCGGTGATCCGGTTCGACGGGGACAGGTACTGCTCGCTCTCCGGCGATTTCGACTTCACCAGCACAACGTAACCGGCGCTCAGAATCGGCACTAGACTGCGTTGGGTGACCACACTCGACAGCGGCGTCGACAGCTTGGCCGACGTGACCTCGTCCGAGGATCGGCTGCGCCGGTTCCTGCTCGGGCTGCCGGGCGTCGACCAGGTCGGCGCGGAGGCCCGTGCCGCCACCCTGAGCACCCGGTCGATCAAGACCACCGCCAAGGCCTACGCACTGGACCTGGCGATCTCGATGATCGACCTGACCACGCTGGAGGGCCAGGACACCCCCGGCAAGGTGCGGGCCCTGTGTGCGAAGGCGAAACGGCCCGACCCGGCCGACCCGACCGCTCCGCAGGTGGCCGCTGTCTGTGTGTACCCGGACCTGGTCGCCACCGCGAAGCGCGAGCTGGAGGGCTCCGGGATCAACGTCGCGAGTGTCGCGACCGCCTTCCCCAGCGGGCGTTCCAGCCTGGCGATCAAGGTCCAGGACACCAGGGACGCGGTCGCGTCCGGTGCCGACGAGGTCGACATGGTGATCGACCGCGGCGCCTTCCTCTCCGGGCGGTACGCGCTGGTCTTCGACGAGATCTCCGCGATCCGCGAGGCCGCGGGTGACGCACATCTCAAGGTGATCCTGGAGACCGGCGAGCTGGTCACCTACGACAACGTCCGGCGGGCGTCCTGGCTGGCGATGCTGGCCGGCGCGGACTTCATCAAGACCTCCACCGGCAAGGTGTCCCCCGCGGCCACGCTGCCGGTCACGCTGGTGATGCTGGAGGCGGTCCGCGACTACCACGAGGCCACCGGGCTGCACATCGGCGTCAAGCCGGCCGGCGGCATCCGGACGTCGAAGGACGCGATCAAGTACCTGGTCACGGTCAACGAGACGGCCGGACCGGACTGGCTGGACCCGGAGTTGTTCCGCTTCGGGGCGTCCAGCCTGCTGAACGACCTGCTGATGCAACGCACCAAGCTGGCCACCGGGCACTACCCGGGCCCCGACTACTTCACCTTGGACTGACAGGCATGAGCAGATTCGAGTACGCACCCGCCCCGGAGTCGAGGGCGATCGTCGACATCAAGTCGTCGTACGGGCTGTTCGTCAACGGCCAGTTCACCGACGCCACCGACGGCAAGCCCTTCAAGACCGTCAGCCCTGCCTCCGAAGAGGTGCTGGCCGAGGTCAGCGAGGCCGGGCCGGCGGATGTCGACAAGGCGGTTCGCGCCGCAAGGAAGGCGTTCGACAAGGTCTGGGGCCCGATGAGCGGCAAGGACCGGGCGAAGTACCTGTTCCGGATCGCCCGGCTGATCCAGGAGCGCTCGCGTGAGCTGGCGGTGCTGGAGTCGCTCGACAACGGCAAGCCGATCCGCGAGTCCCGCGACGTCGACATCCCGTTGGTGGCCGCACACTTCTTCTACTACGCGGGCTGGGCCGACAAGCTGGAGTACGCCGGTGTCGGTGACGACCCGCAGCCGTGGGGTGTCGCGGGCCAGGTGATCCCGTGGAACTTCCCGATGCTGATGCTGGCCTGGAAGATCGCCCCGGCGCTTGCCGCGGGCAACACCGTCGTACTGAAGCCGGCCGAGACCACCCCGCTGACCGCGCTCGCGTTCGCGGAGATCTGCCAGCAGGCGGATCTGCCGCCGGGGGTGGTCAACATCGTCACCGGTGCGGGCCGGACCGGTCAGGCGCTGGTCGAGCACCCGGACGTCGACAAGGTCGCGTTCACCGGGTCGACCGCGGTCGGCCGCGCGATCGCGAAGTCGGTCGCCGGGACGCACAAGGCGGTCACGCTGGAGCTTGGCGGCAAGGCGGCGAACATCGTCTTCGAGGACGCGCCGATCGACCAGACCATCGAGGGCATCGTCAACGGCATCTTCTTCAACCAGGGCCACGTCTGCTGCGCGGGTTCGCGGCTGCTGGTCCAGGAGAGCGTGTACGACGAGGTGCTCGGCCGGCTGAAGCGCCGGATGGAGACCCTGCGGGTCGGCGACCCGCTGGACAAGAACACCGACATCGGCGCGATCAACTCGGCCGCCCAGCTGGCGAAGATCCGCGAGCTGTCGCAGATCGGCGAGGACGAGGGCGCCGAGCGCTGGTCGCCGGCGTGCGAGCTGCCGCCGCAGGGGTACTGGTTCCCGCCGACCGTCTTCACGGGTGTCTCGCAGGCGCACCGGATCGCCCGCGAGGAGATCTTCGGGCCGGTGCTGTCGGTGCTGACGTTCCGCACTCCGGCCGAGGCGGTCGAGAAGGCGAACAACACCCCGTTCGGGCTGTCCGCGGGGATCTGGACCGACAAGGGTTCCCGGATCCTCTGGATGGCGAACCAGCTGCGCGCGGGCGTGGTCTGGGCGAACACGTTCAACCGCTTCGACCCGACCTCGCCGTTCGGCGGGTACAAGGAGTCGGGCTACGGCCGCGAAGGCGGTCGCCACGGTCTGGAGGCCTACCTTGCCCACTAAGGACACCGCCACGCAACGGCTCGAAGTGCGCAAGACCTACAAGCTCTACATCGGCGGCGCCTTCCCACGCAGCGAATCCGGCCGGTCGTACGTCGTGAACAATGCCAAGGGCAAGTTCCTCGCGAACGCGTCGCAGGCCTCCCGCAAGGACGCCCGGGACGCGGTGGTCGCGGCCCGGAAGGCGTTCAACGGCTGGCACGCGCGGACGGCGTACAACCGCGGCCAGGTGCTGTACCGGATCGCCGAGGTGATGGAGGGCCGGCACCAGCAGTTCAGCGCGGAGGTGTCGCAGTCCGAGGGGCTGTCGATCTCGAAGGCGCGCGCAGTCGTGGACGAGGCGATCGACCGCTGGGTCTGGTACGCCGGGTGGGCCGACAAGATCGCCCAGGTGGTCGGCTCCTCGAACCCGGTGGCCGGCCCGTACTTCGACTTCTCGTTGCCCGAGGCAACCGGTGTGGTCGCGGTCCTCGCCCCGCAGGACTCCAGCCTGCTCGGCCTGACCAGCGTGATCGCGCCTGCGATCGTGTCCGGCAACACGGTGGTCGCGGTGTCGTCGTACGAGCGCCCGTTGCCCGCCGTGACGCTGGGCGAGGTGATGGCGACCTCCGACGTACCGGGCGGGGTGGTGAACCTCCTGACCGGCTCCGCGTCCGAGATCGGGCCGTGGCTGGCGTCGCACCAGGACGTGAACGCGATCGACCTGTGCGGGATCGAGACCGCGGACGAGGCCCGCGACCTGGAGATCGCCGCCGCCGGCAACCTCAAGCGGGTACGCCGCCCCGCCGAGGAGGACTGGTCCGCGGACCAGGGCCTGTCCCGGCTCACGCAGTACCTCGAACTGAAAACCGTCTGGCACCCGATCGGAGTCTAGGGCATGTCTCACAATCCCACGCCGTCGCGAGGAGGTGCTCGGTGCGGTAGCTCGGCGCGCGGGGGCGAAGGTCTCGATGCGGAGCATCGTGGCCTTTGCACCCGTGCGGCGAGGTGCCGTGCCGAGTGCCCCGCAGTAGGCGTGGGATTGTGAGACATGCCCTCAGTTTTGAAGCCAGGTGACCGGGTCGCGATCGTCTCGCCGTCCCGCGGGCTGCCGGAGATCTTCCCGGGGCCTTATGAGTTGGGGCTGCGGCGGCTGCGCGACGACTTCGGGCTGGAGCCGGTCGAGTACCCGACCACCCGCAAGCTCGGGAGTACGCCGGCGGAGCGCGCCGCCGATCTGCATGCGGCCTGGTCGGATCCGTCGATCCGGGCGGTGTTCGCGACCATCGGCGGCGACGACCAGCTCACGGTGCTGAAGCACCTCGACCCGGCGGTGTTCCACGCGGATCCGAAGCCGTTCTTCGGGTACAGCGACAACACGAACCTGCTGAACTTCCTTTATTCACAGGGCTTGCCGGGGTACTACGGCGGCAGCGTGATGGTGCAGTTCGGCCGCGGCGGCGCGATGCACCCGGACACCGAGCGGTCGTTGCGCGCGGCGTTGTTCACCGGCGGCGAGTTCGACCTGACGCCGGCCACGGGCTGGACCGACGCCGACCACGACTGGAACGTCCCGGCGAACCTGGAGACCGAGCCGCCGCTGTTCCCGGGGACCGGATGGCTGTGGAACGGCACCCGCGAGGTGACCGGGAAGCTCTGGGGCGGTTGCGTCGAGATCCTCGACTTCCAGCTGTCCGCGAACCGCTGGATGCTGCCGACCGAGTCGTACGGCGGTGTCCTGTTCGGCGAGACCAGCGAGGAGATGCCGTCCGCCGAGACCGTGTACCGGATCCTCCGGAACATGGGCGAACGCGGGTTGCTGGAGCGTTTCGAGGCTGTGCTGTGGGGTCGGCCGAAGTCGCGGTCGCTGTTCCAGGAGCTGACGCCGGAGCAGTCGGTCGCCTACGTCACCGATCAGTACCTCGCGGTCGATCGAGTGCTGACGGAGTACAACCCCGACGCGGTGGTGGTGAAGGGCCTCGACATCGGCCACACCGACCCGATGCTGACCCTCCCGTACGGTGGCGAGGCCCGGATCGACCCGACCGCGAAACGAATCACCGTCGTCTACTGAGTTATCGCCCGAACAGGATCCATCCGCCGATGCCGGCTGCTGCGAAGACGATCGGCAGTGCCAGTAGGAACCACGCGCGCATCCGGCGCCGGCGGCGTACCGGCGGATCGGTGGCGACTGTGGTGTCCAGGTCGTCCTCAGTGATCGTGGTCCGCTCGGCGGCGCGCTGCGGTGCCTCCTGCTCCAGGCGGTACGCCTCCGCCTCCAGCCGGTCGGCCAGGGTGTCGGCACGCTCCCAGCGATCGGCGACCCGGTACGCGAGCGTCCGTGCGAAGACGTCGTCGAGCTGGCCGACCGAGTCGTGCAGCACCGGGCGGAGGCTCTGCGGCGGCAGGTCCGGGTCACGGTTCAGGACGTCGCCGATCGAGGCCGCGGTGTACGGCGGATGGCCGGTGAGCAGTGCGTACGTGACCGCGCCGACCGCGTAGACGTCCGCGCGTTCGTCGAAGCCGCCGTCGCCGCGGCCCTGCTCCGGCGCCATGTACGACGGCGTACCGACGGCCTGGGTGAGGCCGGACGCCTCCGCGGCGCGCTTCGCCAGGCCGAGGTCGGCGAGCACGATCCGGTGCGTCCCGCCGCCGGCCTCGTCGCCCGGCCGGAGCAGCAGGTTCGCCGGGGTGACGTCGCGGTGTACGACGCCTTCGCCGTGGAGTGCGGCCACCGCCCGTGCCAGGTCGGCGCCCCACCAGAGCGCGTCCACCGCGTCCAGCCGGCCCTGCCGCAGTACGTCGGCCAGCGTGCCGCCGCCGACGTAGTCCATCACGAAGTACGGACGGCCGTCGTCGAGCTTGCCCAGGTCGAAGACCCGGACCACCCGGTCGCTGGAGATCCGCCGCATCAGCCGCGCCTCGGACAGGAAGCGTTCCCGCACGTCGGCCCGCGACGCCCAGTTGTCCGCCAGCACCTTGACGGCGACGTCGACGTCCAGGTCGTCGTCGTACCCCCGCCAGACGGTCGCGAACGCACCCGCGCCGATCTTGTCCCGTAACCGGTACCGCCCGATGACATCCATCCCGGCTATTGTCGGTCACAAACCAGTCCACAAGGGGGAGCATGACGGAGGAACTGGAAGAACTCGGAGCCCGGGCCGCGGCCGGGGACCAGACGGTGCTTCCACAACTTCTGCAGGCGATCCGTCCGCAGGTGCAGCGCCGGGTGGCCAAGTTCCTGCCGCACCGGGAGGACGCCGAGGAAGCGGTCCAGGACACGCTCCTCCAGGTGGCGAACAAGGTGCACACGTTCCGGGGCACCGGGAGTTTCGCCGGCTGGGTGACGATCGTGGCCACGAACCAGGCGCGCCAGACCTACCGGACGCTGAAGCGCCGCTCGGTCGAGCAGTCCGCCGAGGTGCTCCCGGAGTCCGTCGACCCACGCACAACGTCGGTCATCGCCGGCTCCCGCCTGGACCTGCTCGAGGCCCTGGAAGCCCTCGAGTCCAGCCACCCGCAACTCGTCCAGCCCCTCGTCCTGCGCGACCTCGGAGCCCTCTCGTACGCCGAGATCGCCGACGAGCTGGACGTCCCGCTCGGCACCGTCAAAGCCCGCATCCACCAGGCTCGGAAGGCTGTCGCGGAGCGGCTCACCGTGCGCTGAGGACGCCAGCGCATGCACAACCCGCAGGCGCGGCCGGTTCCGGGCCTGAAACCGGGGGTTCTGCATGCATGCAGGTCCACTACCCCCGGCGCGCGGTCTGCGCCGCCAACTCGGCGATGGCGCGCACCTGGTCGTCGGACGTGCCATCGAGGATCCCGGTGATCACGTCGAGGTCTTCCGGCTGGGCGAGGGTGGTGAGGACGTTCAGGGCGCTCACGTGGTCGAAAGCGGCGGCAATGTCCTCGCTCGCCTCGACCGGTGGGTGGGAGAGGATGGCGAGGGCTACCTGGCGTACGTCGGCGGCCAGTGGCTCCAGTGGGTTGCCGCCGCTGAGTTGGGTGTAGGCCGCGGCCACCTGGTACATGTTCAGCGCCCGGCAGACCGTCGGCGCGTTCGGACTGTGCAACAGGGCCTCGAACGCCTGCAGTGGGATGTCCGCGCTCATGCCTGAACGCTAACTGCTGCGTGCAGGTGCTCCGCCAGCAGGTACGCCGCCTCCGGGGCATCGGCCGCGTAGCAGACCAGGTGATGCCGGGTCGACCACGCGTCCTGCAGCGGGCAGATGTCGACCTCGGCGCTCGGATCGACAGCACGACGCGGTACGACAGCCAGCCCGGCGCCCGCCGTCGCGAGCGTGATCAGCGCGTGCAACGTCGGCACCAGCGTGCGGTACCGCGGCGCCGGCGCCTGCGGGCCGAGCCGATCGTCCATCCACTGGCTGAGCGGCGAGTTCCGATCCAGCCCCACCAGCGGGTGCTCCGCGACCTCGGCGTACGCGATCGACGCCCGCCCCGACAGCGTGCCGCCCGCCTGGCCGATCACGACCAGCGAGTCGTCGGCCAGCGGTTCGGTGCGCAGCGGGGTCGGCTCGTCGTCCAGGATCACGCCGAGATCCGCCTCGCCCGCCGCGAGCAGGCGGACCATCCGGACGGTCCGCCGCTCGCTCACGTTCACGTCGTACTCCGGATGGTCGCGGAGGAACGTGGCGAGCGCGAGCGGGACCAATTGGTGCATCGCGGACCCGCCGGCGACCAGCCGGATCGGGGCCGAGCGCGGGACGGCGTACGACGCGACCGCGCTGTCCAGGCGGGTCGTCTCGGCCAGCACCTCCCGCGCGTGCCGCGCCAGCGTGGCGCCCGCCGGGGTCAGCCGGACGCCGCGCCGCTCGCGGACCAGGAGCGGTACGCCGGCCTGCGCTTCGAGCGCCCTGACCCGCGCACTGGCCGAAGGCAGACTGAGGTGCATCACCCGCGCTCCGGCGGTGATCGAGCCTTCCGCCGCGACGTGCGTGAACAGCCGGAGATCGTCGAGGTCGTACCGCATGCCCTCAGCCTACGTCCCAGGCTGAGGCTGACTACGGGGATCGCGCATTGTGGAGTGTCCGCGGAACCCGGATCCTCGAAGGGTGCTGCTGATCCTCCTGGCCGGTGTCGCGGCCGGCGCCCTGAACGCCGTCGGCGGCGGCGGAAGCTTCGTGGCCCTCGCCGCGCTGGTGGGCGCCGGGATGCCGCCGGTGACCGCGAACGCGACCACGACCGTCGCGCTGCTGCCCGGGAACGCGACCAGCGCGTGGGTCTACCGCCGCGAACTCGAGGGCTTCCACCGGCCGTCGCCGCTGCGGCTGACTCTCGCGAGCGCCTGTGGTGGTGCGATCGGGGCCGGGTTGTTGCTGTTGCTGCCGTCGGCGTCATTCGATGCGGCCGTTCCGTGGCTGCTCGCGTTCGCGACCCTCGTGCTGGCCTTCGGCAAGCGGCTTACCGCTGCACTACGACTCGGGTATCCGGGGCCGGCGGCGATCCTGGCCGGACAGTTCCTGCTCGCGATCTACGGCGGGTACTTCGGTGGCGCGGTCGGGTTGATGATGCTCGCGTTCTGGACCGCGACGACCACCCTCGACCCGGCCCGCGGCAACCCGCTGCGGGTCGTCCAGGTCGCTGCGGTCTACCTGACGGCGGCGGTGATCTTCGTGTTCGCGGCCGACGTACTGGCGCAGCCGTCACAGCTGGTCGCGATGCTCACCGGCGCGACGATCGGCGGGTACGGCGGAGCACATGTCGTCCGGCGGTTGCCGGCCGGCGTACTGCGGGGGCTGGTGCTGAGCACCGCCGTACTGATGACCGGGCTGTTCTTCGTTAGGGCCTTCAGATGAGCCCGGCGCGGGTCGCGATGGCCTACCAGGCCTGCGAGGTCGCGGACCTGGCGGCTGCGGCCGTGTCGCTGGACGATCCGGCGGAGGCGGCGGCGCAGGCGGCGCGGGTACTCGCCGCCGCGCAGGAACTGGTTGCCGCGGCCAACCGTCTCGGCGGCCGCGGTACGCCGACGGACGCCCTGCAGCTGTTCGCCTACGAGCATCTCGAGGAAGCGGCCGAGGACGTCGCCGACTGGCTCAGCCGTCGTCCGTAGCCCGGCGGCCGCGCGGCGGCGGCTGCTGCGGGAGCTGCTCGCGCTCCTTGCGCAGGTAGAGCCCGGCGGCCGTGGAGACGCTGGTGAGCAGCCACATGAACACACCGGCGTCGTCGGTGACACCAATGATCGGCAGCAGATCCGGGATGATGTCGATCGGCGACACCAGGTAGACGATCGCGAGCAGCCAGAGGAACGTCCGGTTCCGCGGGAGGTCCGTGTAGGCGCCACGGCGTACGTCGCGGAGCAACCGCGGCAGGGCCTGCGCCCGCTCGAGCACGTTGCCCACCGGGACCGGCTCGCCGCGCTCGATCTTCCGGCGGCGTACGACGCGCCGGCGAACCACGCCCAGCGCGCCGAGCCCGGCGCCGAGCACCAGCAACCCAACCCCGACGCCGGCCGCAGGCAGCCCGACGACATCACCGTCGCGAAACAACAGCGTCAGCAGCCCGACCAGCCCGAGCAACCCACCGAAGTACACCATCCACCAACTGTAGAGGTCGTTTCCAGCACCTCTTGACTTGTTGTCGCGACGACAATTACTGTTGTCGCGACAACAGGAGGTCGCGATGTACGAAATCAGAGAAGAGACCGTCATCACCGGGCAGACCGCCGCGGTGTGGCGAGTTGTGACCGACGTCGCCGGGTGGCCGGAGTGGGATCCGCACGAGGACGTCGCGCGGCTGGACGGCGACTTCGCGGTCGGAAGCACCGGATGGGTCAAGCAGAAGGGCAATCCCGGCGCGGCGTTCACGGTGACCGAAGTCGTTCCGGAGCGTCGTTGGGCGACTGAGTGCAAGCTGCCGGGCGGCACGTTGTGGGGGTCCAACGACTACGAGCAACTGCCCGGCGGCAAGATCCGTTGTACCCGGACCGTTCGGGTCACCGGTCCGCTCGTCCCGCTGTTCCGGCTCCACTTCGGCCGCCGGATGCGCCACGACTTCTTCCGTACCTGGGCGGCCCTCGAAGCCCGCGCCGCGGCGGTCGCGTGACCGCCGGCGAGGCCCACGAGACTGCCGAAGGCCCGCTGGCCTCGCCCGGGTTCTGGTTGCACCACGCGGCCCTGCGGTGGCGCGCCGAGCTGGACCGGCGCCTGCGGGAGATCGGCCTGACGCCGACCCAGTTCCTGCTGCTCGCGTCCGCGGGATGGGCGGAGCACACCCACGGCGCGCCGACCCAGCAGCAGGTCGCACAGACCGCCGGCGCCGACCGGATGATGACCTCGAAGGTCGTCAAGAACCTCGAGGAAGCCGGCCTCCTCAGTCGTACGCCGGATCCCTCCGACGGTCGCGCCTACCGGCTCCAGCTCACCCCGGCGGGCCGCCGCACCACCCGCAAGGCCATCGCGATCGCCCAGGCCCTGGACGAGGAGTTGTTCGGCGACGCCCCGGTAGTTCTCCGCACTGCGCTCAGGCGCATTGCCAAGTCCGGCTGAGGGGGAAAGAAACCGTCAGCATACGACCATTTCTTTCCCCGCCTAACGGCTGTACGGCTGGGAGAGGAGAGGGCGGGTGTTCGTGAGGACTTGGTGGTAATTGGCGCGGATGGTGGCGGCGTCGACGGTGACGGCGGGTTCGGGTTTGGTGAGGGGGATCTGCCAGGTCGGTGGGGTCGGGGCGCCGGAGAGGGCCCAGGCGGCCTGGCGGGCGGCGCCGAGGGCTACGTACTCGGCTGGTTCGGGGAGGACGACCTCGGCTCCCAGGAGGGCGGGGGCCAGGGCTTGTACGGCGCGGGAGCGGGCGCCGCCGCCCAGCAGGAGGACGCGCCGGACCGGGACGTTCTGGTCGCGGAGCGCGTCGACGGCGTCGGCCAGGCCACAGAGCAGGCCTTCCACCGCGGCGCGGGCCATGGTTGCGGGCTGCATGGTCGCCCGGGTCAGGCCGTAGACGAGGCCGGTGGAGTGCGGGAGGTCCGGCGTACGTTCGCCGTCCAGGAACGGGAGCAGGACCAGGCCGTCGCTGCCGGGTGAAGTGATCGCGGCCTCGTCGAAGGCGGAGAGTTCCAGGCCGAGCATCTGCGCGGTCGCGGACATCACGCGGGCCGCGTTCAGCGTGCAGACGAGCGGGAGGTACTCGCCGGTGGCGTCGGCGAAGGCGGCGACCAGGCCGGTCGCGTCCTTGGTCGGGTGCGCCGACCGCGCGAACGCCGTACCGCTGGTGCCGAGCGAGACAGCGACGTCACCGGGCTGCAGGTCGAGCCCGAGCGCCGCGGCCGCGTTGTCCCCGGTACCGGCCGCGATCGCCGCACCGAACGCCGTCTGCCCGACGATCTCCGCCGGCCCGGCAACCCGCGGCAGTTGCAGCTGCCGGCCGAACGCGAGCTCCACCAGGTCGGTCCGATAGCTGTCCGTCGTCGGCGACCACCAACCGGTCCCTGAGACATCTCCCCGATCGGTGGTGATCCCCTCGATCCCGGACCGATCGGCGGCCAGCTGGTGCGTCATCCAGTCGTGCGGCAGCACCACCGCCGCAGCCCTCCGGACAGCCTCCCGCCGTACGTCGTTGCCCGCCGCCTCGTCCCGCATCCACCGCAGCTTGGTGACGGTGAAGGACGGGACGGGGACCGAGCCGATCGCTTCGGCCCACGCCTCGGGGCCGCCCAGCTCGGCGATCAACTCGGTGGTGGCGTCTGCCGAGCTGGTGTCGTTCCAGAGGACGGCCGGGTGGACGACCTGGCCGGCATCGTCGAGGAGGACCATGCCGTGCTGCTGGCCGCCGACCGCGATCGCCCGGACGCCGTCGAGGAGGCCGTCGGACGCGGTCTCCCACGCCTTCCACCACTCGGCCGGATCCACCTGGGTGGCGTCGGGATGCGGTGCCCGGCCTTCGCGGACGACCGCTCCGGTCTCGGCGTCGCACACCAGAACTTTGGTCGCCTGGGTGGAGCAGTCCACCCCGGCGACCAGCCTCAGCTCAGTCATGCCCCCACACTAGAGTGCTTCCAGCGTTGCGCGGGCGCCGATCTCGTGGAGCGACTTCAGGGCGGCGCGGTATGGCGTCACGAACCGCTCGTCGGACGCCAGGTCCCCGAACAGGTCCGGGTCCGAGATGAACACCAGCGGATCCTCCCGGTTGTGCTGCGCCCGTTCGACCAGCTTGTCCCGCAACCGGTCCACGACCTCGATCGGGTTCCCCTGCTCGTCGACGGCCTCGGCGTACCGCGCCCACGACGCGACCACGAGCACCGACCGCTTGATCTCCCGCCCGGCCGCCAACTGCTCACGAACCACGGGCAGCAACCACTTCGGGATCCGGTCCGAGCTCTCCGCGCACAGCCGCGCCAGCGTGTCCCGTACCTCGGGATTCGCGAACCGCTCGATCAGCTGGTGCTTGTACCGCTCCAGGTCCACCCCGGGCACCGGCGGCAACGTCGGCGTACCTTCGTTGTCCATGTAGCCGAGCAGGAAGTCGACGAACAGCTTGTCCTGGCACACCTCGTGCGCGTACCGGTACCCGGCCAGGAAGCCGAGGTAGCACAGCGCCTGATGCGAGGCGTTGAGCAGCCGCAGCTTCATCAGCTCGTACGGCTCGACGTCCTCGACGATCTGGACGCCGACATCCTCGTACGGCGGCCGCACACCGCCGAAGTCGTCCTCGAGCACCCACTGGGTGAACGGCTCGCACACCACCGGCCACCCGTCCTCGACCCCGAACCGGTCCGCCAGCGCCGCGCGGTCCGCATCCGTGGTGACCGGCGTGATCCGGTCCACCATGCAGTTCGGGAACCGCACCTCGTTCTCCAGGAACTCCGCCATGACGGGGTCCTTCAGCCGGGCGAACCCGGCGATCATCTTCCGTGCCACGTGCCCGTTCCCGGGGATGTTGTCGCAGGACATCACGGTGAACGGCGGTACGCCGGCCTCCCGCCGCCGGCGCAGCGCCTCGACGATGAACCCGAACGCACTCCCCGGCGTCGCCCCCGGGACCAGGTCCGCGGCCAGCGCTGGATCCGAGGCGTCCAGCTCCCCCGTCACCTGGTTGACGTGGTACCCGCCCTCGGTGATCGTCAACGACACGATCCTTGTGGCCGGATCCACCATTCGCGCCAGCACTGCCTCCGGGTCGTCAGGGGCGAACAAGTAGCCCACGATCGAGCCGATGACGCGCGGCTCCAGCGTGCCGTCCGGATGCTTGATCACCAACGTGTACAAGCAGTCCTGGGCCGCCATCACCTCCGCCATCCGCCGGTCGTTCGGCAGCACCCCGACCCCTACGATCCCCCAGTCGAGCGCCTTCCCTTCGTTCATCAACCGATCCAGGTACATCGCCTGATGCGCCCGATGGAAGCCGCCGACGCCGAAGTGCACGATCCCCGGCGTCACCGCCGTACGGTCGTACCCCGGAACCGCGACATCCTTGCCAAGAGCATCGACACCAGCAGCGGACAACTTCACTTGACCGCCCCCAGCGACAGGCCCTGGACGAGCTTGTCCTGCGCGGCGAACCCGGCGATCAGCACCGGCAGCGACACCACGATGGACGCGGCACAGACTTTGGCGAGGAACAATCCTTGACTGGTCACGAACCCAGTCAAGAACACCGGAGCCGTCTGCGCCACCGTGCCGGTCAGGACCCGGGCGAACAGCAGCTCGTTCCAGCTGAAGATGAAGCAGATCAGCGCGGCCGAGGCGATCCCGGGTGTCACGACCGGCGCGACCACCGATCTGAGCGTGCGGATCAGTGAAGCCCCGTCGACCGAGGCAGCCTCCAGAATCTCCACCGGCACCTCGGAGAGGAAGCTGCGCAGCATCCAGACCGCGATCGGCAGGTTCATCGAGGTGTACAGGATGATCAGCAGCCAGATGTTGTCCAGGAACCCGACCGACTGCGCGAACAGGTAGATCGGCAGCAGCCCGGCCACCACCGGCAGCATCTTCGTGGACAGGAAGAAGAACAGTACGTCGGTCCACTTGCGAACCGGCCGGATCGACAACGCGTACGCCGCCGGGAACGCGAGCAGGATGACCAGCACCGTGGACAGGATGCTCGAGGTCAGCGAGTTCGCGATCGAGGGCCACGGTCCGGTGCTGAAGAACGACCGGTAGCCGTCCAGCGTCAGCGGCGCCGCGACGTCCGGCGGGTTCTTGGCCGCGTTCGGCTCGGAGTGGAACGAGGTCAGCAGCATCCACAGCACCGGCAGCACGAACAGGATCCCGACGATCCACGCCACACCGCTGAGGACGAACCCACCACCGCGATTCTTCTTCCCAGTCACGATCGTGACCTGGGAACTCATTTGCCGGTCTCCTCTCGGAACAGTGTGGACACCGAGCGCAGGGCGAAGGTCGCGATCGCGATCGTGCCGATCACAACGATCACGCCGGCCGCGGACGCCCGTCCGTAGTCGTGCGCGGTGTAGAAGGTCTGGTAGATCGTGTACGGGAGGTTCGCCGTACCGAGGCCGCCGGAGGTGATCGTGAAGACCGCGTCGAAGTTCTGTACGACGTAGATCGACCCGAGCAGCGCGGACAGCTCCAGGTACTGACGCAGGTGCGGCAGCGTCATGTAGCGGAAGATCTCCCACTGGTTCGCGCCGTCGATCCCGGCCGCCTCGATGACGTCCAGCGGCCGGCTCTGCAGCCCGGCCAGCAGGATCAGCATCATGAACGGCGTCCACTGCCAGACCAGCGCGAAGATGATCGACCACAACGGCTGGTTGCTGATCCAGTCGGGTTGTGGAGCGTTGGCACCGAAGATCCACTTCAGCACACCGTTGAACAGACCGTACGTCGGGTTGTACAGCGCGTGCTTCCACAGCAGTGCCGCGGCGACGGGGACCACCAGGAACGGCGTGATCATCATCGTCCGGACGGCGCCCCGGCCGCGGAACCTGCGGTCCAGCAGCAGCGCGATCAGCAGCCCGAGGACCAGGCTGACCAGCACGACGCCCGCGGTCAGCAGGATCGTCACCCAGATCGCGTGCCGGGTGTTCGCGTCGGTCAGCACCCGGCGGAAGTTCGCGAATCCGGCGAACCCGCGGTCGTCGGGGTAGTACGCGTTCCAGTTCATGAAGGACACGATGATCGTCACCACGAACGGCAGCTGGGTCACGACGATCATGAAGATCAGCGCGGGCAGCAACGGTCCGCGACGGGCCCAGTCGCCGGCCGTGCGCATCATCGTGCCCTGTGAGCCGGACCGCGCGGCCGCGCGGCGGCGGCCTGCTTTCGCGCCGGTGTCAGACTTGGAGTCAACAGACATGACCTGTCCCCCTTACTTCTTCGCCTGGCGCGAGCGGTACCGCTCGGCGACGTCGCCTGCGAGTTTCTGTCCTTGTTTCAGGGCGTCGTCGACGCTCGTCTTCCCGGCGATCGCCGAACTCACGTCCTGACTGACCTGGGTCCCGAGGTCCGGGAACTCCGGGATGTCGACGAACTGGATGCCCGGCGCCGGCCGCGGCTGGGTGCCCGGGTTGTTCGGGTCCGCGTGCTCGATCGCGCTCCTGGTCGGCTCCGCGAACGCCGCCGCGCTCTTCAGGTACTCCGGATTCTGGTACGTCGACGCCCGCTTGCCGGCCGGAACGTTGGACCAGCCAACCTTCTGGCCGACCAGGTTCTCGTAGTCCTTGCCGGACGCCCAGGAGATGAACTTCCAGGCGTTGTCCTTCTTCGTCGACGCCTGCTGGATCCCCCACGCCCACGCGTACAGCCAGCCGGAGCTGTCGGTCTTCATCACCGGTGCCGGCGCGTATCCCATCTTGCCCTTGACCGGCGAGTTCGGCGCCTCGAGCGACCCGGCCGCCGAGGTGGCGTCGTACCACATCGCGACGTTGCTCTGGATGGTGTTGTTCAGGCACTCGGTGAAGCCGGCCTGCGGCGCGCCCGCCTCACCGTGCGCGCGGACCAGGTCGACGTAGAACTTGGTCGCCTCGGTGAACGCCGGCGAGTTGACCTGCGGCTGCCAGTCCTTGGTGAACCAGGTGCCGCCGAAGGTGTTCACGACCGTGGTGAGCGGGGCGAACAGCTGGCCCCAGCCGGGCTGGCCGCGCAGGCAGATCCCGCGCATACCGGGCTGTGCATGGTCGACCTTGGCCGCGATGTCCGCGACCTCCTGCCAGGTCGGCTTGGCCGGCATCGTGATGCCCTTGGCGGCCAGGATGTCCTTGCGGTACATCAGGAACGACGACTCGCCGTAGAACGGTTCGCCGTAGATCTTGCCGTCCGTGCCGGTCATCGACAGGGTCATCGGCTTCAGGATGTCGCTCTGGTCGAACGACGGATCCTTGGCGATGTAGTCCGACAACGGCGCGATCCACTTGGACCTCGCGTAGATCGGGATCTCGAAGTTGCTCACCGACGCGACGTCGTACTGACCGGCCTGGCTGGAGAACTCCTGGCTGATCTTGTCCCGGACGTCGTTCTCCGGCAGCACGGTGAAGTTCACCTTGATACCGGTCTGCTTGGTGAAGTTGTCGGCGGTCAGCTTCTGCAGATCCACCATCTGCGGGTTGTTCACCATCAGCACGTTGATGCTGTCCGCACCACCGCCGCCGACGCCACCGCCCCAGCCCGCACAGCCGGTGACCGCGGTCATCAGCACCGCGACCCCGGCCACTCCGATGCGTTTGCGCCTACTCAGCACAGCCACTCCCTCGACCTACACCCCCGCCGAGCGAAGCGAGGCGGGTGCTTTTGGCTTTGTCTTTGGCTTGCTCATCTGAGCGAGCCTCCGCTCACAGCACGAGTAGACCGGAGGCCTCTTGACCTGTCAAGGGTCTGTGCAACACTTGGGTACACGCGTGCTCATATGAGCGGGCGACGGGAGTGGGGAGCGTTGATGGATACCCTGGGGCCGGCGCAGCTGGTACTGACGGCGTCGATCGCGCGGCGGTACTACGTCGACGGGCGCTCGAAGGTGGAGATCGCCGACGAGTTCCGGCTCAGCCGGTTCAAGGTCGCGCGGCTGCTCGACCAGGCGCGCAGCAGCGGGCTGGTGCGGATCGAGATCAGCCATCCGGGCGCCATCGACCTGGACCTGTCCGCCCGTCTGCAGGAGGCGCTCGGGCTGCGCCGCGCGATCGTCGTCGACACCCCCGAGGTGGACGAGCCGGCGCTGCGTACCCAGCTCGGTAAGGCCGCCGCCGACCTGTTGTCCGAGATCGTCACGCCCGACGACGTGCTCGGGCTCGCATGGGCGCGGGCCGTGACCGCGATGACCGAGCAGCTCACGTCCCTCGCCCCGGTGCCCGTCGTACAGCTGACCGGTGCGCTCACCCGCCCGGACGTCGAGGCGAACTCGGTCGAACTGGTCCGGCACACGGCTCGGCTGTCGGGCGGTCCGGCGTACCTGTTCTATGCGCCGCTCGTGGTCCCGGACGCAGCGACGGCGCGGGCGTTGCGGCAGCAGCCCGAGGTGGCCGAGGCGATCAGCCACTTCGACTCGGTGTCGAAGGCGGTGGTCGGGCTCGGGTCCTGGGAGGCCGGGCAGTCGACGCTGTACGACGCGATGGACGAGAAGGCCTGCGAACAGCTCCAGCGGCGCGGCGTCGTGGCCGACATCTCGGGGGTCTTCGTGGACGCCGACGGTGTCGCGGTGCAGAGCCGGGTCACGGACCGGGTGATCGCGATCAACGCCGAGCAGATGGACAAGATCGACGAGGTGATCGCGATCCCGTACGGGCTCGCGAAGGTGGCCGCGGTCCGCGCCGCCGTCCGCAGCGGGCTGGTGAACGCGATCGTTACCCACGCACCCCTGGCGAAGGCGCTGCTGAACGCGACAGACTAGCGCGCGATGCCTGACGAGACATTGCTGCTCGGCGGGACTGCGAACCGCGGGTTCGTCGTGCGGGTCGGAGACACCGTCCGACGACCGCTGCGCGCCAGTAGTACGGCGACGCACGCGCTGCTGGAGCACCTCGAGCGGGTCGGGTTCGACGGTGCGCCGCGATTGCTGGGCGTCGACTCGCAGGGGCGGGAGGTGTTGTCGTATCTGCCTGGCGAGACGGTGCAGGCGCCGTACCCGGCGTGGTCGATGACGGACGAGGCGCTCGACAGCGTCGCGCTGCTGCTGCGGGCGTACCACGAGGCGGTGGCGGATTTCCGGCCGGTCGGGCTGGCGTGGGCCGAGCCGGTGCCGGCGTCGTACGTGACCGGGCTGATCAGCCACAACGACCCGAACCTCGACAACGTGGTGTTCCGGGACGGCGTCGCGGTAGCTCTGATCGACTTCGACCTCGCCGGACCGGGGTCGGCGTTGTGGGACGTGGCGACCGCGATCCGCCTGTGGGCCCCGCTCCGCCCCGACCCCGACACCCACGACGTACGCCGAGGCCGCTCACTGACCCGCTTCCGCCGCTTCGCCGACACCTACGGCCTGACCGACGCGGACCGCGCCCGCCTGGTGGACGCGGCCGCCGACAACCACATCTGGTGCATGGACTACGTACGCCGCGGCGCCGAGTCCGGCCACCCTTGGTTCCGCCAACGCTGGACGACGGGCGAAGCAGAACTCACCGACCGCACCAACACCTGGTTCAACCAGTCGTCGGCCGCTCACCATCAGGCTCTGCTGCATTAATCTCCCGCTCGGCCTCTTCCACGCCCTCGTAGTACTTCTCCTGCAGCCGCTTGACGAAATTCGGTAAGAACACGATTGCCGGGTTCGGAAACGTGCGGATGGTGCCCGTATCACTGAGCATCAGCGCCGCGAACGTCGCCGCAGTCAGGCCGATCACCACGATCCAGCCCTTCCGGCAGATCCACGGCCCGTCGTCGGCCACGAGCCCGCGCCGGGTGACCGCGCCGACGCCCAACAGCACGCCGATGAGTGCCAACATGCTCGCGACCACCACCAGAAACCACGGCTCACCCTGGGCGTAGTCGCCGTGCGCCGCGTAGACCAGCACAGCGGACACCAACTCGACGAGCGCAAGCAGCGCGTACAAGGCTGCACCCAGCTTCAGCTTTGGCATGTCTGGTTATCGGGCGGACCGGATTGACTGTTACTGGATGGAGTGGAAGAGAATGAGGCGGTGCGTTCACGGGTGGTGTTGCTGGCCGGCCCTTCGGGGGCGGGGAAGTCGCGGCTTGCGGAGCGGGTCGGGTTGCCGGTGGTGCGGCTGGACGACTTCTACCGCGACGGGGACGACGAGGCGATGCCGCGGTCGCCGCTCGGGATCGTCGACTGGGACGACCCGCGGTCCTGGGACGGCGACCGTGCGGTCGCGGCCCTCGAGCAGTTGTGTACGACGGGATCCGCGGAACTTCCGGTCTACGACATCGCCGCCGACGGTACCGTCGGTCACCGCCCGGTCAGCATCGGCGACGCTCCGCTGATCGTTGCCGAGGGCATCTTCGCGGACCAGATCACCGGCGCGCTCACCGAGCGCGGCCTGCTCGCCGCGGCGATCTGCGTCTACCACCACCGGATCGTCACGTTCGCGCGGCGCTTCCAGCGCGATCTGCGCGAGCACCGGAAACCCCCGCTGACGTTGCTCCGTCGCGGTCTGTTGCTGCTTCGTGACGATCCGCAGGTGGTGGCCCGGTGCGTCGCCGCCGGCTGCGAACCCCTGCACCCGAAGGCCGCCCGGGCCCGGATCGAGACCCTTCTCACCGCGACAACCTCGTCCTGACACAAGATTGTTCGCCTGAAGTTAACCAACTTCTGTTGGTATCGGTGCCAATCATCGGATGCACTCGGGGCGAGTGGCCGGACGGAGAGGGACAGTGAGACGGAATGCTGCAGGAGTTGCCGTTGTAGTGACTGCGCTGCTGCTCGGCGTGACGGCTTGTGGGAGTGACGGCCGTAGTTCGGCGACGGCTGCCGAGACGCCGGCCGCGAAGCACTCGGCGCTCACCGGTACGGCGGACAAGACGGCGAAGAACACGCTCGCCGACCTGGTCGTGCTGCCCCGCGGGTACGTCGCCGATCCGGGCAGCCTCACCGGCGCGTTCACGGCGACGTCGTACCTGAACACCTGGTCCGCCGACCCGGCGGTGGACCGCGCCCTGCTGCTGAACGCCGCTTTCGTCGAGGGGTACCGGGCGACCCGGCTCAGCCCCGACAAGAAGAAGCGCTACACCGTCCAGCTGTTCAAGACCGGCTCCGCGACGAAGGCGCAGGCCCTGCAGGACGGTCTCTGGAAGCAGGACACCCACGACCACCCGTTCGCCCTCCCGAACGCGCTCTCCGACGCGAACGTCCAGTACGACGGCGCCGCCGACCAGTCCGTAGCCGTAGCCGAGGCCAGCCTCGCGATCGGCGAGATCGTCGTCGAGTTCACGGTCCGCGAGGCCGCCGCCCTGGGGACCGCGCTGACCCCGGACACCGGCCTCATCACCACCCTGGTCAAGGACCAGCGCACCCGCCTGACCGCGCCGTCGAACTGACCCTGAGCCAATCCCGTCAGGCCGTGATGCGGTCGATCACCAGCGGGCCCGGCTGGTAGGAGTCGGCGACCGCGATCGCGTCGGTCAGCGACTCCAGAGCGCGGTCGATCCGCGTCGGGTCGTCGGTGTGCAGGGTCAGGAGCGGCTGTCCCTCCTGGATGCGGTCGCCCGGCTTGGCGTGCAGCTCCACACCGGCCACGGCCGAGACCGGGTCCTCCTTACGCGCACGACCGGCACCGAGCCGCCACGCAGCCACCCCGACGGCGAGCGCGTCCAGCTTGGACAGTACGCCGGAAGCCGGAGCCGGTACGACGTGCTGCTCGGGAGCGACCGGGAGTACCGCCGCGGGGTCACCGCCCTGAGCCGAGATCATCGCCCGCCAGGCGTCCATCGCCGTACCGTCGCGAAGCTTCTCGGCCGGATCGACTCCGGTGACGCCGGCCGCGGCGAGCATCTCGTTGGCGAGGGCAACGGTCAGCTCGATCACGTCCGCGGGACCGCCGCCGGCCAGCACCTCGACCGATTCGCGCACCTCCAGGGCGTTCCCGGCGGTCAGGCCGAGCGGGACCGACATGTCGGTGAGCAGCGCAACGGTCTTCACGCCGGCGTCCGTGCCCAGGGCAACCATCGTCTCGGCCAGCTCGCGGGCGTCGGCGAGCTCCTTCATGAACGCGCCGGAGCCGACCTTCACGTCCAGCACCAGCGCGCCGGTGCCCTCGGCGATCTTCTTGCTCATGATCGAGCTGGCGATCAGCGGGATCGCCTCGACGGTACCGGTCACGTCGCGCAGCGCGTACAGCTTCTTGTCCGCCGGGGCCAGGCCGTCACCGGCGGCGCAGATCACCGCGCCGACGTCCTCCAGCTGCCGCATCAGCTCGTCGTTCGACAGCGACGCCCGCCAGCCGGGGATCGACTCCAGCTTGTCCAGGGTGCCGCCGGTGTGCCCGAGTCCGCGGCCGGACAGCTGCGGTACGGCGACCCCGCAGGCCGCCACCAACGGTGCCAGCGGCAACGTGATCTTGTCGCCGACGCCGCCGGTCGAGTGCTTGTCGGCGGTCGGCCGGGACAGCGTGCCGAAGTCCATCCGGTCGCCGGACGCGATCATCGCGGCGGTCCAGCGGGCGATCTCGCGGCGGTTCATCCCGTTCAGCAGGATCGCCATCGCGAGCGCCGACATCTGCTCGTCGGCGACGTCGCCCTTGGTGTAGGCGTCGATCACCCAGTCGATCTGGCCGTCGCTCAGCTCGCCCCGGTCGCGCTTGGTACGGATCACGTCCACAGCGTCGAAGCTCATCAGTCCTCCAGAAACTCGGGTCCGAACGCGTCCGGCAGCAGCTCGCGCAGCGGCCGGATCCCGGTCGTGGTCTCGATCAGCAGCGCTGGGCCGCCGTGTTCGTGCAGCAACTGCCGGCACCGTCCGCACGGCGTCAGCAGATGCTCGTGCCGATCCACACAGGTGAACGCCACCAGCCGCCCGCCACCGGTCCGGTGCAACTCCGACACCAGCCCGCACTCCGCACACAGGGTGATCCCGTACGACGCGTTCTCCACGTTGCACCCGGCAACCACCCGCCCGTCGTCGACGTACGCCGCCGCGCCCACGGGAAACCCGGAGTACGGCGCGTACGCGCGGTGCATGACCTCGACTGCCGCCGCCCGGAGTGCCGGCCAGTCGATCTCAGTCGGTGACGTAGGGCTCACCGTCGGCCTTCGGGGCTCGGACCCGGCCGACCAGTCCGGCGACCGCGATGATGGTGGCGACGTACGGCGCCATCAGCAGCAGCGAGCCGGGGATCGGGATCTGGATGATCTGCAGCTGGGACTGCAACTGCGTCGCGAAGCCGAAGAACAGTGCGGCGACCGTCGCGCCGACCGGGTGCCAGCGGCCCATGATCAGCGCCGCCAGCGCGATGAACCCGTTGCCCGCGGTCATCTCCTTGCTGAACGACCCGGCGTACCCGACGGTGAAGAACGCGCCGCCGAGACCCGCCAGTACGCCGGCCGCGAGGACCGCGGAGTACCGGATCCGCTTGACCTTGATGCCGACCGTGTCGGCCGCCTTCGGGTGCTCGCCGACCGCGCGGATCCGCAGGCCCCAGCGGGTCTCGAAGAGCACGAACGTGACCACCGCGACGGCCAGGTACATCAGGTACACCAGGATCGTCTGCCGGAACAGGATCGGCCCGATGAACGGGATGTCCCCCAGCACCGGGATCTTGATCGCGGACAGCACCACCGGCGTGTTCAGCTGGTCCGCCTTCGGCTGCATGAACTGGTCGAACAGGAACCCGGTGATACCGGTCGCGAACACCACCAGCACGACCCCGAGGACGACCTGGTTGACGAGGTACTTGATCGAGAACACCGCCAGCAGCGCCGCCATCAGTACGCCGGTCGCGGCCGCCGCGGCGAGCGCCGCGACCCCGCTGTGCGTCGTACTCGACACGAGCGCCGCGGTGAACGCGCCGACCAGGAACTGGCCCTCGATCGCGATGTTGATGACACCTGCCCGCTCGCACATCACGCCGGCCAGGGCGCCGAGGATCAGCGGCGTCGCGAAGTTCAGCGTGCCCTGGAACTGGTTCGCCAGCGGGAAGGTCTTACCGGCCGAGGCCCAGCACAGGAACGCGCCGATGAAGCAGATCCCCAGTACGGCGGCCAGCCAGCCGGCGTACCGCTGCGGGACCCGCCGCCGGACCGACGGTACGACGTACGCGACCGCGGCCGCGGTACCGAGGATGCCGAGGATCAGCCCGACCGGCTGCGCGGGCAGCCCGAGCAGGTTGTGCTGCAGGTCGCCGGAGACCAGCTGGAACGTCGCCTTGCCGCCCTTGGTGAAGATCGCCAGGCCGAGGCCGATCAGCGCGAACACCAGCATCACGCTGCCGACACGCTGCCGGCGGGTCCGCTCGGCCGGCCCTTCGATGATCTCCGGCTTCGGCGGCGCGGCAGGTGAGGGTACCGCGTCCGGAGT
This sequence comes from Kribbella aluminosa, assembly GCF_017876295.1. Taxonomy (NCBI): domain Bacteria; kingdom Bacillati; phylum Actinomycetota; class Actinomycetes; order Propionibacteriales; family Kribbellaceae; genus Kribbella; species Kribbella aluminosa. The sequence goes on along the minus strand of NZ_JAGINT010000002.1, from coordinate 2,002,906 downwards.
TGTCTCGCCGGTGCTTTTTGTTCGCTCGCTCCGCTCGCTCATCCGTTCCAGCCTTTCGCGAGGACGGCACCCGCACCGCGTTCCTTGGGCAGGAAGCGGAAGACCGAGCGCACCAGCGCCGGAGCCGCGACGAACAGCACGATCACGGCCTGCAGGACAGTGGTCAGGGTCAACGGCGTCTGGGTGATCAGCTGCATCTGCAGACCGCCCGCGTTCAGCGCGCCGAACAGCAGGCCGGCCAGCACGGTGCCGATCGGCGTACCGCGACCGAGCAGCGCGACCGTGATCGCGTCGAACCCGACCGAGGCCGCGACCCCGTCGGTCAGCGGCAGGTCGGTGCCGAGCACCTGCTGGACACCGGCCAGCCCGGCCAGCGCGCCGGCCACCACCATCGCGATCACGTACGCCCGGCCGACCGACATCCCGGCGGTCCGGGAGGCGTCCGCGTTCGCGCCTACCGCGCGCAGCTCGAAGCCGATCGTCGAGCGGTTCAGCAGCCACCAGACGAACACCGCGGCAAGCAGCGCGAGCACGAACCCGAGGTGCAGCCGGGTGCCGCCGAACTTCGGGAACTGCGCGTTGGCGTCGACGATCGGGGAGATCGGGTCGGTCCGACCCGGCCGCTGGAAGGTCGTCGTGGTCAGCAGCCACTGCAGCAGGTAGAGCGCGACGTAGTTCAGCATGATCGTCACGATCACCTCGTGGGCGCCGGTCCGGGCCTTCAGCAGGCCGACCACCCCGCCCATCACGGCACCGCCGACCAGGCCCGCGACCACCGCGAGGACGACGTGCAGCACCGGCGGCAGGTGCCAGGCGAACCCGACGTACGCCGCGAGGATCGCGCCGCCGATCAGCTGGCCCTGGGCACCGATGTTGAACAACCCGGTGCGGAACGCCAGCGACACCGCCAGGCCGCCGCAGATCAGCGGTGTTGCCTGGGTCAACGACTCGCTGATCGGCGTGATCCCGCCGAGCGCGCCGGACAGCAGCGCCTGGTACGCATTGCCGACCGCGCTGCCGGCCGCGGAGAAGGTGTCCATCGGCGCGGCACCGAAGTACCCGGCCGCCTTCTGGACTCCCTGGTCGCCGATGATGATCAGGACCGCACCGACCACCAGCGCCAGCACGATCGCGCTCAGCGACACCAGTCCCTGGACCGCCCACGACGGCAGACCGGAACGTGGCGGTTCCCCCTTGGCCGGCGCGGGCGCGGCCGTTGTCTCGGTGCTCATCAGATGGTTCCCAACGTGGTCGGGTTCTCGATCGCCGTCTCGTGGGCCTCGGCCTTGGAGGCGCCGGCCATCATCAGGCCGAGCTCGTCGCGGGGCGTGTCGGCCGGTACCACGCCGACCACCTGGCCGCGGTACATCACCGCGACCCGGTCCGCCAGCGCGGCGATCTCGTCGAGTTCGGTGGAGACGATCAGGACCGCCGTACCGTGGTCGCGTTCCTCGACGATCCGGTTGTGCAGGAACTCGATCGAGCCGACGTCCACCCCGCGGGTCGGCTGCGAGGCGACCAGCAGCTTCAGCGGGCGGGACAGCTCGCGGGCCAGCACGACCTTCTGCTGGTTACCGCCGGACAGCGACGACACCGGCAGGCCGATGCCCTGGGTACGGATGTCGAACTCCTGCACCCGGGCGGTCGCGTTCTTGTCGATCTCGTCGGTACGCAGCGCCAGCCCGTTGCCGAACGGCGCCTCCCGGAACAGGTCCAGGATCAGGTTCTCGGCGACCGTGAACGAGCCGACGAAGCCGTCGTGCGCGCGATCCTCCGGGATGTACCCGATACCCGCCTCGAGCCGGTGCCGGGTGGACTTCGTGGTCAGGTCCTCGCCGGACAACGTGATCGAGCCGGCCGCGATCGGCGTCAGCCCGAGCAGCGCCTCGGTGAGCTCGGTCTGACCGTTGCCCTGGACACCGGCCACCGCGAGGATCTCGCCGGCCCGGACCTCCAGGTCCACGTCGTCGACGGCGGTGAACCCGCGCTCGTCGATCACGGTCAGCCCGGTGACCCGCAGTACGGTGTCCTGCGGCTCCGCCGGGGCCTTGTCCACGACCAGGTCGACCGCCCGGCCGACCATCAGCTCGGCGAGCTCCTCCTCGGACGCGGACGGCTCGGCCTGGCCGACCACCTTGCCGCGGCGGATCACGGTGATCTTGTCCGCGATCGCCCTCACCTCTTTGAGCTTGTGGGTGATGAAGACGATCGACGTACCGCTCTCCTTGAGCTGCCGCATGACCGCGATCAGGTCGTCGATCTCGGCCGGGGTGAGCACCGCCGTCGGCTCGTCCAGGATCAGTACCCGGGCGTCGTTGGCGAGCGCCTTGATGATCTCGACGCGCTGCTGGACGCCGACCGGGATGTCCTCGACCATGGCCTCGGGGTCGACCGCCAGGCCGTACCGGTCGGACAGCTCGGTGACCCGGCTGTGCGCCTTCTTCCGGTCCAGTACGCCGCCGCCGCGGGTGGTCTCGCGGCCGAGCATGACGTTCTCGGCGACGGTGAACACCGGGACCAGCGTGAAGTGCTGGTGGACCATGCCGATGCCGTGCCGGATCGCGTCGCTCGGCGAGGTGATCCGGACCTTCTCGCCGTCGATCACGATCTCGCCCGAGTCGGGCTGCAGCAGCCCGTAGAGCATGTTCATCAGGGTGCTCTTGCCGGCCCCGTTCTCACCGAGCAGGCAATGGATCTCGCCCGGCTCGATCACCAGGTCGATGTGGTCGTTGGCGACCAGCGAGCCGAAACTCCTGGTCAGCCCGGAGAGCTCGAGATGCATGCGCAGCCTTCCCTTCAGACGGCGAGCCAGGCAGGCAGGACCTTGTGGGTCTGCCTACCTGGCTCGCACCGTACTACGCAGATGTGCGGATCAGGACGCCTTGGGCTGGACCTTCGACTCGATGACGATCTTGCCGCTGATGATGTCGGCCTTGATCGTGTCCAGCTCGGACTTCACGTCCGCCGGGATCTTGCTGTCGAACTCGTGGAACGGCGCGATCGCCGTACCGCCGTTCTGCAAGGTGCCGGTGAACTGCGTGTTGTCGAACTTGTTGTCGAGAACCGACACGACCGCGTCCTTCACGGCCACGTCCATACCCTTCTCGACGCTGCTCAGCAGGTTCGGGCAGTACTCCGCGGCGCTCACGCAGCCGTCCGTGTCGACCCAGATCGCGTTCACCTTGCCGTTGCTGGCCTTGGCCGCCTGCAGGCCGCCGAGACCCGACGGGCCGGCCACCGGGAACAGGATGTCCGCGCCCTGGGTGATCAGGTTCTGCGCGTTGTTCTGGCCCTTGGCCTTGTCCTCGAAGTCGCCGGTGAACAGGCCCTTCTGCTTCTGGTCGTCCCAGCCGAGCACCTGGACGTTCTTGCTCTTCTTCTGGTTGTAGTACCGCACGCCCTGGGCGAAGCCGTCCATGAAGATCGTCACGGTCGGGATCTGCAGACCGCCGAACGTGCCGACCTTGCCGGACTTGGTCATCGCGGCGGCCAGGTAGCCGGCCTGGAAGCTGGTCTGCGCGGTGTTGAACAGGAGCGGCTTCAGGTTGGCGATCGGGGCCTTCGGCGCCGAGTCGACGATCGCGAACTTGATGTTCGGGTTCGCCTTGGCGGCCGCCTCGGTGGCGTCCTCGAGCTTGAAGCCGACGGCGACGATGACGTTGCACTTGGCACTCACCATCGCGGTCATGTTCGTCGTGTAGTCGTTGTCGGACTTCGACTCGGCCTTGACCTCGGTGAGGCCCTTCTCCTTGACCGCGTCTTGCAGACCCTTGTAGGAGGTCTGGTTGAACGACTTGTCGTCGAAGCCCCCCGAGTCGGAGACCATGCAGGCCTTGAAGTTCTTGTTGGCGGTGCTGCCGCTCGAGCTGTTGTCGGTCGGCTTGCTGCCACACGCGGCGACGGCGAGCGTCAGTACGCCCACGATCGCCGTTCCCCGCACGTACTTCTTCACCGAACGTCTCCTTCGTCGACCAGAATCCTTTAACCGGCACGCCTTCCCCCACGTACCATTCGCAGACTATAGGGCGCGGTCCGTCGTTCTTTGAACGACGAGCAGGCCTCGATACCGGAAAGTGACCGGCTCATCCGTCACATTTCGGCAACTTCTCCGGTGTGGTCACGGGCTGCTGTTTCGAGGTCACGGTGTGCACGCTCCGTGGTTACGCTCACGTTCCGTGGTCGGGGCGCTGGGTGAGGGCGATGCCGAGCGCGGGTGTCACAATCTCGGGATGAGTCATCAGTTGCTGGTCGCCGACGTCCTGGCGCGGGTCGAGGCGGTGCGCGAGGACATGGTCGCCGTACGCCGTGACCTGCACGCGCACCCCGAGCTCGGGTGGCACGAAGTACGGACGACCGAACTGCTCGAGAAGCAACTGGTCCGCGCCGGGCTGTCGCCGCGGGTGCTGCCGACCGGGACCGGGCTGATCTGCGACATCGGCGCGGGCGACTCCTGCGTCGCGCTGCGCGCCGACATCGACGCGCTCCCGGTGCCGGACGCCGTCGAGGCGCCGTGGCGGTCGACCATCGACGGCGTGGCGCACGCGTGCGGGCACGACGTACACACGTCCGCTTTGCTCGGGGCGGCTCTGGTACTGGCCGGGATGGCGCGCGACGGGCAGCTGGACCGGCGCGTCCGGGTCATCTTCCAGCCGGCCGAGGAGGTCATGCCCGGCGGCGCCCTCGGGGTGATCGCGGCGGGCGGGCTGGACGGCGTACGCCGGATCTACGGCCTGCACTGCGACCCGCGGCTGCAGGTCGGCCAGGTCGGGCTCCGGGTCGGGGCTTTGACCGCCGCTGCCGACAAGCTGCTGGTGCGGTTGACAGGGCCGGGTGGTCACACGTCTCGTCCGCATCTGACGGCTGATCTGGTCTATGCACTCGCGATCCTGGTGTCGGAGCTCCCCGCCGCCCTGTCCCGCCGCGTCGACCCGCGCGCCGGCATGTCCCTCGTCTGGGGCCGCATCACCTCCGGCTCCGCCGCCAACGCCATCCCATCCCGCGGCGAGGCCGAAGGCACCCTGCGCTGCCTCGACGCCAACGCCTGGCGCCTCGCCGAGGAACTCCTCCCGGAACTCGCCGCTCAGCTCGTCGCGCCGTACGGCGTAGAGGTCGACACCGAGGTCACCCACGGCGTACCACCCGTCATGAACGACACCACCGCGATCAGCGTCCTGCAGAACGCCGTCCAGCAGACCCTCGGCACCAGCGCCCTCGCCCCCACCGACCAGAGCCTCGGCGGCGAAGACTTCGCCTGGTACCTCGAACACGTCCCCGGCGCCATGGCCCGCCTAGGCGTCCGCCCACCCACCCAAGAATCAGCCGCCGACCTCCACACCCCCGGCTTCACCCCTTCCGAAGAAGCCATCACCCTAGGCACCACCCTCCTCACCTCGACAGCCCTCCTCGACTGACGCGACGGAGCAGTGGACCCGCCCGGACAGTACATTCCGTGACGAAGGCACCACCTTCAGCTGCCCTCGCCTGCTGTTGTCGCCGTTGAGCACACGCTCAACGAGAGTGGATCTACTGAGCCTCTGGGACTCCAAGCTCGGCATACCAAGAGGCGATCTGCGGGTCATGCAGGCAAAACTTCGGGAAACTGGGCCGAACAGCCCCCGAACGGCGGGTTTTGCCTGCGTGGCCGTCCACCGGGACACCGCTCAGAAGGTGTCGGCGGGGATGTAGGTGCCCCAGACCTCGCGGAGGGTGTTGCTGACTTCGCCTACAGTGGCTCGGGATTTTAGGGCTTGTTTCATCGGGTAGAGGCAGTTTTCGTTGCCTTGGGCAGCTTTCTTGAGGGCGGCGAGGGACTCGTCGACGGCGGCCTGGTCGCGGGTGGCGCGGAGGGAGGTGAGGCGGGCTACCTGCTGGGCTTCGATGGCCGGGTCGACCCGGAGGGGTTCGTACGGTTCCTCGTCGGCGATCTTGAACTTGTTCATGCCGACGACGACGCGTTCGACCGAGTCGATCTGCTGGGCGATCCGGTACGCCGAGCGTTCGATCTCCTGCTTCTGGAAGCCCTGCTCGATCGCGGCGACCGCGCCGCCGTACTCCTCGATCTGGTCCATGAGTTCGACCGCGGCGGCCTCGACCTCGTCGGTCAGCGACTCGACGACGTACGAGCCGGCGAAGGGGTCGACGGTCGCGGTCACGTCGGTCTCGTAGGCGAGGACCTGCTGGGTGCGGAGCGCGAGGCGGGCGGCCTTCTCGGTCGGGAGCGCGATGGCCTCGTCGTACGAGTTGGTGTGCAGCGACTGGGTGCCGCCGAGGACCGCGGCGAGGCCCTGGATCGCGACGCGGACGAGGTTGACCTCGGGCTGCTGGGCGGTCAGCTGTACGCCGGCCGTCTGGGTGTGGAAGCGCAACATCAGCGACTTCGGATTCGTGGCGCCGAAGACGTCCCGCATCACCCGCGCCCAGATCCGCCGCGCCGCCCGGAACTTCGCGACCTCCTCGAGCAGCGTCGTCCGGGCGACGAAGAAGAACGACAGCCGCGGCGCGAACTCGTCGACGTCCAGCCCGGACGCGATCGCGGCCCGCACGTACTCGATCCCGTTCGCCAAGGTGAACCCGATCTCCTGCGCGGGCGTCGCGCCGGCCTCGGCCATGTGGTAGCCGGAGATCGAGATCGTGTTCCACTTCGGCAGCTCGGCATGGCAGTACGCGAAGATGTCGCTGATCAGCCGCAGCGACTCCTTCGGCGGGTAGATGTAGGTGCCGCGGGCGATGTACTCCTTCAGTACGTCGTTCTGGATCGTGCCGGTGAGCTTGTCACCGGCGACGCCCTGCTCCTCCGCGACCAACTGGTACAGCAGCAGCAGGACGGATCCCGGCGCGTTGATCGTCATCGACGTCGACACCTGGTCGAGCGGGATCTTGTCGAACAGCACCCGCATGTCGTCGATCGAGTCGATCGCCACCCCGACCTTGCCGACCTCGCCGTGCGCGATCGGGGCGTCGGAGTCGTACCCCATCTGGGTCGGCAGGTCGAACGCGACGGACAGGCCCATCGTCCCATGGTCGATCAGCTGGTGGTACCGCTGGTTCGACTCGGCCGCGGTGCCGAACCCGGCGTACTGGCGCATCGTCCACGGCCGCTGGGTGTACATCGTCGGGTACACGCCCCGGGTGTATGGGTACTGCCCCGGCTCGCCGAGCTTGGCCGCCGGGTCGAACCCGTCCAGCGGCCCGTACACCGGCGCGAACTCGAACCCCGACTCGCTGCGATGACTCATCCCCCCAAGGTATTCCGAACCACCGCCGCACTGGTATGACCTCCGGCACTCCGGGTCACGCGTCCCGACCGAACCCGAGCGCCGCCGGGGACAGATGGTCATACAGATCACACGCCAGGTCAGGGCGTCGGCGAGAGCCTGGTCCGCGACCGCGATCCCCAGAGTTCGCATACGACTAACCAAGCACAGCTCGGTGGCCATCTGGAGGACACTTCAAGGCCCTGCAGCCGTCGACAGGGCATCGACGCCGTGTCACGAGAGTGTCGCCCAGGGTTCATGAGCGGTGAGGAACCTTCGAGATGTGCGAATCGTGATGGTGGCCGAGACCTTCCTGCCGCAGATCAATGGCGTGGCGAACACGGCTCGCCACGTCGCCGACCGGCTCCGCGCCCGCGGGCACGACCTGCTGATCATCGCCCCCGGACCGGGCCCCGACACGTACGGCGACGTACCGGTGCTGCGGGCCCGGAGCTTCCGGACGCCGGGGTACAAGGAGTACCCGGTCGGCCTGCCGGACCCGTCGATCGAGCGCGCGATGGCCGACTTCAAGCCGGACCTCGTGCACCTCGCGTCGCCGTTCATCATCGGCGCGTACGGGCTGCGCGCGGCGCGGAAACTCGGCGTACCGACGGTCGCGATCTTCCAGACCGACATCGCCGGCTTCGCCCGCCAGTACCCCTGGTACGCCGCCGCGGACCGCGGGATCTGGCGCTGGGTGAGCCGGACCCACTCCCGCGCCGACCGCACCCTCGCGCCCTCGACCTCAGCCGTCGACGCGCTGGTGCAGCGCGGGGTACCTCGGGTGTACCGATGGGGCCGCGGTGTGAACCTCGACCTGTTCGACCCGGCGAACCGCGACGAGGACTGGCGCCGGGAGATCTCCCCGGACGGCAAACCGATCGTCGGGTACGTCGGCCGGCTGGCCGCGGAGAAGAAGGTCCGGCGGCTCGCGGAGCTGACCGGGCTGGACTGCCGGATCGTGGTCGTCGGCGACGGCCCGGACCGCGCGTCCCTGGAGAACGCGTTGCCGACGGCAACCTTTCTCGGAATGCGCCGGGGCGCCGACCTGGCGTCGATCTTCGCAGGGCTGGACGTGTTCGTACACACCGGTGAACACGAGACGTTCTGCCAGACGATCCAGGAGGCGCAGGCCTCCGGCGTCGCCACCGTCGGCCCGGCCGCGGGCGGCCCGCTCGACCTGATCCACCCCGGCGAGAACGGTCTGCTCTTCGAACCCGGCAAGCCCGGCTCGCTGCGGAACGCCGTACAGACGCTGCTGGACCACCCGACGGCGCGCGGCCGGATGGCGGCGAGCGGCCTGCAGCGGGTGCAGTCCCGGACCTGGCCGGCCGTCGTCGACGACCTCGTCGACCGCCACTACGCCGAAGTACTCCGGGACGCCGCCGCGGTCCGGCGCGTCGCATGACAGGGCTCCGGATCGCGCAGCTCGCGAACTTCGTCGGGCCGACGTCCGGCGGGATGCGGACCGCGATCGAGCACGTCGGTCAGGGGTACGTCGAGGCCGGCGCCGAGCGGATCGTGATCACGCCCGGCGAGAAGGACGTCGTGGTCGAGACCGAGCTCGGCACCGTGGTCCGGGTGAAGGCCCCGAAGGTGAGCGGCGGGTACCGGTTGATCACCAACCCGTGGACCGTGATCGACATCCTGAAGAAGTTCCAGCCGACCACGGTCGAGATCTCCGACAAGTCGACGCTGCTCCCGGTCGCCCGCTGGGCCCGGCGGAACGACATCGGCACGGTCCTGTTCAGCCACGAACGCCTGGACGCGATGCTCGCCCTGGGCGCCGCGCGGCCGGGTCAGCTCGGCGGGAACGACGTACTGCGGCCCGGCCGGATGCTCGGCGGGGCGAACCTGCGCCAGGTGTGGTGGGGCGCCGACGGCGTGAAGTACAGCCAGCTGCACATGGTCGCCACCGTCGCCGCGCTGTACAAGATCCTCGGCCGGACGTACGACGCGGTCGTGGTGACCTCGCGCTACGCGGCGGCCGAGTTCGACGAGGTGACGACGCCGCTGGTGCGGATCCCGCTCGGGGTCGACCTCGACACGTTCCACCCGTCGCTGGGCGAACCGGCCCAGGACGGCGTACTGAAGCTCGTCCACGCCGGGCGGCTGTCCCGGGAGAAGAGTCCGCACCTCGCGGTCGCCACGGCGGCCGAGCTGCACCGCCGCGGCGTGAACCTGCGGATGGACGTGTACGGCACCGGCCCGCACCTCGACGAACTGCAGGAGATCGCCGCTGACGCGCCGGTCCACTTCCACGGGTACGTCGACGGCCGCCGTACCCTCGCCAAGCACCTCGCGGAGGCCGACATCGCGCTGTCCGTCTGCCCCGGCGAAACCTTCGGCCTCGCCGTCCTCGAAGCCCTCGCCGCCGGCACCCCGGTGGTCACCGCGAACACCGGCGGCGCCCGCGAACTGGTCGACGAAACCTGCGGCCGCTGGGCCCCCGCCAACCCCACCGACCTCGCCGACGCAGTCCTGTCACTCGCCAACCTCCCCGGCCGCCGCTCGGCGGCCCGCCGCCGGGCCGAGCTCTACACCTGGCAAACCTGCACCGACCGCCTCCTGACGCTCCACAGCCGCCTCGCCCGCTCGCGCCTCGCGGCCTGAGCTGTACCGAAGGACGGGCAGTAGTCCTGCTCAGCGGCGATCGGCGCTGAACGCTGAGCGTGCGCTCCTGTCGGCGACGGCACCACTGCCCGTCGGTCGGTACGCATCTCACGTCAGGTGGTCGAAGTCCCCTCGGACCCAGGCGGCGTGCCGGTCGGCGGAGCGGCGTACGACTGCCTTCGCGTCGACCGGGATCGAGGCGCCGAAGTTGTTGTAGAGGCGGTCGTACTCGAACGGGTCCAGCGAGCGGGCGACCCGGTCGACGACCGCGCCGGACAGTGGAATGCGGTTCGGGTAGCTCCGCATGAAGCTGACCGAGGTGCGGTCCGGGTTGGCGAAGATCGTGTCGCCGGACAGGATCACTCCCTTGCCGTCGGCACCGTTCGCCCAGTGCACGACCGCGCTGCCCGGGAAGTGGCCGCCGGGTTGCAGGACGGTCACGCCGGGTAGCGGGGTGAGCTGACCGGACCAGGTCCGGATTACCGCGTCCTGGCGGGCGACCCACTCCTTGTCGGCCTCCGCGACGTACACCGGCACGTCGCCCAGGCGATGGCTCCACTCGACCTGGACGCCGTACATGTGCGGGTGGCTGGCGACGATCGCGACCACCTCGCCGAGATCCCGCACCCGGCGGACGGCGTCGTCGTCCAGGTAGCCGATCGGGTCCCAGAGCAGGTTGCCGTCGGTCGTTGTCAACAGCATCGACTGCTGGCCGATCCCGACCGGCGGCTTCGAGCGGATGCCGTACAGGCCCGGCTCGACCTCGTCGATCGTGACCTCGGTACCGGCCAGTTCGTCGAGCGTCGTCCAGTGCTGCCCGTCGGCGGGCACCCACTGCCGCTCGTCCTCGCAGATCGCGCACACCTCGACCTGCTCGGAGTGCTCGACCGCACAGGTCGCACAAATCCAGAAACTCACCGTGTTGTTCCCCTCTTGAGTCATGCCACGCTCATCCGTCATGTTCATAGGCAACGAACTCAAGTCAAGTTGAAGTCAAGCCCGGAGTCGAGGGCCACTCGCGGCCCAGGCGGATGGGCCACCGACGCGACGGATCTCACACCTGTAAGGACCTTTCGGCCGGTACGGCGGGATTAGCATCGAATCGACCTGGATTCCGCCAGGTTCTTCGGGTCCGATCGGAGGACGGTTTGCCCAGCAAACCAGCCGGCACGCTCTACCGCGGCCGGGAGGGCATGTGGTCATGGGTCGCGCACCGGATCACCGGTGTCGGGATCTTCTTCTTCCTGCTGGTGCACGTGCTGGACACCGCGCTGGTCCGGGTCTCGCCGCACGCGTACAACGAGGTGATCGGCACCTACAAGAACCCGGTCATCGGACTCCTCGAGGTCGGCCTGGTTGCGGCGATCCTGTTCCATGCGTTCAACGGCATCCGGCTGATCCTGGTGGACTTCTGGGCCAAGGGCCCGCGCTACCAGCGGCAGCTGATGATCGGCGTCGGAGTGCTCTGGGTCGTGCTGTTCGTCCCGTTCGTCATCCGGCATCTGACCCACGTGTTCGGAGGCTGAGATGCCAGAATCCACTCCAGCCATCGCGGCTCCCCGGTCGAGCAGCCGATCGAGAAACCTGAAGGGCGGCGGCCGGAACCGCTCCGGCCAGACCAACTTCGAGCTCTACAGCTGGCTGTTCATGCGGCTGTCCGGACTCGCCCTGGTGATCCTGGTGCTCGGGCACCTGTTCGTGAACCTGATGCTCGGCGGCGGGATCACCGCGCTGGACTTCGGCTTCGTGGCCGGCAAGTGGGCCAACCCGCTGTGGCAGGTCTGGGACCTGCTGATGCTGTGGCTGGCGATGCTGCACGGCTCGAACGGCCTGCGCACGATCATCAACGACTACGCCGAGAAGGACCAGACCCGGTTCTGGCTGAAGGCCCTGCTGATCACCGCCGCGGTCGTGGTCGTGGTCCTCGGCACCCTGGTGATCTTCACCTTCGACCCCTGCCTCGACCCCAACTCCACGTTGTCGGTCTGCAAATAAAGGACGTCATGCAACAGCATCAGTACGACGTGATCATCGTCGGCGCCGGTGGAGCCGGAATGCGCGCGGCCCTCGAGTCGAGCAAGCGGACCCGGACCGCCGTACTCACCAAGCTCTACCCGACTCGCTCGCACACCGGCGCGGCCCAGGGCGGCATGTGCGCCGCGCTGGCGAACGTCGAGGAGGACAACTGGGAGTGGCACACCTTCGACACCGTCAAGGGCGGTGACTTCCTGGTCGACCAGGACGCGGCCGAGGTGATGTGCAAGGAGGCCGTCGACGCGGTCCTCGACCTGGAGAAGATGGGCCTCCCCTTCAACCGGACGGCCGAGGGCAAGATCGACCAGCGGTTCTTCGGCGGGCACACCCGCAACCACGGCGAGGCCGTCGTACGGCGCTCCTGCTTCGCCGCCGACCGTACCGGTCACATGATCCTGCAGACGCTGTACCAGCAGTGCATCAAGCAGAACGTCGAGTTCTTCAACGAGTACTACGTTCTCGACCTGCTGATGACCGACGGCAAGGCGAGCGGCGTGGTCGCGTACGAGCTGGCCACCGGCGAGCTGCACGTGTTCTCGGCCAAGTCGGTGATCTTCGCGTCCGGCGGTTTCGGCAAGGTCTTCCGTACGACGTCCAACGCGCACACGCTCACCGGCGACGGGATGGGCATCGTCTGGCGCAAGGGGCTTCCGCTGGAGGACATGGAGTTCTTCCAGTTCCACCCGACCGGCCTGGCGGGTCTCGGCGTACTGCTGTCGGAGGCGGCCCGTGGTGAGGGCGGCATCCTGCGGAACGCGGACAACGAACGCTTCATGGAGCGGTACGCGCCGACCGTGAAGGACCTCGCGCCGCGCGACATGGTGGCCCGGGCGATGGCGAACGAAGTACGCGAAGGTCGTGGCTGCGGGCCCGACAAGGCGTACGTGATGCTCGACCTGACCCACCTGGAGCCCGCGCACATCGACGCGAAGCTCCCGGACATCACCGAGTTCGCGCGGACGTACCTGGGCGTCGAGCCGTACACCGAGCAGATCCCGGTGTTCCCGACCGCGCACTACGCGATGGGCGGCATCCCGACCAACATCAAGGGCGAGGCGCTGGCCAACAACGACGACGTGATCCCCGGCCTGTACGCCGCAGGCGAGGTCGCGTGCGTCTCCGTGCACGGTGCGAACCGGCTGGGTACCAACTCGCTGCTGGACATCAACGTGTTCGGGCGGCGCGCGGGGATCGCCGCCGCGGAGTACGCCGAGACCGCGTCGTTCGAGGAGCTGCCTTCCGAGCCGGAAAAGTACGTCGTCGACCTGGTCGAGGGCCTGCGGAACTCCACCGGTGCGGAGCGGATCGCGGCGATCCGCTCCGACCTGCAGGCGACGATGGACCTGAACGCGCAGGTGTACCGGACCGAGGGCTCGCTCAAGCAGGCGCTGGTCGACCTCGAGGCGCTCAAGCTCCGGTTCGCGAACGTCGCCGTACAGGACAAGGGCAAGCGGTTCAACACCGACCTGCTCGAGGCCGTCGAGCTGGGCTTCCTGCTCGACCTGGCCGAGGTGCTGGTGGCCGGCGCGCTGGCCCGCAAGGAGTCCCGCGGCGGGCACTTCCGCGAGGACTACGCGACCCGCGACGACGTGAACTTCATGCGGCACACGATGGCGTACCGCGAGATCGATGCCGAGGGCAACGTCAACATCCGGCTGGACTACAAGCCGGTCGTGCAGACCCGCTACAAGCCGATGGAGCGCAAGTACTGATGGACGTCAGGGTCAAGATCCTCCGGTACAACCCCGAGGTGTTGGACGAGGCGGAGTGGAAGACGTACTCCGTCACGCTGGAGCCGACCGACCGGGTGCTGGACGCGCTGCACAAGATCAAGTGGGAGCAGGACGGCACGCTGACGTTCCGCCGGTCCTGCGCGCACGGCGTCTGCGGCTCGGACGCGATGCGGATCAACGGCCGGAACCGGCTCGCCTGCAAGACGCTGATCAAGGACCTGAACCCGGACAAGGAGATCACCGTCGAGCCGATCAAGGGGCTCGCGGTGCTCAAGGACCTGGTCGTCGACATGGACCCGTTCTTCGAGGCGTACCGCTCGGTGATGCCGTTCCTGGTCACCGACGGTCACGAGCCGACCCGGGAGCGGATCCAGTCGCAGGCCGACCGGGACCGCTTCGACGACACCACGAAGTGCATCCTGTGCGCGGCGTGTACGACGTCCTGCCCGGTGTTCTGGTCGGACGGGCAGTACTTCGGCCCGCAGGCGATCGTCGGCGCGCACCGGTTCATCTTCGACAGCCGCGACGAGGGCACCGAGCAGCGGCTGGAGATCCTGAACGACAAGGAAGGCGTCTGGCGCTGCCGGACCACCTTCAACTGCACCGAGGCCTGCCCCCGCGGCATCGAGGTCACCAAGGCGATCCAGGAAGTCAAACGAGCGCTCATTTTCCGTCGGGTGTGAGGGTAAGCCTCCTCCCAGGTAAGATTCTGCCGCCGACCTGACCCTGCCGTGCGGGGGAGATCTCTGCCTTGGGGGGTGACAGTGGAGCCGCGCCTGCGTGAGCTGTCCGACCGCTTCTACCGTCGCTCGGTGGAGCTGTTGGAACGCTGCGGCCTGCCCCGGAGCATGCCGCCGATCCTGGTCGTCGGGGTGCTCGCGGCGGTGACGTCGATCGTCGTCGCCGTACTGCACCTGTCGACGCCCGAGGCGGTGGCGGACAAACCGCCGGCGGTCTCGCCCGCTGTCGCCGGGCCTCCCGGCACCGCGGTGGTGACCTCGGCGCGCGCCCAGGTGCTGTCGATGACGATGGCCACCAGGAACCGCTGGGCGGCCGGCTGGTCGGACTGCACCACCGGCCCGGGCTGCAAGTACGCCGCCGTGATCGACCGCGACGGCGTCCGCGCCACCGCACCGTCCTGGCCGGTGCCGTACGTGACCCTGCAGACCGGCACCGAGGCGATCGCGGTCGCGCCGCCGCTCGAGGGCACGCTGGACGGCAGCGCGTCGATGATGTTCCGGCTGACGTACGACGGCCCGCAGCTCACCAAGCTCCGGTACCGGGTGCCGACCACGACGTTCTCGCAGGGCGAGGTGCTGTCCGACCAGATCGTGCCGGGCCGGATCGCGGTGGTGAACCCGCAGGACTCGACGGTCCGGATCCTCCAGGGCCGCGGCACCCGCTCCCCGATCTGCGACGGCACCGGGCGCTGCTGGATGCTCAGCGGGATCGGCCGTACCGACATCGTCTGGACCGACGACGGCGGCAAGACGTGGGGCGCGCAGTCGCTCGACACCCGCAACCAGCTCGGCGGGCTCGCGGTCAGCCCCGACGGTCAGACGCTGGTCAGCACCACGGTGGTCGTCACCGGCAGCGGGCAGCAGGTCGCGAAGATGGCGATCTCCACGGACCGCGGCAACCACTGGACCCCCGTGCAGAACCCACCGGCCAGCCTGAGCACGTCACCGGTCGCCTTCGACGACGGTACGGCGATGATGATCGGCGGGGCTTCCGGGGACCGGCCGCGGGTGTACCGGATCAGCGAGGGCGCCGCGAAACTCAACGGCGGCTACCCCGGCGACCTGGCCGACCTCTCCGGCGACCAGCACCTCCTCTACGGCCCCGAGGTCCCGAAACGCCGCACCACCGGGGTGGTCCTGAGCACCGACAACGGCGCCACCTGGACGAAGTTCGCCCCTCGCTAGCCTGCCGTACCCGAAACTCGAGCACCAACCCGTGCGCCCCATCCCCGGGTGGCGCGGGTGGCCCGTGCTCGGCGGTTCCGCGCCGAGCGTCGCCACCTTGCCGTAAGCAATCGATTGCCGGCAACACGGTCCTTCCGCTCACCGACCCACTCGACCACTCGGCCCACTCGGGCCGATACCTTGGGCACGGGTCAACCAGATTTCGCCTCGGAATGTGGTTGGTGGGTTCTCAAGGTTGGGTTCTGATCAGCTCCACGCCAAGGTGCGGCCGGGGGGCCGGCCATGCACGGGCGGAGTTGTGACACGGGTTTCCGGCTCGAGGTGCTGATTCACTCAGTGGTGCTTGGTGGCGCCTTTGAGGGTCTTGTCGACGGCGTTCTTCGGGCCGTAGACGGCGATGCCGACCAGGTCGAGCTCGGCGGTCGGGACGGCGCGGACCGCGGCCCGGTTGTCGTGGTCGTTGCCGGTGGCGAACAGGTCCTGGGTGAAGACCGAGTGCTCGATGCCGCGACCGAGGGCGCGTTCGTGAGCGGTGGTCATGAACTCCTTGGACCCCTCGAACACCATCACCGGCTGCCGGAACATCGGCAGATAGCTGGTGCCGTCCGCGTCTTCGTAGGGCTCACCAATGATCTCGGGGTGCGTCCCGGCGATCCCACTGACCAGGAACGCCGTCACGTTCAACCGCTGCCAGACGGCCAGATCGTCCCGCAGCAGCACGGCAATCTTCGTCTCGAACTTTTCCACCACTTGATGGTCCTGCGCGGGTCTGCCGCTGGTCTTGTACGTTCTTAACCTGGTCCTGCACGCACGCAGAAGTGCCCATTCGGCGGCGAAATCGGGGCCGTCGAGGGACTTGTGCATGCGCGCAGGTTCAGCAGTACGGCGGGTTCGACGTGACCGCCGTACAAACCCGGAGGAACAAGTTGAACAGGCGGTAGAGCTGGAGCATGTCCGCCTCCACCACGACCGTCCGATCGTCGCGTCGGGTAACGCCGGGGATGGCGGTGACGTGGGAGACGACTGAGGCGGACTGCCAGCGGACAGCGAGGGTTCGGGGGCCGGGCTGGGGGTCGGAGGTGCGGAGGCTGCGCAGGGCGTCGGCTGTTGTTGTCTCGATCGCCGCGCGGGCCTCGGTGACGGGGACGAGTTGGGCGGCGAAGCGGTCCTTGGCGAACTTGACGGGGACCGTCGCGACGGCGGCGTCCCACGCCTTCATCTCGTCGCAGGCGGTGTCGTCGCCGGTCAGCAGGGCTACCGGTACGCCGTGAGCCGCGGCGGCCGCGTGCAGCAGGCCGATCTCGCCGGTGAGCTGGTCGTCCAGCCAGATGTCCTCGATCTCGTGGCCCATGAAGCTGTGGCTGAGGACGCCGAGGACACCGGCGCGGGCGTGGAAGCCGATACAGACGACGGCGTCGTACTCGGGAGTCAGGCCCTCCATCATGCCCATCGGCTTCGGGCGGCCCTTGATCAGCAGGGCGCGCGGGTCGAGGAGGTCCGGCAGCAGGTTGCGCATCGGGCCGTGCGCGTCGTTGACCAGTACTTCGGTGGCGCCGGCGGCGTACGCACCGCGGACGGCGGCGTTCACGTCCTCGGTCATCAGCACCCGGGCCCGCTCGTAGTCCCGCCCGGGCGGCTGCACGTCCTCCGCGTCGACGACCCCGGTGACGCCTTCCATGTCCGCACTCACATAGACCTTCACGGGTAGCAGGTTATGTTCTAACCATGAGCGGCGGCGCCGAGGTGCGGGCGTGGCGGCCCGGGGTGGCCGGGGTCGTCGAGGTGCTGCATGCGCATTTCCCGTCGCACGTGTATCCGAGTCATACGCACGACGCGTGGACGGTGCTGATCGTCGACGAGGGTGCCGTGCGGTACGACCTGGATCGGCACGAGCACGGGCTGGCGCAGGCCCAGGTGTCGTTGTTGCCGCCGCATGTCCCGCACGACGGGCGGTCTGCCAGGCCTGGGGGCTTCCGCAAGCGGGTGCTCTATTTGGCACCCGATCGGCTTGGGGAGGGCCTGATCGGGGCGGCGGTCGATCAGCCGGAGTACGTCGACCCGTTGCTGCGGCACCGGATTCACCAGTTGCATCGGGTGTTCCTGGACGGCCAGGAGGAGCTGGAGGCCCAGAGCCGGTTGGTGTTCATCGAGGAGCGGCTCCGGCAGCACCTCATGCGGCAGGTCGGGGAGCCGGGTGAGCGCCACGGCGTTGGCACGGGCCGGCTGCGGGACCCCGGCGTGGGCGGTCGACTGCGGGACGCCGGTGTGGCGGGTCAGCTGCGGGACCTGCTGGATGCGCAGGTCGCCGAGGGGATCACGTTGGAGGAGGCGGCGAAGGTCGTCCATGCGCATCCGGTGCATCTGGTGCGGGCGTTCGGTCGGCAGTACGGGATGCCGCCGCACCGGTACCTGACCGGGCGGCGGGTCGATCTCGCCCGGCGGTACCTGCTGGACGGGTACCCGGCGGCCGAGGTGGCGACCCTGGCCGGGTTCTACGACCAGTCGCACTTCACCCGGCACTTCAAGAAGGTGCTCGGCGTCACACCGAAGAGCTTTGCGACTCCCTCTTAGTTGCCTTGGACGCCCCCTTGTACGCACGGACACCCCAGGTGCCGAGCAGCGCCGCGATCAGGAAGTTCACGATGATCAGGATCGTGTGCGCCACGTAGTACCCGGTCGGCCGGCCCTCGGTGTCGGCGAGCGCCTTGATGAAACGCGCGTACGTGATGACATTCCAGGCGGCGATACCGAGCAGGACAACCGCGTGCTTGCGTTCGAGTTTCACCTAGCCATTGTGACCAGGCCGGTCCACAGTCCTCAGCAGCTGGGTCCGGTTCGCCACCCCGAAGCGCCGGTAGAGACGGGTCAGCTGGGACTCCACGGCCTTCACCGACAGGTACAGCGCGGCGGCGATCTCGCGGTTCGTGGAGCCGTCCCGGACCATCGAGACGATCTGCTGCTCGTTGTCGGTCAGCTCCGACGGCTGCCGGCTCCGGCTCGGTACGTCGAGCCGCGCCAGCTCGGTCTCCGCGACCTCCCGCCAGGCGGGTGCGCCGTACGCCTCGAACTGCTCGATCGCGTCCAGGAACGCGGTCCGGGCGACCGAACGGCGGCGGGCCTGGCGCGCGATCCGGCCGCGGGTCAGCTCACCGCGCGCCAGGTCGAGCCGGTAGACCCGGTCCCCCGCCGTACCGATCGACTTCTCCAGCAGTTCCAGCGCCGCGGCCGGGTCGCCCTGCTTGGCGACCAGCAGCGCCTCGGCGCGGTCCAGGCCGAGCTTCACCACGACGCGGTCGAGGTTCTCGGCGCGGGTGCGGATCTCGGCGATCAGCGCAGCCGCGTCGTCGAGCCGCCCGGCCCCGACCAGCGCCTCGGCGTAGTCGGCGTGCCACGGGATGATCGCCGGGTCGAACGGCATCGCGGTGTCGCCGGAGTCCGCGATCGCGTCGAACGCCTCGACGGCCCGCTGCGGGTCGCCGGCCAGGACGCCGGTCAGCCCGATCGCGGCCAGCGCCGGGCCGGTCCACTCGTCGTTCCCGACCAGCCGGACGCTCTCGAGCGCGGCCTCCGCGAGCTGCCGTGCCATCGCCGCCGTACCGCCGGCCCACTCGGCGCGGCTCGCGATCACCAGGCCGACCTCGGACTCGTCGCCGATGTCTTGCATCAGCTGATGGCACTCGTGCCCGGCGGCCAGCGCGTCGGCGCCGTGGCCGCTGCGCTCGTAGATCGCCGTCGCGGAGATCAGTACGGACGCCAGCCAGCGCATCGCGCCGTGGTCGCGGACCTCGTCGGCGAGCGCGTTGATCGCGGTGATCGCCTCGGTGGTCCGGCCGCGGAACAGCTCCTGCATCGCGGCCATCTGGCGGGCGTTCACGGTGGTCCGGGTGAGCGGCAGCCCCTTCGCGAGCTCGGCGGCCTGCTGCAGCAGCGCGTCCGCGGACTCGCCCGCGTCGCGGACGACCAGCACGGAGCTGGCCGCGCTCAACGCGTCGACGACGGCCTCGGTGTCACCAGCCTCCCGCGCCAGCTGCTCGGCGATCCGCGCGTCCTCCTGGGCGGCGTCGAGGCTGCGGTCGAAGTAGTGGCTGTTGGCCCGCTCGATCCGGACCCGCGCCTCGAGCCTCTTGTTGCCGACGGCGGCCGCGAACGCCTCCGCCAGGAGCTCCACCCGACGGTCCCGGTCCGGCCAGACCGCGTCGGCGCAGAGCAGCAGCGCCGGCACCTTGGTCTCCGGTCTGGTCGCGACCTGCGCGGCGAGCTGCGCCATGTCGGCCGACTCGGCCGGGTGACCGGCGGCGACCGCGTCGTCGGCGGCCCGGGTCAGCCTGCGGGCGCGTTCGTCGGGCTCGCTGACCGGCGTACGTTCCGCGCTCAGCCGCCACAGGTTGGCGGCGGCGCCGGGCGCGCCCCGGCCGGCGGCGACCGTGGCGGCCTCCTCGATCGCGGCGGCCAGGTGCACGTCGGCTTCCTGGGTGGCGAGCGCGCGATGGGTGGCGTTCTCGACAGGCTCGTCGACCACGGCGGCGAGCTTGGCGTGTGCCCGGCGGCGGTCCGCCGACGTCGCCTCGGCGTACACGAACTCGCGCAGCAGCGGATGCGTGAAGCGGAGCCGTTCCGCGGAGATGTCGATCAGGCCGAGCGTCTCGGCGGCGGCCAGGTCGGCGTCGATCGGGCGCTCCAGCGACCGGGCGAGCTGGGTCGTGGTCGGGCGCGGCGACGACGCGGCGTGCAGGAGCAGCTCGTGCGTACCGGCGGACATGTCGGCGAGCCGCTCGCTGAGCAGGGTCTTCAGGCGGTTCGAGACCGGGAGCGGATCGTTGGGCGAGACGCTCTTCGGGTGCCGCAGTACGGCGCGACCCAGCTCGAGAGCCATGAACGGGTTGCCCGCGCTCGCGGCGAAGATGCGGCGCGCCGTACGGACCGGGAGTGGGCTGGACAGCCGCTGCCGGAGCAGGCCGAGTACGTCGGGCTCCGTCAGCGGCGGGACCTCGAGCTGCAGGACCGGCTCCGGGCACGCGTCCGCCATCACTGGGAGGTCACCGTCTGCTACCTGTTCGGTGGCGAGCACGTGGACGCCGTCGGACAGCCGGCGAGCACAGAACGTGAGCACTTCGAGGCTGGACGGGTCGACCCACTGGATGTCGTCGACGACGATCAGCACCGGTCCCGTGGTGGCGAGGCGGCGGAGGACGTGCAGTACGGCGAGCCGGACCGCGAGCTCGTCACGGACCGTGTCCGGCGCGCTGGCCTTCAGCAGCGCGACCTCGAGCGGCTGGCGGAGGTGGTCGGGCAGCACCTGCCAGGCGAACTCGAGCTGGCTGGAGAGCAGGTCCAGGAGCGTGACGTACGGCAGGCCGGCCTCGGAGTTGGACGGCGCCGCGCTGAGCAGCCGGGATCCCTTGCGGGCGAAGTCCGCGACCAGAGCCCGGCCGAGGGCAGACTTTCCGATACCGGTCGGGCCGTAGAGCAGCACGCTGCCGCTGGTCTCGAGCTGCTTTGTTGCGCGCTCGACCAGTCCGGCACGTCCGACCAGCTCGTCGTCAGTCATCCAGCTCCCTGAAGGCCGCTCCCTCGTTATGTGGCCTTCGAGGATTATCACAGCCCGCAGGCGAAACGACACGGCACGATGGTGCCGGGGCACGCTTGGGCCCCGGCACGCTGCGTGAGCTGTCTAGATGGATTCGAGGTCGCGTTCGATCGCGGCCAGTTCCGCCTCGGTGCCCTGGACCTTCGGGCCGGTGAACCAGTGGCGGGCGGACAGGAACCAGTACCCCGCCGCGAACCCGAGCACGACCAGTACCGCGATCGGCGTGTAGTTGAAAGTACTACCGGTGACCGGGCTGACCTGCGGCAGCATGAACAGGATCGTGATGAAGACGACCCAGACGATCGCGATGATGCCGATCGGCCGGCTCCAGCGGCCGAGGTTCCACGGGCCGGCCTGGAAGCGGTCACCCTGCAGCAACCGGAGCAACGTGGGCAGGACGTAGGCGATGTACAGGCCAATCACCGCGATCGACGTCACCGCGGCGTACGCCGTCGCGTTCCACAGGTACGGCAGGCCGAGTACGAACGCGCCGCCGGCGGCCAGCCAGATCGCGTTCGTTGGTGTCCGGGTCTTGGCGTTGATCTTGTGCCACAGCGACGACCCGGGCAGTGCGCCGTCCCGGGAGAAGGCGTAGATCATCCGCGAGTTCGCGGTCACCGACGACATCCCGCAGAACAACTGCGCGCCGATCACCACCAGCAGCAGGATCTTCCCGGTGACCGCGCCGGCCGCGTCGATGAAGATCTGCGCGGGCGGTACGCCGGTCGAGCTCTTCAGTGCGCCGTCGTAGCTCTGGATCGCGAACGTCAGCCCGATCAGCAGCACCCACCCGGCGGCCAGCGAGACCAGGATCGACATCACGATCCCGCGCGGCCCGGCGATCGCGGCGTTCTGCGTCTCCTCGGTCATGTGCGCGGACGCGTCGTACCCGGTGAAGGTGTACTGCGCCAGCAGCAGGCCGAGCAGTGCGACGTAGAAGGTCGAGCCCCAGCCGGTGTTGTTCACGAAGTGCCCGAACACGAACGACGCGGACTGGTGCTTGGACGGTACGACGACCAGCACGACGACGATCCCGAGCACGCCGACGATGTGCCACCAGACGCTGATGTCGTTGAGCTTCGCGACCAGCTTCACGCCGAGCGAGTTCAGCAGCGCGTGCACCAGCAGGATGATCCCGAACAGCAAGATGGTGTGCCCTGGGGTGGCGGTGAAGCCGAACTGCAGGTCGAGGAACGCGTTCAGGAAGAACGCCGCGCCGAAGTCGATGCCGGCCGTCACCGCGACCTGGCCGAGGAAGTTGAACCACCCGGTGAACCACGACCAGGCGGCACCGTTCGACGGCGCGAGCTTCGCGGCCCAGTAGTAGAGGCCGCCGGCGGTCGGGAAGCTCGAGCAGACCTCGGCCATCGCGAGACCGACGAACAACGTCATCAGCCCGACGATCGGCCAGCCCCAGACGATCAGCGCCGGGCCGCCGGTGTTCATCCCGAACCCGTACAGGGTCAGGCAGCCGGACAGGATCGAGATGATCGTGAAGGACACCGCGAAGTTCGAGAACCCGGACATCGTCCGGGACAGTTCCTGGGCGTAGCCCAACTGGTGCAGGCGTTTCTCGTCGTCGGTCATCGGGGCGGCGGATTCGGCACGGTCGTTGCTCACTGCTGGCCTCCTGGACAGTGGCGCCTCAATGGTCTCCCCCCAGACCTTTAATTCATTGAGGCAGCCCGGTGACCCGCGTGTCAAGGAGTCAGTCGAGAAAGCCGTGCAGCAGTACGGCGGTACCCTGCAGGTGCTCCTGCATCGCGCGGCGGGCGGCTTCGGAGTCCGCGGCCAGGATCGCGTCGACGATCGCTGCATGCTGTTCGTTGGAGTGCTCGATGTTGCGTTCCAGCAGCGGGATCGCGTCCAGGAGCCCGTTCAGACGCATGCGGACGTCGGCCATCGCGGACGTCAGCGACGGCGAACCGGTGACCTCGGCGATCGCCAGGTGCAGGCGGGAATCGAGCCGGCGGTAGTCGGTCAGGCTCGCGGCGGCGGTCTCGGCCAGGCAGCGTTGCAGGTGGTCGCGTTCGGCGTCGCTGAGCGCGCGGGACGCGGCGGCCTCGGCGGCGCCGGTCTCCAGCACGACCCGGAGCGTGAGGGCGTCGTCGAGGCCGGCGGCCAGGTCCCGCGCGAGCCGTTTGGCCGGCGTACGGCGGGGTTTCGGGAGCTGCTCGTTGACGAACGTCCCGCCGTACCGGCCTCTTCTCGACTCGACGTACCCGGCCTCGGTGAGCGCGTGGATCGCCTCCCGGAGCGTGACCCGGCTGACGTTCAGCCGGGCCGCCAGCTCGCGCTCCGGCGGCAACCGGTCGCCGGGCACGACGACGCCGAGCTTGATTGCCTGCAGCAACCGCTCGACCGTCTCCTCGAACGGGTTCCCGGCCCGCACCGGCCGGAACACCGCGTCATCTGCCTGAACGACCATGTGCCCAGACTAGAGCGGGGTCACGTAGGCGCCCGAGATTCCCCCGTCGACGAGGAACGTGTTGGCGGTGATGAACGAGGAGTCGTCGCTGGCCAGGAAGGCCACGGCGGCGGCGATCTCCTCCGGTTCGCCGAAGCGGCCCATCGGGACGTGGACCAGGCGGCGCTGGGCGCGTTCCGGGTCCTTCGCGAACAGCTCGGTCAGCAGCGGCGTGTTGACCGGGCCCGGGCAGAGCGCGTTCACCCGGATCCCCTGCCGCGCGAACTCGACGCCGAGCTCCCGGCTCATCGCCAGTACGCCGCCCTTGGACGCGGAGTACGAGATCTGCGACGTCGCCGCGCCCATGATCGCGACGAACGACGCGGTGTTGATGATCGAGCCCTTGCCCTGGCGCTGCATGTACGGGATCGCGGCCTTGCAGCACAGGTACACCGAGGTCAGGTTGACCTCCTGGACCTTCCGCCACGCCTCCAGGCCGGTGTCCAGGATCGAGGCGTCGTCGGGCGGCGAGATGCCGGCGTTGTTGAACGCGATGTCGACCGCGCCGTACGTGTCGAAGGCCTGCTTGAACAGGTTGTCCACGGCGGCCGGGTCGGTGACGTCGGTCGGCACGAACAGCCCGCCGGCCTCGTCCGCCGCGTTCTTGCCGGCCGCCGGGTCGAGGTCACCGATCACGACGTGCGCGCCCTCGGCGGCCAACCGCCGTACCGTGGCCAGCCCGATGCCGCTCGCGCCGCCGGTCACCACTGCGACACGGCCTTCCAGGCGATGAGCGTTGCCACCCATGTCAACAGTCATTCAGTCCTCCGTGGAGATGAAGATGTTCTTGGTCTCGGTGAACGCGGCCAGCGCGTCCGGGCCGAGCTCCCGGCCGAGGCCGGACTGCTTGTACCCGCCGAACGGTGTCGAGTACCGGACCGACGAGTTCGAGTTGATCGAGAGATTCCCGGCCTCGACCCCGCGACCGACCCGGATCGCCCGTCCGACGTCGCGCGTCCAGATCGACCCGGACAGCCCGTACTCACTGTCGTTGGCGATCCGCACCGCATCCGCCTCGTCCTCGAACGGAATCACGGCGACGACCGGCCCGAAGATCTCCTCGCGCGCGGCTCGCTCCGACGGTGGCGCCAGCACCGTCGGCGGAAACCAGAACCCGGGCCCGGCTGGCGCACTTCCCTGGAATGCCGGGTTCTCGGCATACGAAGCAACCCGCTCCAGCTGAGCCTTCGAGATCAGCGGCCCCATCTCCGTCGCCGGATCGTTGGGGTCACCAACTTTGAAGTTCTTGACCGCCGGTTCCAGCAGCTCCATGAACCTGTCGTACGCCGACCGCTCCACCAGGATCCGGGACCGCGCGCAGCAGTCCTGCCCCGCGTTGTCGAACGCGCCGTACGGCGCCTGCGCTGCTGCCTTCTCCAGATCCGCGTCGGCGAACACGACGTTCGCGGACTTCCCGCCCAGCTCGAGCGTCACCCGCTTCACCTGGTCGGCGCACCCGGCCATGATCTGTTTGCCGACGGTGGTGGATCCGGTGAAGACGATCTTGCGTACCGCGGAATGCGTGACGAAACGGTTTCCGACAACGCTTCCCTTACCGGGGACGATTTCGAGCACGCCCGGGGGCAGTCCGGCCTCGAGTGCGAGCTCACCGAGGCGGATCGCGGTCAGCGGCGTGAGCTCCGCGGGCTTCAGTACGACGGTGTTGCCGGCCGCCAGCGCCGGCGCGAAACCCCAGCCGGCGATCGGCATCGGGAAGTTCCACGGGACGATCACGCCGACCACGCCGAGCGGCTCCTGGAACGTCACGTCGATCCCGCCGGAAACCGGAATCTGCTGTCCGAAAAGGCGTTCCGGGGCGGCCGAGTAGTAGGTGAGCACGTCGCGGACGTTGCCGGCCTCCCAGCGGGCGTTGCCGATCGTATGACCGGCGTTCTCCACCTCGAGCGCGGCCAGGTTCTCCAGGTCTGCGTCGACCGCGTCCGCGAACCGCCGGAGCAGCCGGCCGCGGTCGGCCGGCGCCACGTTCCGCCAGGAATCAAACGCTTTCCGCGCCCGCTCGATCGCCGCGTCCGCGGCCACCTCGTCGGCCAGCTCGACCGTCCGAACCACCTTCTCGGTCGCCGGATCGAGTACGTCATACGTCATTGGTGCTCCTGATCAGTGCGGTGAACAGACGCAGGTCCTCGGGGTTCTCCTCCGGGTGCCACTGCACGCCTAGTGCGAACTTCTTGCCCTCCACCTCGGCGGCCTCTACCGTTCCGTCGTCCGCCCGAGCGGTGACCTTGAGACCGGGCGCGACCACATCGAGCGCCTGGTGGTGGTAGCAGCTGCCGGTCGCATGCTCGCCGAGGATCCGTGCGGTGAGTGTGCCGGGCTCGACCTTCACGTCGACCCGCCCGAAGACCGCCGGCGCGGGCCGGTGCCGGTCGTGCGCAACGACGTCAGGCAGATGCTGCTCCAAGGTCCCCCCGAGCGCCACGTTCAGCATCTGCAGCCCCCGGCACACCGCCAGCAACGGCAATTCACGATCCAGGGCTTCTCGGATCAGGACTGCTTCGTGGTGGTCTCGGTCCGGCCGGGTGTCGACGGTCTCGCGATGCGGTGTCGCGTCGTACGCACCTGGGTCGACATCGCATCCACCCGCGATCACCAGACCGTCCAGCAAACCCAGTACGGACGGATCGGTGCCCACGGGCGGCAGCAGGAGAGGCGTACCACCCGCCGCGGCGACCGCGTCCAGGTAGACGCGCGGTACGAGCGCCGCTTCGCGGTGCCAGATGCCCCAGGTGGCCGGTTCGAGGTACGTCGTGATGCCGATCCGGGGCCGCTCAGAGCCGTTCGAAGCCACGGACGCGCTCCCAGTCGGTGACGGCCGCGTCGTACGCGTCGAGTTCCACGCGGGCGGCGTTCGCATAGTGGTCGACCATCTCGTCGCCGAACGCCGTCCGGGCGAGCTTCGAGCCGGCGAACAGCGCGGAAGCCTCGCGCAGCGTGGTCGGGACGTGGACCTTGTCGGACTCGTACGCGTTGCCTTTGAGCAGCGGCTCCAGTTCCAGTTCCTGCTCGATGCCGTGCAGGCCGGAGGCGATGATCGCGGCGACCGCGAGGTACGGGTTCACGTCGCCGCCGGGGAGGCGGTTCTCGACCCGGAGCGAGTCGCCGTGACCGACCACGCGCAGCGAACACGTGCGGTTGTCGAGACCCCACGCGACCGCGGTCGGCGCGAAGCTGCCCTTCGCGAATCGCTTGTAGGAGTTGATGTTCGGCGCCAGCAGATAGGTGAACTCGGACAGGCAGGCGAGCTGCCCGGCGATGAAGTGCTCCATCAGTTGGGAGAACCCATGATCACGCTCACCGGCGAGCACCGGATCGCCGTCGCCGGCGCGGAAGCTCAGGTGGATGTGGCACGAGTTGCCCTCCCGTTCGTCGTACTTCGCCATGAACGTGAGGCTCTTGCCGTGCTTCGCCGCGATCTCCTTCGCGCCGGTCTTGTAGATCGAGTGGTTGTCGCAGGTGGCCAGCGCCTCGTCAAACCGGAACGCGATCTCGTGCTGGCCGAGGTTGCACTCGCCCTTCGCGGACTCGACGTACATGCCGGCGCCTTCCATCCCGTTGCGGATGTCGCGCAGCAGCGGCTCGATCCGGGACGTGCCGACGAGCGAGTAGTCGACGTTGTACTGGTTCGCGGGGACCAGGTCGCGGTACCGCTTGTTCCAGGCGGTCTCGAAGGTGTCGTCGAAGACGATGAACTCGAGCTCGGTCCCGACGTACGCCTTCAGCCCCTTCTCGGCCAGCCGGTCGAGCTGCCTGCGGAGCACCTGGCGCGGCGACGCGATCACCGGCGTACCGTCCAGCCACTGCACATCGCACAGCACCAGCGCCGTCCCCTCCAGCCACGGCACCAGCCGCAGCGTGTCGAGGTCGGGCGCCATCACCATGTCGCCGTACCCGCGCTCCCAGGAGGACATCGCGTACCCGTCGACCGTGTTCATGTCCACGTCGACAGCCAGCAGGTAGTTACACCCCTCGGTCCCGTGCTTCAGCACCTCCTCCATGAAGTACCGAGCCCCACACCGCTTCCCCTGCAACCGCCCCTGCATATCCGTGATCGCCACCAACACCGTGTCAACCACCCCGGCCTCGACCAGCCGCCGCAACTCCTCGACACCCAACACGACCACTCCCGAACTCTATTGGTCTGTTTCCAGTCCATTGACTCAGGACTAACGACGGCTGTCAATGCGGCGCGGTGGCCATAACCGGTTCGACCCGGGCCAGTCAACCCGGATGAGCAACATGTGGACCGCCTACCGCGCCTGACCCGCGGTACGAGACCCGACTGTGACATCTGGACCGTTCGGCAACTAGAGTGCGGCCGATGCGTTTGCTTCTGACGGCCTGCGCGACCACCGCACTGGTGGCCACCGGACCTCTGACAGCGACCGCCGCCGACCAGGGCCCGCAAGGCCACGACAAAATGGTCGGCGGCGAGTTGCTGACCGCGAAGCCGACGGTGGTCGCCGACGGGGCGGCACCGCCGGCCGTGCAGGCGTCGGCGTACGTGGTGGCCGACCTGGACACCGGTCAGGTGCTGGCGGCCAAGGCCCCGCACGCCAGGCTGCGCCCGGCGAGCACGCTCAAGACGCTGACCGCGCTGGTCCTGCTGCCGCGGCTGAAGAAGACCGATCCGGTGATCGGTACGACGGCCGACGCCGGCATCATCGGCAGCAAGGTCGGGGTGTACCCCGGACTGCACTACACCGTCGACCTGCTCTTCCGTGGCATGTTCCTGGCCTCCGGGAACGACGCCGTACACGCGCTCTGCTCGCACGACGAGGGCGGGATCCCGGCGACCGTCCAGCGGATGAACGCGAAGGCGAACGACCTCGGCGCGCTCGACACGACCGTCACGGACCCGACCGGGCTGGACGCCGACGGGCAGTACTCCAGCGCGTACGACCTGGCGCTGTTCGCGCAGGCGGGCCTGGCCCGGCAGGACTTCGCGATGTACGCGTCCACGAAGTACACGAACTTCCCGAACGCCGGGAACAAGGGCACCTACCAGGTCGCGAACCAGAACAAGCTGCTGTTCGGCTACGACGGCGCGCTGGGCGTGAAGACCGGGTACACGACACTCGCGCGCAACACGTTCGTCGGCGCCGCCCGCCGTGACGGGCACACGCTGGTCGTGACGATGATGAACGCGCCGCACGGCATCACCCAGGACGCGAGCAACCTGCTGACCTGGACGTTCGCGAACTACGGCAAGCTGAAGCCGGTCGGCACGCTGGTCAAGCCGGCCGCCGCGCCGCCACCGAAGACGCAGACCGAAGGCAAGAACCAGGACAAGCCGACCGCTCGCAAGGCCGGCGAGCCACCGGCCCGTACGGCGCTCGGCCCTGGCCAGGCGGTCACGTCCCTCGCCCTCCGGGTCCCGGCCTGGGCGTACGCCGGCCCGCCGGTCCTGCTGCTCGGCCTGTTCCTCCGCCGTCCCCGGGCGCTACGGCGCCGCCGTCACTAACACATCACTGACACATCACTGGCGCCGTACGGCGCGGACCGCACGGACGGCCTGTACGGCGAGCGTCGTGAGCGTGGCTCCCAGTACGGCGCCGGCGGCCACCGCGACCGTGTCGGCCTTCCGCTCCGGGATCGGGACGACCTTGTAGCGCTTGCCAGGCGGGCCGAGCAGCAAGGGCTCGGGCTCCGCGACCGGCTCGGCCTCGACCGCGGGCTCACCGGCGCGCACCGCGCCCGGACCACCGGCGCGGTCGAGGGTTGCTTCCGTGGTCCACGCGGCGATCAGCATGATCACCCGGATCACCAGGTAGATCCACACCAGCAGCGCGAGCGGCAGGGCGAGCGTGCCGTACGCCGCGTTCGTGCCCATCACGTGGTCGACGTACACGTTGCCCAGCCGCTGCGCGAGGTAGAACACGACTCCGCCGGCCAGCGCTCCGATCAGCGCGATCCTCGGCGGCAGCACGATCCGCGGCAACGCCGTCAGCAGGTACCCGAACAGAAGGGCGCCCGCGCCGATGCCGACCACGATGCTGATCAGCTGCAGGCCCCAGCTCGCCAGCCAGGTGCCCTCCAGGTCGCTCGACCGGACGATCCGCTCGGACAGCCCGGTGAGGACCGACGAAGCGCCGGTCGCGATCAGCCCGATCACGCCGAGCCCGAGCAGCGCGCCGAAGTCCGCGGCCTTCTGCTGGATCGCGTTGCCGGGATCGTCGTCGAGGTCGTGCATCAGCCGGATCGAGGCCCGCATCGCGTCGATCCAGCCCAGCCCGGTGAACAGCAGGCCGACACCGGACACCACGCCGATCGTGCCGGCGTGCGAGATCAGCCCGTCGATGTCGATCTTGTTGCCGATCCCCGGCAGGTTCTGCTGCAGCGAGTCCTTCAGCGCCTGGATCGCGTCGTGGCCGAGCAGCGACCCGACGACCGCGGCCGACAGCACGATCAGCGGGAACAGCGACAGGAACCCGAAGAACGTACTCGCCGCCGCCAGCCGCCCGCCGCGCTGCTTCCCGTACCGCTGCCAGGCTCGCCAGAGCTGGGTCCGGCTGAACCGCCGCCAGACCGCCTTCAGCTGCTTCATCCGTCTCCAGTACCCGAGGTGAGGAGGGTCAGCCTGCCAGCGGGAACGACCGCTGCGGGCGCCACACGCCGTCGGCGCCGTGTTCGTAACGGCTGAAGTACTCGACGTCGAAGTCGCAGTCGTACTCCGACAGCGCGTCGTACGCCCGGTCGAGGGCGTCCTCGTCCAGGTCGTGCGCCACCGTGACATGCGGGTGGTACGGGAACTTCAGGCCGACCTGCAACGGCCCGGAGCGCACCTGCGACTGCAGCACCTCACACGACGAGATGCCCTCCGCAAGCGGCACGAACACGACCGGCGAGACCGGCCGGAAGGTCGCCGTACCGCGCAACCGGATCCGGAACCGCGGGAACCGGGCGGCGACCGCGAGCAGGTGCGCGTCGATCGTCTCCAGGTCCCCGGCCGCGATCTCCGTCGGCGGCAGCAGCGTCACGTGGGTCGGGATCGACGCGGCCATCGGATCGCCGAAGTCGGCCCGGTACTTCTGCAGCTCCGTGCCGTACGGCTCCGCGATCGGGATGGCGACGCCAATAGTCGTCATGCCCGGGCCGGGCCGGGGACGAAACCCAGGCGGTCGTAGACCTTGGCCAGGGTCGGCTCGGTGACCGCCCGGGCGCGCTCGGCGCCGGCCGCCAGGATCGCGTCCAGCTGCGCCTTGTCGTCCAGGTAGGTCAGCGTCTTCTCCCGGAACGGCGTGACGAACTCGACCACCACGTCGGCCAGGTCCTTCTTGAAGTCGCCGTACCCGCGGCCGGCGTACTCGTCCTCGAGCTCGCTGATCTTCCGGCCGGTGAGCGCCGAGTAGATGGTCAGCAGGTTCGCGACGCCGGGCTTGTTCTCCTCGTCGAAGACCACGTCCCGGCCGGAGTCGGTGACCGCGGAGCGGATCTTCTTCGCGCTCGCCTTCGGTTCGTCGAGCAGGTCGATGATGCCGGCCGCCGACGAGCTGGACTTGCTCATCTTCGACGACGGGTCCTGCAGGTCGAAGATCTTCGCGGTCTCCTTGACGATGTACGCCTCAGGCACCCGGAAGGTCTTGCCGAACCGGTGGTTGAAGCGCTGCGCCAGGTCGCGGGTCAGCTCCACGTGCTGCCGCTGGTCCTCGCCGACCGGGACCCGGTCGGCCTGGTACACCAGGATGTCCGCGGCCTGCAGGATCGGGTACGTGAACAGGCCGACGGTGGCGCGGTCGGCGCCGCCCTTCGCGGTCTTGTCCTTGAACTGCGTCATCCGGCTGGCCTCGCCCATCCCGGTGATGCAGGACATCACCCAGGCGAGCTGCGCGTGCTCGGGCACCTGCGACTGGACGAACAGGGTGGAGCGCTCCGGGTCGATACCGGCCGCGAGCAGTTGCGCCGCGGACCGGCGGGTGCGCTCGCGGAGGGCCTTCGGGTCGTACTCCACGGTGATCGCGTGCAGGTCGACGACGCAGTAGAACGCCTCGTGGTCGTCCTGCAGGGCCACCCACTGCCGCACCGCACCGAGGTAGTTGCCGAAGTGGAAGGAGTCGGCCGTCGGCTGGATCCCGGAGAGCACGCGGGGGCGGCGCTGGGAACCGGCTGCGGAGGGGTCAGACGCAGCATGAGACATAAGGGTGATTCTGCCAGCGGTGGAAGTTCGCCCCACACCCGGGAGGCGTATCAGTCCCATCTCGGGACACTAGGTTTCACCAGCTCCAGCCGCGGGCGGCCAGGGCCTGCTCTTCTTCCCAGCGTTTCGCCTCGGAGCGCTTGGTGTCGGGCGGGTCGGGGCAGCCGGCCAGCCGGCAGGCCTCGTCGAGCAGGTCGTCGTACGCCGCCTCGAGAGCCATCAGGCGGTGGGCGCGCGCGTAGATGTGCGGCGTGGACTCGATACTGCGGATCTTCGTGGAGACCGTGCCGAGGCGGGTCTGCAGCCGGAGCGTGTCGAACGGGTCCGGCTCCGGGGGCGTCGCCGGGCGCAGCCGCCCAATCAGCCGCCCAATCAGCCGCTCAGGTAGCCAGGCAGCCCCGCGCTGCAGACCGCGACGCCAGCG
This sequence comes from Kribbella aluminosa, assembly GCF_017876295.1. Classification (NCBI taxonomy): domain Bacteria; kingdom Bacillati; phylum Actinomycetota; class Actinomycetes; order Propionibacteriales; family Kribbellaceae; genus Kribbella; species Kribbella aluminosa. The sequence continues at coordinate 1,970,715 of NZ_JAGINT010000002.1, read as the reverse complement.
CGCCGGCGGCGGGTTCGGCAGCAACACTCCGAGCAGGACGCAGAGCACCAGGAACACACCCAACGACACCAGCCATGCCATCGCTCTCACTCCCACTACAGAGCGTACGGCGAGAATCAGTCCCGGCGGTACTTCGTGATCGCGTCGTCCTGCTTGACCTTGTCCGCGGCTGCCTGGATGCGAGCGGTCCACTCGGACTGCTGCAGCCCGCCGGCCATGAACTGTCCGGTGGCCTCGGCCGCGGCGGTGGCGAACCCCGGGTACCAGGTGTCGAAGTACCACCTGATCACCTGGTCGCCGGCCGCGGACACCAGGTCGCGGGCGGAGCTGAGCGCGGTGGTCAGCTCCAGCCCGTCGGCCGAACCGCGGACGATCGTGAGCTGCTTGGACTCGGAGCTGACCTGCTTCGCGACGTCCGCGGACAGCAGCGCCCGCAGGTACTCGAGCCCGCCGGCCTTGTGCTTCGCCTTCTCCGGAACGAGGAACGGCGCGGTCGCCGCGACGTGCAGCCCACTCGCGAGCGCGGGCGACGAGTCCAGCGGCGGTACGGCGAACATCGTCAGCGCGAACCCGTCCGGGATCAGGCCCTTCATCTCGTTCTCGAGCCAGTTCCCGCACGGCAGCATCCCGGCCTTCGACGCGAGGAAGCGCTTCTGCGACCCGATGTGGTCGTACTGCGCGGCGCCGGTCGCGAGCAGGCCGCGCTTGGTGAGTTCGCCGACCGCGTTGACCGCCCGGGTGACGTTCGCGTCCTTCCAGGCGCCGTCCTCGAGGTTGTCGATCCGCTTGGTCACGTCCGGGCCGCCGGTCTTCGCCGCCAGCGTGAGCACCAGCTCGAGCAGGTAGTACGGGTGGGTGCCCGCGTAGATGAACGGCCCGAGCCCGGCCGCCTTCATGTCGGCGCCCAGCGCCAGCAGGTCCGGCCAGGTCTGCGGTACCTGCCAGCCGTTGCGCTGGAACAGGCTCGCCGAGTACCAGATCCCGTACACGGTCGAGATGTAGTCGAGGGTCCGCTGCGTCCCGTCGAACCGGCCGGCGTCCAGCATGTCGGGCAGCAGCTGGTCCTTGACCTTGGCCGCCGGGTTGTCCCACGACGGCGCGTCCAGCAGCTGCTGCAGGTCGGCGAGCTGGCCGTCCTTGACCAGGCGGCCGAGCTCCAGCTTCTGGTCGCCGGTGGACAGCACGGCGTCCGGCGGCGTTCCGGTGGCGAACCGCGGCATCAGCTCGTCCAGCAGCTGCGTCGACAGCTTCGGCGTGATCGTCGCCCCGGCGTACTTCTTCCGGTACGCCGCCGCCGCGAACCCGCCGTACTCCTCGGTGATGACGACGTCGACCGGAGCGCTCCCGTCCACGGTGAACGGGTTCTCCGGCGACACCGCCGGGGCGCCCGGGGCCTTGGAGCACCCGCTCAGGAGCGCACCGGCCAGCGCCCCCTGCAGTAACGTCCGCCGTCTCAGCACTCCGGCAGGCTAGTGCCTCAGGGTGGCTACAGCCTTCAGGCTTCAGGCGGTACGGCGGATCCGGCCGGCGTACCGCGCCTCGAGAGCGTGGTTGTGCTCGTCGCCGCCCGGGATGTTCGCGGACAGGTACACCGGCGGCGTCTCGCCGGCGTCGGTCATCCGGCGCAGTACCTCGGCGACCAGCAGCTGGGCGATCAGCGCGGCGGTGATCGACGACACCGCGCAGACCTTGCCGGCGTCGCCGGGCAGGTCCAGGACGGAGTCGCCGTACGGCGCGTGGTTGTCGAGCACCACGTCGGCGAAGTCGATCAGCTTCTTGCCGGACGGGTGCCGGGACTCCATCCCGCCGGTGTGCTGCAGCGAGGTGATCGCGATCAGCGGGTGTCCGTGCTCCTTGGCGACACTGGCCAGCTCGACGATCGAGCCGTTGACGCCCGAGTTCGACGCGATGATGAACATGTCACCCTCGCGGGCCGCGGACAGCTCGTACAGCTTCCGCGAGTACGCCGGGTCGCGCTCGAGCTCGGCGCTGCGCAGCAGCTCCGGCGGCTCGCCGCCGAGCAGCACCAGGTCGCGCAACGCGATCCGGTTGGTGGCGATCAGCCCGCCGGCGCGGCCGGCGATCTCCATCGCGAGCGCCTCGGAGTGCCCGGAGCCGAACGCCTGGATCACGCCGTTCGCCCGCAGCGCGGCGGTCATCAGGTCGGCGCCGGCCTGGATCGGACCGTCGATCTGGGTGCTGACCGCGGCCAGGATCGGCGTCAGGGTGTGCACATAAGCCTGCGCACTCACGCCCTGGACACCGTCGGTCTCCCCCGTGCTACTGCTGGCCATCAGCGGCCCACCCCTCGAAATCGGCTCACAGCGACACACGCAGTGCCGACAAATGCGCAAGTTTGCGGTTTGCTGGACAGAACTTTTCTCAACTCGCAGCTAAAGTCAAGGCTCATCCGTGTGATCTCCCCAATCGGGACTGTTGCGTAAGCAGTTTGGAGCATTGCGTATGTCGGACGAACTGGTCCTGGGCGGGGACCTCGGCGGTACCTCCACGCGGATCGTGATCGCGGACTCCGAGGGCAACGTAGTCGGTCGCGGTGCGGCCGCGGGCGGCAATCCGACCAGCCATCCCGCAAGTGCGGCGGCCAACTTCGGGCAGGCCCTGCACGCCGCACTCACCGGGCTCGATGCGGCCGCGGTCAAGTCCGCGGTCGTCGGGATGGCCGGCGGCGTCGCGCTGCAGCGGCCGGAGGTGGCGGCCCAGTTCGAGGCTGCGTGGACCGGCGCCGGGCTCAGGTCGGCGCCCCAGTACATCGGCGACCTCGAGGTCGCTTTCGCCTCGGGTACGCCGGAACCCGACGGGACGGTGCTGATCGCGGGCACCGGGAGCAATGTCGGGCTGGTGCGCAACCACCAGCTGCAGCGGACCGCGGGCGGGCACGGCTGGCTGCTCGGGGACGACGGGTCCGGCTTCTGGCTCGGCCGGGAGGCGGTACGCAGCGTCCTGGAGTCGCTGGATCTCCGGGAGCCGCTGGGGTTGCTCGGACAGTCCGTCGTACAGGCGATCCTGCCCGGCCGGGACGAGCATGCTGCCGCACAACGTGAAGGATACGACGCGCTGCGTGACCAGCTGGTGATGACCGTGAACAGTCGGCCACCGGTCATGCTCGCAGAGTTGGCACCGACGGTCATCACGGCGTACGCCCAGCACGACAAAACTGCACAGATGCTGGTGAAACGCGCAGCCGAACTGCTCACGGAAACGGCCGCGCGGCTGAAGACGGCGTCGGACATCGGCCCGATGGTGCTGGCCGGCAGCGTCGCCGGCGAATCCTCACCGGTCGGTCAACTGATCCGGGAATACTTCGCCGGCGACGTCCGCACCGCCCGCGACGGCGTCGGCGGCGCCACCTGGCTGGCCCTCGGCGCCCTCGACACCGCCCTGGCCACCCCGCAAACCCACGCCCGCCTGGTCGACTGACCCGCCGCTACTACCAGGTGGTCAGTCGAAGACCGAGACGGGGCGGACCTCGACGGCATAGAACTCGGCTTCGGGGATGGTGGCGGCGATCTCCTCGGCGCGGTCCTGGCCGGCGACGTCGATCAGGAAGACGCCGGCGAGTTGTTCCTTGGCCTCGGAGTACGGACCGTCGGTGGTGGCGCGGACGCCTTCGCGGACGCGGACCACGCGGGTCTTCGACGGCGGGTCGAGCGGTACAGCGTTGATCAGCTCGCCGCTGGCGTGCAGCTCGTCGAGGAGCTTGTCGAGCTGGGCGGCCAGCGCGTCACGGGCCTTCTTCGGAAGCGCCTTGCCTTCCTCGGTGTGCAGGAACGACGGGTGGCCCCAGGTGATCGGGTTGCTGTGGATCATCAGCAGGTACTTCATGTCCGGGTGTCCTTTCGGAACAGGTGACTGGATCTTCGCAGCAGAGGTCGGAAGCGCCCGCCGGTCCTCGACATTTCGCCCTCTTAGGCTGGGCCTCATGGACGAGATCGACTTCCGGCTCGCGGACGGCCGGGTTCTGCACGGGTACGACAGCGCGCCAGGAGCCACCGACCGGCTCGCGGTGGTCTGGCACCACGGGACGCCGAACCTCGGTACGCCGCCCGCCCCGCTGGCCGCGGCGAGCGAGCGGCTCGGGATCCGCTGGATCTCGTTCGACCGGCCCGGGTACGGCGGATCCACGGCCGCACCGGGCCGTACCGTCGCCGACGTCGCGACCGACCTGACCGCCGTCCTCGACACCCTCGGCATCGGCTCGTTCGCCCAACTCGGATACTCCGGCGGCGGCACCTACGCCCTCGGCGCCACCGCCCTCCTCGGCAACCGCACCACCGCCGTCGCCACCCTGGCCGCCATCGCGCCGTACCCCACCACCACTGCCCACTCGACCCACTCCCCCGGCACAGCCCACTCCGCCGACACGTCCGCCTCCACCGCTGCCGCCGGCCTCGACTGGTACGGCGGGATGATCGCGTCCGGGGTCGCCTCGCTCCGGGCCGCCGCGGCCGGACGCGATGCCCGGATGCGGAACGAGGAGATCGAGTACGACCCGGAGTTCACCGAGACCGACCTCGCGATGTTCGGCGGCGCGTGGGGCTGGCTCGGCTCGGTCGCCGGCGACAAGGCGATGCCGAACGGCCCCGACGGCGCCGTCGACGACGACTGCTCCTACGTCCTCCCGTGGGGCTGCGACCCGGCCGCCATCACCGCCCCCACCCTGCTCCTGCACGGCACCGCCGACCGCATCATCCCCTGCTCACACGCCCGATGGCTGGCCGCCACCATCCCGACCGCCACCCTCGCCACCCACGAAAACCTCAGCCACATCACCATCCTGAACCAGGCCGACCAAGCCCTCCACTGGCTCCACACCCACTCCACCTGACCACCTCGGACCGCCCCACGCCGGAACCCAAACCCCGACCCGACCCGCAGCCCCCACCCCGACCCGGCCCGACCGACCCGGCCTGACCTGAGCCGACCCGATCTGCCCCGGCCCGGCCCGGCCCGGCCCGATCTGACCCAGCCCGATCTGCCCGGGCCCGACCCGCCAGACCCGGCCCGCCAGACTCGGCCCGACTTGACCCGGCCTGACCGACCCGACCCGATCTGACCCAGCCCGATCTGACCCAGCCCGATCTGACCCAGCCCGATCTGCCTGGGCCCGACCCGCCAGACCCAGCCCGACCCGGCCCGGCCCGGCCCGCCAGACTCGGCCCGACTTGACCCGGCCTGACCGACCCGGGCTGACCTGAGCCGACCTGACCCGCCCGGCCTGACCTGACCGGCCCACCCCCGACCCGGCCCGCCTGTCCGGGCCCGCCCCGGTGCCATTTCAGGGGTTCACCCCGCGGGTTGTCCCTTCACCAGCTGCATGCCAGGAGTGAAGGGACAACGTCAGTGGTTAACCCCCGAAACGCTGGAGCGCTGGGCACGAGCTGGGCTTGGGCGGGGCTGGGCACGAGCTGGGCTTGGGCGGGGGCCGGGCTTGGGCGGGGCTGGGCACGAGCTGGGCTTGGGCGAGGGCTGGGCTTGGGCGGGGGCTGGGCTTGGGCGGGGGCCGGGCTTGGGCGGGGGCCGGGCTTGGGCGGGGGCCGGGCTTGGGCGGGGGCTGGGCTTGGGCGGGGGCCGGGCTTGGGCGAGGGCTCGGCTTGGGCGAGGGCTCGGCTTGGGCGAGGGCTGGGCTTGGGCGGGGGCCGGGCTTGGGCGGGGGGCTGGGCTTGGGCGGGGGCTGGGCTTGGGTTGGGCTGGAGCGGGGCGAGGGTATTCCAAGCGATGGCTTGACATTGGGTTTGGGGTGGCCCATATTCCAAGCATGTCTTTGGAGAAGGATCCGCGGCGGGCGCGGCTGCTGGACGATCCGCTGGCGATCAGGGCGATGGCGCATCCGGTGCGGCTGGATCTGCAGTCGTTGCTCGGGCGGGACGGGCCGATGACCGCGGCGGACGCGGCGCGGCGGCTGGGGATCAGTCAGGCGCTGGCGTCGCACCACCTGCGGCAGCTCGCGAAGTACGACTTCGTCGAGCCGGCGCCGGGGAAGGACAACCGGGAGCGGCCGTGGCGGGTGGTGTCGACGTCGCAGTCCTGGCAGGACGCGCTCAAGAGACCGGAGGTCGCCGCGGCCGCCGAGGTACTCGAGCAGCTGATGGCCGAACGCGCGCTCGACGCGCTCGCGAAGTGGCAGCAGCACCGCCCGGACGCGGACCCGGTCTGGCGGGACAACTCCGGTATCGGGCAGACCGGGCTGTACCTGACCGGCGAGGAGCTCGCTGAGATCGTTGGGCAGGTCAACGACCTGCTGCAGCGCTGGGTCGACGAGCGGCCGATCGACGACAAGTCCACCCGCCCGCCGGGCAGTCGGCACGTTTCGTTCACCCAGATCGTCACGATCACCCCGGAGGAGCAGGTCCTCCCTGGTGATCCAGCGCCGTAGCGAGGAGGCGCTCGGTGCGGTAGGTCGGTGCGGCAGGTCGGTGCGGTCGGTCAGTCGGTGCGGCAGGTCGGTCGGTCGGTGCGGCAGGTCGGTCGGTCGGTGCGGCAGGTCGGTGCAGTCGGTCGGTGCGGTCGGTCGGTGCGGTCGGTCGGTGCGGTCGGTCGGTGCGATCGGGTCGGTGCGATCGGGTCGGTGCGGCAGGTCGGTGCGGTCGGGTCGGTGTGTGGGGGTGAGGTGCTGTGCCGGGGGCCCAGCAGTCGGCGATGGATCACCAGAGAGGACCTGAGCGATGAAGGACTTGTGGGGCGTTCTTGCTCGGCAGCGCGACTATCGCTTGCTGCTCGGCGGGGGGCTGATCTCGCTGGTGGGCGACTGGTTGCTGCGCACCGGTCTGGCCTTCCAGGTGTACGTCCTGACCGGATCGACGCTGGCGTCCGGCGGGTTGTTGCTGGCCTCGTTCCTGCCCGCCGTACTGCTCGGGTCGCTCGCCGGCGTCTTCGTCGACCGGTGGAGCCAGCGGACCACGATGATCGTGACGAACGTGCTGAACGCGGTCGTCCTGCTCCCGCTGATCGCCGTACACAGCGCGAGCCTGATCTGGATCGTGTACGCCGTGGTCCTCGCGCAGAGCTGTCTGCAGCAGTTCTTCACGCCCGCCGAACAGTCACTGGTCCCGCTGCTGGTGAACCCCGACCAACTGGTGACCGCGAACGCGTTGAACAGCCAGATCCGTGACCTCGCGCGGCTGATCGGTGCGGCGCTCGGCGGCGTACTCGCGGCCGCCGGCGGGCTCACCCTGCTCGCGCTCGGGGACGCCGCGACGTTCCTCGTCGCCGTCGTACTGGTCGCCGCCATGCGGCACCGGCGGCACCGGCCGCCCAAGGACGAGGAGACGGCGGGCGGCGCGATCCGGCGGCTGAAGGAGGAGTGGACCGAGGGGTTGCGGCTGTGCGTCGCGGGCTCGGCGATGCGGTTGTTCTTCGTGTTCTGCCTGGTCACCGGGGTCGGCGAGGGCGTGATGAGTACGTTGTTCGCCCCGTTCGTCAGCGCGGAGCTCGGCGGGGACGGGAAGGTGTACGGGCTGATCGTCTCGTCCCAGGCGATCGGCGGGATCGTCGGCGGGCTGATCGCCGCCGCGATCGGCTCCCGTCTCCCGGCCGCCGCGCTCTGGGGTGCCGGGGCGTTCGCGTTCGGCCTGATCGACACCGCGATGTTCCTCTACCCGCTGGTGTCGAGCAGTGTGATCCCGGCGTTCGTCTGCATGATCGCCGTCGGCCTGCCCGGTGCTCTCATGGTGGCCGGCATGATGACCGTCTTCCAGAACCTCACCGTGGACGGCACCCGCGGCCGGATCTACGGCGCGGTCGGCGCCGCCGAGAGCGTCGCGGTGCTGGTGGGCATCGCGGCGGCCGGTGTCCTCGGCGACGCCGTCGGCATCATCCCGGTCCTGGTCGTCCAGGGACTCGGGTACGTCGCCGGCGGGCTGGTGGTACTCACTCGACGGCGGGCGCTGGCGATTCAGGCTGTTCCTCAGCCGGTGTGAGCAGGTGCAGGCGGACCCGGGCGACCCGGCGGCCGTCCATCTCACTGACGGTCAGCGTGTGCGCGTGCAGCCGGACCTCGTCGCCGGCCGACGGGACCTTGCCGAGGCTGGCGGCGAGGAACCCGCCGACCGTCTCGTACGGGCCGTCGGGCAGCTCGATCGCGGTCGCGTCGGCGAAGTCGTCGAGGTTCAGCAGGCCGTCCATCTCCAGGTCGCCGCTGCCCAGCCGGGTGGTCTCGGCCGGTTCCTCGTCGTACTCGTCCTTGATGTCGCCGATCAGTTCCTCGACCAGATCCTCGAGCGTGACGATGCCCGCAGTACCGCCGTACTCGTCGAGGACGATCGCCAGGTGCGTACTGCGGCGGCGCATCTCGGTCAGTGTCGGCAGCAGCTTGGCGGTGTCCGGCAGCATCAGCACGTCACGGGCCAGGTCGCCGACCCGGACCGAACGGGTCGCGACAGCCGGGTCGAACAGGTCCCGGACGTGCACGAACCCGACGATGTCGTCGGCCGAGCCGTTCATCACCGGGTACCGCGAGTGCGGCCGCTCGGCGGCGAACTTGACCGCCTTGTACGCCGGCATCTCGGCGTCGACGAAGTCCACCTCGGTGCGCGGCAGCATCAGCTCGCGGAGCTGCCGGCCGCCGGCCTCGAACACGTCGTCGACGATCTTCCGCTCCTCCTCGCCGAGCGACTCGCTGGCCGTCACGAGGCCGCGAAGCTCCTCGTCGCTCATCACCTCGCGGTTCGCGTTCGGGTCGCCGCCGAGCGCGCGGACCACCAGGTCGGTGGACCTCGAGAGCAGCCAGATCACCGGGCGGGCGCCAGAAGCGAGCCGGTCCACCAGCGGGCCGAGGGCGAGCGCGAAGCCTTCCGCGCGCTGCAGCGCGAGGCGTTTCGCGGCCAGCTCGCCGATCACGATCGAGACGTAGGAGATGCAGATGGTGATCAGGATCAGCGCGACCGTGCTCGCCAGCGACTGTGGCAGGCCGAGCTTGCGCAGGTGCGGCGCGAGGCCGTCGGCGAGGGTTGCGCCACCGAAGGCGGCGGACAGGAAGCCCATCAGCGTCACGCCGATCTGCACGGCGGACAGGAAGCGGTTCGGGTTGGCGGCGACCTTGGCGACGATCTCGCCGCGTCTGCCGCGATGTGACAGGGCCTTCAGCTGGCTCTCCCGCAGTGACACGAGGGCCATCTCGGCGGCGGCGAAGACGCCACCGATCAGCACGAAGACCAGGATCAGAACGATGTTCAGCAGGGTTTCGTTCATGGGTCGGAGTTCCTAGCGCCCTCTCGTCAGCTGTCGAGAGGGCGTGCGTTGGGCGTAGTCGTCCATTGACCAAGACTAGCGGGCGGCCGGTCTACCATGCGTGTTCGAGTTTGTTGGTTTACGATGATTCCTGGCCGGACGCGTCGTACGGCCGGGAAGGTCACACGATGAACACACCCCGCGGTGTACGCCGTACCGACACCACGCTGTCGGACGGCCGCGAGCTGATCTACTACGACCCGGCCGACGCGCCGGTCCGGGTGCCGCTCGAGGACACCCGCGGCCTGGCCGCCCCACAGCCGCAGGTGGAGCTGCGCACGGACCCGTTGACCGGCGACGTGATCACCTACGCCACGCACCGCAACACGCGGACCTACCTGCCGCCGGCGGACCAGTGCCCGCTGTGCCCGAGCAAGCCGGGCAACCCGACCGAGATCCCGGACCACGACTACAACGTCGCCGTCTTCGAGAACCGGTTCCCGTCCTTCGCAGGCCCCGGCCGGACCGAGGTCGTGTGCTTCACCAGTGACCACAACGGCTCGTTCACCGGCCTGTCGCAGGGCCAGGCGCGGCTGGTCGTCGACACCTGGGCCGACCGGACCGCCGAGCTCAGCGCCCGGGACGACGTCGAGCTGGTGTTCCCGTTCGAGAACCGGGGCCGGGAGATCGGCGTCACGCTGAACCACCCGCACGGCCAGCTCTACGCGTACCCGTTCGTCCCGCCGCGGATGCGTACGCTGCTGGCGCAGGCCCGCAAGCACCAGGAGGTTGCCGGCAGCAACCTGTTCGCCGACGTCCTGGCCGCGGAACGCAAGGACGGCACCCGGGTGATCGGGGAGAACGGCAACTGGACCGCGTTCGTCCCGGAGGCCGCCCGCTGGCCGGTCGAGGTGCACCTGTACCCGCACCGCCAGGTCGGCGGGATCGACGAGCTGTCGGTCGGTGAGCGCGACGACTTCGCCGAGCTGTACCTGGAGGTCCTGCAGCGCCTCGACGGTCTGTACGGCGAGCCGCTGCCGTACATCGCCGCCTGGCACCAGGCCCCGGTCCGGGTCGACCGCGAGCTCGGCTACCTGCACCTGGAGGTGTTGTCGATCCGGCGGGCCAAGGACAAGATCAAGTACCTGGCCGGCTCCGAGTCCGGTATGGGCGCGTTCATCAGCGACACCCGGCCCGAGGACGTGGCCGAGACTTTGCGGAAGGTTGGCTCGTGAGCTCTTCTTTTGAAACCGTTTTCGGTACGGCGCCCGACGGCCGCTGGCGGGCACCGGGGCGGGTGAACCTGATCGGCGAGCACACCGACTACAACGACGGGCTGGTGCTGCCGATCGCGCTGCCGAACCGGATCGTGGTCACCGCCTCGAGGCGCGACGACGGCCGGATCGCGGTCGCCTCCGCCGGGCAAAAGGGGGTCACCGAGTTCGCGATCGATGAGCTGGCCCCGGAATCGGTCGGCGACTGGGCGGCGTACCCGGCCGGTGCGGCCTGGATCCTGCGGGAGTCCGGCTACCCGATCGGCGGCGCGAACCTGCGGTTCGAGTCCGACATCCCGTCCGGCGCCGGTCTGTCCTCGTCCGCGGCGCTGCTCTGCGCGACGCTGGTCGCGCTGCTCGGCCTGCGTGAGCTCGAGGTCGATCCCGCCGAGGTCGCGCGGCTCGCCCAGCGGGCCGAGAACCAGTACGTCGGTGCGCCGGTCGGGCTGATGGACCAGATGGCGTCGATGTGCTGCTCGGCAGGACACGCGCTGTACTTCGACATCCGCGCGATGTCCACCGACCAGATCCCGTTCGACCCGTCCGCCGACGACCTGGCGCTGCTGGTCGTCGACGTGAAGGCGCCGCACCGGCACGTCGACGGCGAGTACGCCGCGCGCCGGAAGAGCTGCGAGCAGGCGGCGGCCGAGCTCGGCGTACCGGCGCTGCGCTCGATCGCGGTCGAGGACCTCGACGACGCGCTGGGGCGGTTGCCGGACGACGTCGTACGGCGGCGGGTCCGGCACGTGGTGACGGAGATCCGGCGGGTCGAGGACGCGGTCGCACTGATGCGGGCCGGGAAGCTCCGCGAGGTCGGGCCGCTCTTCACCGCGTCGCACGTGTCGCTGCGGGACGACTTCGAGATCACCGTTCCGGAGCTGGACGTCGCGGTCGACACCGCGCTGGAGGCCGGTGCGCTCGGTGCCCGGATGACCGGCGGCGGATTCGGCGGCTGCATCATCGCGCTCGTGGAGGCGTCGGCGGCGGACGCCGTGCTGTCCGCGATCGAGAAAGCCTTTGCGGAACACGGTTTCACGGCGCCGAGCTCGCTCGCCGCGACCCCGTCGGCGGGTGCTTCCAGGGTCAGCTAGCAATCACCAGCTCGCATCCCGTGTCGCGCATCGCCTTGCGGGCGGCTGTCGAGAGTCCGTCGTCGGTGACGATCACGTCCAGGTCGGACCAGGTCGCGAACGTGCTCAGGCCGACGGTCCCCCACTTGGTGTGGTCCGCGACCACGACCACCTCACGGCTCGCGGCGATGAACGACCGGTTGGTCTCGGCCTCCATCAGGTTCGGCGTGCTGAGCCCGTGCTCGGCGTCGACACCGTGCGCACCGAGGAACAGCAGGTCCAGGTGCAGCGACGCGAGCGCCGCGGTGGCGATCGGGCCGACCAGCGCGTCGGACGGCGTCCGGATCCCGCCGATCAGGACGACCGTGCGATCCGAACGGCTGTTGCCGTGGAACACGTCCGCGATCCGCGCCGAGTTCGTGACAACTGTCAAGTTCTCCACCCGCAACAGCTGCCGGGCCAGCGCGTACGTCGTCGTACCGGCGCCGATGCCGATCGCGCTGTCCGGCTGCACCCGGGTGGCGGCCTCGGCCGCGATCGCCTGCTTGGCCGCGGACTCCTGCGTCAGTTTGGCGTCGAACCCCGGCTCGTGCGCACTGCGCAGGCCGACCGACGTGGCGCCGCCGTGCACCTTGTGCAGCAGGCCGCTGGAGTCCAGCGCGTCCAGGTCGCGGCGGATCGTCATGTCCGAGACGCCGAACCGGTCGACCAGTTCGGCCACCGTGATCGCGCCCCGGCTGTTGACCTCGGCAACGATCGTGGCCTGCCGCTGGGCGGCCAACTGGCCACCGCGGCCGCGGGGCGGTTCTGCTCCGGCTGCGTTCACGACCACAGAATAGCCCCGCCGGCAGGGAAATCTGTTGCCCGACCGGTGGCAGCGCGTCACCCTGGAGCATGCGATTCCCTGAAGACGTACCGGTGCTGACCGACGACGTGGTGACCCTGCGTGCGCACATCGCCGCCGACGTGGAGCCGGCGTACCGGATGTGCCAGGACCCGGTGATGCAGAAGTGGACCACCATCCCGGTCCCGTACCTGCACGAGCACGCCGTCGGTTACCTCACCGAGGTGATCCCGGCCGGCTGGCGGGCGAACACCTCGTGGGCGTGGGCGATCGAGTACGCCGGGGAGTACGCCGGCACCGTCGACCTGCGCGACGGTGAGGGCGGGGTCGGCGAGGTCGGCTTCGCGGTGTCGCCGGAGGTCCGCGGCAACGGGGTGATGACGCGGGCGCTGCGGCTGGTGGTGCGGTACGCGTTCGACGTACTGGACTGGAATCGGGTGATCTGGCGCGCGTACGTCGGGAACTTCGCGAGCCGCCGGGTGGCCTGGAAGGCCGGCTTCCACGGGCTGGTGACGATCCCGGACGGCGGGCGGTCGCGCGGCGTACGGAAGGACGAGTGGGTCGCCACGGTCGGCCGCGACGACGAGCTCGAACCGAAGGGCACCTGGTGGACGGTGCCTGTCGTGGAGGGCGAGGGGATTCGCCTGCGGCCGTTGCGCGAGTCGGATGCGCAGCGGGTGATGGAGGCGTGCAACGACGAACGGACGCAGCACTGGTTGGCGGGGATGCCGTCGCCGTACGACCTCGACGGCGCCAAGGAATTCATCAGCAGCCGGGCGGATGCGGCCGCGAGCGGTGATGCCGTGTCGTGGGCGATCGCCGACGCCGAGACCGACGAACTGCTGGGGAACGTGAGTGTCTTCGGGATGAGCAGCCGGCTGGACGGCACGCGCGGCGAGATCGGGTACTGGATGCACCCGGAGGCGCGCGGCCGCAAGGTGATGACGACCGCCGTACAACTGGCGATCGCGCACGCGTTCCGGCCGGTCGAGGACGGCGGGCTGGGCCGGCACCGGCTGGTGGTGAGGTGCGCCGACGTGAACACCGCGTCCGCGCACGTTGCCGAGGTCAACGGATTCACCAAGGTCGGCGACGAACGCCGCGCCGACCCGCGCCGGGACGGCAGCTACGACAACCTGCTCACCTACGACCTGCTCGCCACCGATCTGCTCTCCGACGACCTGCTCGGCGGGTGAACGCTGAGGGGTTGACCCGGGTTCGGTCGCGGGAGTATTGGTCACCGAGCGCAGGCAGGGATTTACGGCCAGTTGGTGTCATCCGACACCGGTTCCCCTCGCCGTTGCGCGGCCGGGCTGCTTGAATCGACGGGTGATAGATCGTGAGGAACTCGTCCGCCGTTGGCAGGCCGGGTGGTCCGTCTCGAGGGGCTGGACCACGGTTGAGGACGACAACAACGGCATTCTGATCGTCCGGGCAGGTGAGGAGAGCCGGCCGACCGAGTACGTCGTACTGGATGCCGACGGTAAACCGGAACGGGTGGAACGCGCCGCCCAGCTGGCGTTCGCCGACGGTGGTGGACGCGGCTCGGGCTGGATCACGCTGGCCACCGACGACAAGGAGGCCCGGATCGAGCAGCTCGAGGATCTTGGTCTCGAGGTTCAGCAGGACCAGGACTGGCTGATGACGATCCAGCTGTCCGAGCAGCCGGCCCTGAAACTGCACGAGCGCTACGCGTTGCACGCCGAACTCGAGGACGACCTCATCATCACCCGCGCCACGTTGCACGGCGGCGTGGTGTCCAGCGGCCGGATGGCCGTGGTCGGCGAGGACGCGGTCGCGGACCGGATCGAGACCGACCCGGCGCACCGGCGGCGTGGACTCGGCAGCGCGGTGATGGCGTCCCTGGTCGAGGCGGCCGCGGCGAAGGGCGCCAAGCGCGGCATCCTGATCGCCTCCATCGACGGCCTCCGGCTGTACCGAAGCCTGGGCTGGAAGGTGATCGCGGACATCGTGATCGCCCGCTCGCGGTGATCGTTCGGGCGATCTTTCAAACGATTGCCATCGTCAGAGCTTCGTGAAGTGCTTGTGCTGCTGCGAGTTGGCACCCGCTGACCTGGGCAAGGCTGCTCAGCATGACGAACCACAGGCGGTCACCGGGTAACGGTGTGGCCGGTCCGCTGCTCGCATCGTTGTCGGCGCTGATCCTGCTCGCGGGTGTCGGGTGGTTCGTCATGCGGCAGTCCGGTACTCCGCGGCCGGCCGGCCAGGAGAACCCGGTCGCGTCGACGGCGTCTACGCGAACATCCGCCAAGCCGGCGTACAGCGTGACCCCGCCAAGCATGACACCCACAAGTACGCCGACTCGTCCAACCACGCGTACTACTGCGACCCCTCGCACGCCTACTACGACTCGTACTTCTCGTACTTCTGCTCCTTCTCCGAGTCCCACGTCGACGCCCACGACCACTCGTACGCCGACTCGAACACCGACTCGAACGCCGACTCCCACGCCGACTCCCACGCCGACGAAAACGAAGAGCACGAAGCCGCCGAAGGTCGAGGGGAACGGGTCCGCCGAGCAGCAGGTGCTCGGGCTCACCAACCAGGAACGCGCGAAGGCCGGCTGCGGTCCGCTGAAGACCAGCAAGTCGCTGACGAAGGCGGCCCAGGCACATGCGACCGACATGGTCGACGAGCACTTCTTCGCTCACGACAGCCTCGACGGCCGGAGCCCGTTCGACCGGATGAAGGCGGCCGGGTTCGGCGGCGGCTCGATGGCCGAGAACATCGCGGTCGGGTACACCAGTCCGGCGGCGGTCATGAAAGGCTGGATGAACAGCCCCGGGCACCGGGCGAACATCCTGAACTGCGGATACTCGCTGATCGGCATCGGGTACGACCCCGGCCAGGTGAAACCGCAGTGGGGCAACGGGAGCTGGGTACAGGACTTCGGCGGTTGACACCGGCCGGTGGGCAGCTTTCAGTCAATCGTTTTCTTCAGGAATTGTTAAGAGGGTTCACGTCCACGTAACGATGACCTCGCGCGTCGGTTAAGGTCGCTGTTCGGTGACCAGGGGGGACCTGGCTGTACCACGGGGAACGACGCGCTGTTTCGGTATCACGAAGAAACGAAGAGGATTCGCCCACCCCATGACGGATTCGCCTACCCCCCGGCAGCACCGCGGCAGTAGAAGAGCTCCCCGGCGGAGCCGCGGTCTGGTCGGCCCGGCTGTCAGCGCGCTCTCGGTCCTGGTCGCGATCGGCCCGGTGGTCTGGCTGATGTCGCACGGCAACGCCCGTACCGACGGCGCCGAGCGGGTCGTGAGCGTCGTCGAGAACAGCCCCGTCGACGACAGCGCGACGGTCGAGGGTACGACCGCCGGGCCGCTGATCACGATCACGAAGACCTTGCCGAACGGCGTGACCTCGACCGCCGTCGTCGGTCCGGCAGCCGTCGGCTCGGCACCCGCTTCACCGTCGTCCGACACCTCGAGTACGCCGAGTGGTTCGCCGACCAGTTCCTTGACGACGCCGGCCACGCCCACGGTCGGGGTCACCACCGTGATCGTGTCGCCGACCGCGCCACGCAGTACCGGCGTTGCCACCGGGCGACCGAAGCCGAGCGTGCGTACGACGCCGACCGGGAAGCCGTCGAGTACGCCGACGAAGACCCGGACGACCCAGCCGACGCCGAGCGACACCCCGCAGCCGCCGGTCAGCGGCGGCGGGACGAACGCGCAGGAACGGCAGGTCCTCGACTACACGAACCAGATCCGCCAGCAGCAGGGCTGCGGCCCGCTGAAGCTGGACAGCGCACTCGTCGAGGCGGCCGGCAAGCATGCGTCGGACATGGTCCGCCGGCACTACATGGACCACACCAACCCCGACGGCCAGGGCCCGGGCGACCGGATGACGGCCGCCGGGTACCGCGGGTCGACGTGGGGCGAGAACATCGCGGCCGGGTACGACACCGCGCAGAAGGTGGTCGCCGCCTGGATGCAGAGCGACGGGCACCGCAAGAACATCCTGAACTGCCGGTTCACCTCGATCGGCGTCGGCTACGACCCGGGCCAGGTGCGCTCCGACTACGGACCGGGCAGCTGGGTCCAGGACTTCGGGCGAAGCTGAGGCCGCCCGTGGATGTCATCGTGGATGTCATTGTTTCGAGAGCACCGAGTGTGGCTGGAATGTTGTCCCAGAGCCACAATGTCCGGCCGCTTGGCGGCCGGTCGCGGCGGGTAGATCCGTCCTTGTCATGTTGCCGGACGTTCCTGGGGGGCTCCGGAGAGGCGGCTGGTGAGGCTCGTCTCGTTGATGAGGCACGTCCTGGGGGCGCGACTTTGAAGGGAACAACGAAATAATGTCCGAGTCCGGCAACGGCCGGTACAAACCACGACGGAAGGCGACCCGAGCGGCCCGCTCGTCGCGCTCCGGCAACCGTCCTACTCCGCCCGCGGAATCCACCCCGCCCGAACCACCGCGGTACGCACCGCGCTCGAGCGACGAGTCCCCCTTCTGGGCCAACGCACCCAAGGGCGGCACCGAGTCCCCCTTCTGGGCCGGCAGCAACCAGTCCCGCCCCGCCACACCCCAGTACGCACCCCGCGGCGCACTACCCAGCTACACAACTCCCGAGGTAGCAACCCCCGAGACTCCCCACCCAACCCGCAGCACCCCCTCCTGGGTCAACCAGTCCCTCTCCCCAACCCCAGACCCCGCGCCCACTGGTGGGTCCGCGTCCGCTGGTGGGTCCGCGATCGCTGGTGGGTCCGCGTCCGCTGGTGGGTCCGCGTCCGCTGGTGGGTCCGGTTCTGCTGGTGGGTCCGCGTCCGGCGCTCGTGGGTCGACGTCCGCCGCCATTGGCGGATCCGCGTCCGCAGCAGGTGGTGGGTCCTCCGCAGGTGGTGGGTCAGCCGCTCGTGGCGAGTCCGGCGCCGCAGGCGTGGCCGGCGCCTCCCTCGGTGAGGCCGCAGGTACCTGGTCCTCCCGCCGAGCAGCCGACGACTGGGCCTCACTGGGCCCAGCAGCCACCCCAACAGGCTCAACAACCAGCGGCGAACCCGACACCTGGTTCGGCACAGCCTCAACCGACCGCCTGGCCGCCAGCACGAGCAACACCACCGACACCCCCACCCCAGCCACAAACCCCCGCCGCGCATCCGACACCAGCGCAGCCGCAGGCCTAGCAGCAGCCGGCTCCGCCGCAGGCAGCCTGGCCGCCGCAGGCTCAGCCGCCGGGTCAAACACCACAGACCGGACCTACAACCCACCAACTGACGGCATAACAGCAACCCCCGAGTACGGCGCAGCAACTGGCGCGGCCTCCACCGGCCACAGCACGCCATCTGGCGAGTACGGCGCGATCACAGGCACCGACGCCTCCGCCGCGACCAGCAACTACAGCCCGCCGACAGATGCAGCTGGTACCCGCACGTCGCAG
Source organism: Kribbella aluminosa (assembly GCF_017876295.1). NCBI lineage: Bacteria > Bacillati > Actinomycetota > Actinomycetes > Propionibacteriales > Kribbellaceae > Kribbella > Kribbella aluminosa. The sequence goes on along the minus strand of NZ_JAGINT010000002.1, from coordinate 1,952,940 downwards.
AGCGCCGGGCGCACGAGACCAGCCACCGAGTACGGTTCAGCCGCTGCTGCTGGAAGTACTGAGGCAGCGAGCGGGTACGGCGCAGCGTCGAGTGCTGGACGTACCGGCGCCGCGGGCGGGTACGGCGCAGCATCGAGTGCTGGACGTACCGGCGCCTCCGGTGAGTACGGCGTCGCGGCAGGTGCTGGTGCGTTCGCGGCGAGCGGGCTGACCGGTGCGGGAGCGTACGCAGCTGACGGCGAGCACGTAGCAGCCGCCGGCGGCCGTGGCGGTTCCGGCGCCGGTGGATCCGGAACCGGCCCTTCCGGCTCCGGCCCCGGCAACTCCGGCCCCAGCAGCTCGGGTCCCGGCAGCTCCGGCCCCGGCAGCTCCGGCCCCGGCGGCTCCGGCCCCGGCAGCCCCGGCCCCGGAGGTTCGGGACCGGGCCGCCGAAGCGCCGGCCGGGTAGGGCGGGCTTCCCGCGGACGGCGAGCGGCGATCGCGGTGGCTTCCGTACTCCTGGTAATCACCCCGATCTCCTGGATCCTCCTGCACCAGCCCCAGAACGACCCGGCAGACGCCTCAGTGCCGATGGTGACCCGCACCGACGACACGTACATCACCCCCTCCACCAAGGCAGCCGTCGCAACCCCGTCAGCACGCGTCACGGTCACCCCGACGGCAACCCCAACGGCCACCCCCTCCGCGACCCCCACGAACACCCCCTCCGCCACACCGACGAACAGCCCGACGGACACCCCGACCGACACGCCGACGGACTCCCCCACCAAGGTCCCGACCGGCACCCCGACGTCCGGCCCACCCCCGACGTCAACCAAACCCACCGCGCACCCAACGTCCCCCGGCCGCACCATCACCACCACCACCAAGCCGACCCCCACCACCCCACCCCCGACGACCACCCCGCCACCGGTCGACGGCCGCATGCAGCCGAACGAGAAGCAGCTGTTCGATCTGATCGACAACGCTCGGGTTAACAACGGCTGCGCGAGTCTGAAGCAGGACCCGAGCTTGACCGGCGGCGCAAGGTCGACGGCAGACAGCCGGGCAACGTCCGGCAGCGGCATGAACTCCAGCTCGGACTCGCAGGCAGGCGCCGGCGGCGACAAGATGACCGCGCAGCAGGCCTACAACAAGCTGATGTCGAGCAGCAGCAGCAGCAGCACCGTTCTGAACTGCGGCCTGACGACGCTCGGCGTCGGCTTCGGCACCGCCCAACGGTGCACGATTCCGATCATCATCGGGTGCCTCGGCTCCACCGACCGCAACGCGTGGGTGGCGAAGTTCTCGTAGTAGTTCGGCACTCTTCTTGCCGGTTGGTGCGACCATGGTTGGGCGACCTGGTCCACCAACCTGCGGGAGGCTGGATGTTCTTCGAGCGTGATGACGTGGATCCGGCCGGGCCGGCGCACTACGGGATTCATCCGGATGCGCTGGCCGAGGAGCGACCGGATCCGCGGCCGGACGAGGCCCGCAAGATCGGGCTCAGCCGGCATACCGAGGAAGGCGCCGTGCTGTACTTCGCCTCGTCCCTCGACCGCGGTAAGCCCGGGCACCGGATGATGGCCTGGATCCTGCTGATCACGTTCGCGGCGCCGGTGGTCTACATCCTGCTCGTGCTGCTGTAGAACTCCTGCCGATGCCGTTGCGGCGTCGTACCGAGCACAGTGTGGAAGTGGTGCCGGAGCGCGTCGCTGCTGCCGAACCCGCTTTCCGCCGCGACCCGCTCCACCGGCAGATCGGTTGTCTCCAGCAACAATCGCGCCCGGTCGAGCCGTTGCCGCAACAACCATGCCTGCCCCGAACTCCCGGTCCGCGCCCGGAACTGCCGCGTGAACGTACGCCGCGACAACGCCACCGCCCCGGCCCATTCGTCGAGCGTGACCGGCTGGTCGAGCCGCGTCCGCGCCCACACCATCGCCTTCTCGATCACGTCGTCGGCCGGGTCCGGCGGCACCGGGACCGGGATGTACTGCGCCTGCGAACCGCTCCGGTGCGGCGCGACCACGATGTCCCGGGCGACCTGTTCCGCGATCTCGAACCCGTGGTGCGTCCGCACCAGGTGCAGGCAGCAGTCCAGCGACGCCGCAGTACCGGCCGATGTGACCAGGTCACCCTGATCCGACCACAGCGCATCCGCCCGGACCTTCAACGCCGGGTACCGCGACCGCAGCTCGTCGGCGAACCGCCAGTGCGTCACCACCTCACGCCCTTCCGCGATACCGCTTTCCGCGACCAGGAATGCGCCGACACACAGCCCGACCACGGTCGCACCACGCGCGTGCGCCCGTCGGATCGCCGCCAGCAGTACGTCGGACGCGACCAGCCCGGGCTCCCAGCTGGGCAGCACGACGACGTCGGCCCGCTCCAGCACGTCGAGCCCGTGATCCACCGTGATCCCGAACCCGGCGCTGGTCGGGAACGAGCCCGGCTGCTCAGCGCAGACCTGTACGTCGTACCGGTCCGGCAGGCCGCGCCGCTCGCCGAGGACCAGGCACGGCACGGACAGGTGGAACGGGCTCATCCCGGGGTACGCGAGAACCGCGACAGTACGCATGAGCCCAGTATTACCCGGATGGCCCGATCTTCGGCAACTATGGCTCTCGGGCCAATGGTACGAACGGTCCGCGTCGCGGAGGATCGTGGCCATGGAGATCACGCACATCGGCGGCCCGACCGCCGTCCTGAACCTCGGCGGCATCACGTTCCTGACCGACCCGGCCTTCGACGAGCCGCGCGACTACCAGCTCCCGGGCCGGGTGATGACCAAGCTGACCGGCCCGGCGATCCCGGCCGCGGAGCTCGGCCCGGTCGACGTCGTACTGCTCTCGCACGACGAACACAAGGACAACCTCGACGACGCCGGCCGTGCGCTGCTGCAGTCGGTCCCGACGGTCCTCTCGACGCCCGGAGCGGCGCTGCGCATCGAGGGGGTTCGCGGCCTGGAGAACTGGGAGGCGATCGAACTTCCCCGACCGGACGGTGGCGTGGTCACGGTGACCGGCGTACCGGCACTGCACGGCCCGGAGGGCGCCGAGGCGGTCGTCGGGTTCGTCACCGGATTCGTCTTGCAGGGCGAGGGATTGCCGACGGTCTACGTCTCCGGCGACAACGCGTCGCTCGGCCATGTGAAGGAGATCGCGGACCGGTTCGCGCCGATCGACGTCGCGGTTCTGTTCGCCGGCGCGGCCCGTACCGGGTTGCTCAACGGGGACAACCTGACGCTCACGTCGGAGGACTCGGTCGACGCTGCTCGCATCCTCGGCGACGCGACCATCGTGCCTGTACACACGGAGGGCTGGACCCACTTCAGCGAAGGCCCGGAGCAGTTCCTCGCGGCGTTCCGGGAGGCCGGCCTGGAGGACCGCGTGGAAATGCTCGAACACGGCGTTCCGAAAACGGTTGCTTGAGAGCTTGACGGGTACGGAGCGTGACGCTAGCGTGCGACCGCCGGGGGGAACCGGCAGCTTGAGTACACCGGGCCGGGGGGACATCGGCCCACTGCCAAGGGGGATATTTCCTGTGTTCGTAAAACGTTTTCGCGCGCTCTTCTCCGCCGCCACGGCCGCCGTGGTCATTGCCGGTACTGCGGTACTCGCACCACTGACGGCCGACGCGGCGATCACCGCGGTCCTGGGCGGGATCCAGTACGACCCGCCAGGCGCCGACACCCGTACCAACGCCCAGATCAACAACGAGTTCTTCACGGTCCGGAACATCAGCTCACGCCCGATCAACCTGTCCGGTTTCCGCGTACTGGACACTGCGAACCACGTGTTCGTCTTCCCACGCGGCTACGTCCTGCCAGGCCGCTCGACGGTGATCGTCCGCACCGGCAAGAACCGCAACCGCGCCCTCACCCTGTACTGGAACCAAAGCTGGTACGTCTGGAACAACACCGGCGACACCGCCCGCTTCCAAACCCCAGCAGGCAAAACCTTCGACACCTGCACCTACAAGGCAGTCGCGGGCCGCGCCCGCGTCGGCTGCTAACCACCCGACGGCAAACCAGCGCTTCTGGCCCGGACGCCCGTGCGAATCCATATGGTTGCCTTAGGCAAGATCCACAGGGTTCATGTATCAGTTCGGGCTTGTGGATAACCTCAGATCCCGAATGTCCCTTGAAAACAAGGCGATTCCGGTTTTGAAAACTGTCGGAGGCCGCGGGTACCGTTGTGGGCATGGATGTTCTCGACGGGCGATCGGTGGTGTCGCTGAGCGACGGCGAGGTGCTGCCTGCCCTCGACACGGTCGACGCCACGATCACCTATCTCGAAGAGGTCCGGCTACAGCTGATCGCCCGCGTCGAGGACACCGGCCAGGCCCAGGAACTCGGCGCCCGCGACGCCGTCGAACTGGTCTCCAAACGCCACCGCCGAGACCGCGCCGAAGTCTGGCGCGACGTCCGCCTGGCCAAAGCCCTCCCCAAATACAACGCGATAGCCACCGCACTCACCAACGGCATCCAACTCCCCACCAACCCCGACACCGACACCGACACCGACCCCGATACCAACACCGACACGAACACCGACGCCGGCGAGGGCAATGGCGCCGGCGAGGGCAGCCGCACCGGCGAGGCTGACGGCACCGTCACCCCGGACACCGGGGACGCTGCGGGCACCGGGAACGACGCCCGGGCCGGCAGGCCCGATGGCGTGCCGGCCGATGGCGTGCCACGTGGTGTGCCTGGTGTGCGTGGTGTAGGGGGTGTGCGGCTGTTGCGGACCGCGCAGGCGGCCGCGATCGTGTCCGAGCTCGAACGGGTCCGTCCCCGGGTACCGGTCAAGGACCTGGACATCGTCGAGGAACAGTTCGTCGCCCTCGCAGCCCACCTGTCACCCGCAGAACTCCGCGCCGCCGCCCGAGACGTCTGCGACCTGCTCGACTCCGACGGCCCCGAGCCCGAAGAACACAAAGCCGCCGCCCGCGAGTCACTGACACTGACCTCAGCCGACCGCGGCGTGAAGTTCAAAGGCTACCTGGCCAACGACAACGCCGAACTCCTCCGCGCCATCGTCCACGCCGGCGCCCGCCCCCACAAAACCATCGACGGCGAACCAGACCCACGCTCCCACGACAAACGCCAAGCCGACGCCCTGTCCACCGCCCTAACCATCGCCGCCACCACCTGGGACACCAACACAGCAACCCCACCAGCCACTCCGCCGACCAGCACACCGCCCACCCCACCGGGCAGCGCACCGCCCACCCCACCAACAACCCCACCGGCCAGCTCGCCGGCCGACGTACGGGCGAGCCTGCCGGGCAGCTCGCCCGCCGACCCAGCGGGCAACGCCCCGACCATCCCACCGGCCACCCGACCGGTCGGCGCACCGAGCAACTGGCCGGCCGACGTACCGACGAGCCCGCCGGGCAGCTCGGCGGCCAGCCCACGAGGCGCCGCCCCCGCCACCGGCCCGGCTGCGGATGTCGCACCACGCGGGCAGACTCGTACGGCCGGAGGCTCCGGACGGGGTGCACCGGTACCGGGGTACGGGGCGAAGGCGAACATCACCGTCACCATCGACCTGCAGGACCTCAAAGCCGCCACCGCCGACACCATCGGCCACACCGTCTACAGCAACGGCCTGTCCGCCGCCACCATCCGCCGCCTCGCCTGCGACGCCAACATCCTCCCGATCGTCCTCGGCTCGAACTCCGAACCCCTCGACGTCGGCCGCTCCGAACGCCTCGTCACCAAACCCATCCGCCGCGCCCTGAACACCCGCGACCGCGGCTGCGTCGTCTGCGCCGCACCCCCAGTAATGTGCGACGCACACCATCTGGCCTCCTGGATCGACGGCGGTCCGACAGCCCTGAACAATCTCGTGCTGCTCTGTCGCCGGCACCACACCGACCTGCACAAAGGCCGCTGGACCATCACCATCACCCACGGCCAAGTCCACGTCGCCCGCCCCACCTGGGCCAACCCACCACCCCTCCACCAGCAACCACCCCAACCACCCCGACCAGCTGGCCCAACCAGACCAGCCGGTGCAGCCGGTTCAGCCGGTCCAGCCGGTGCATCCGGTGCATCCGGTGCATCCGGTCGTCCAGCCCAACCACTCGGACCATCCGACGTACCGGGTGCGAGTCCCGCACGCCCCGAAGCCTCACTCAACGGGTCTACGCAAACCTCGCCCCCGAAGGCTGACCCGTGGGGTGAGCCGTTCGCGGCGGAAAGCCCACCACGAACGACAACCCCAGCAGATGTCCCCTGGAGCGAACCAGCTCACGCCACCCCGGCCCTGCCGAGGACAGCCCTGCCCGAATCAGCCCTGCCCGAATCAGCCCTGCCCGAGACAGCCCCGCTTGAGGCATCCTCGCCGGGGACAGCTCTGTCCGGGAACGCCCAGCCCGACTCGACCCTGTCCGAGACGGCTCAGGCCGAGACGGCTCAGGCCGAGACGGCTCGGGCCGAGACGGTCTCGTCCAAGACGGTCGTGGCGCGCGAGCGGGCGAGTCGGTGGCGTGCGGATGCCGCTACCTATGCCGAGGCTGCACGGTTTGCGGTCTGGGATGGAAACCCGGCGAACGACCCCAGCACCGGGCCTCCATCGTTCGCAACAACCTGACCGTCGCGCCACCCGCCCCGGCCCTCCAGCTACCACCGCGCGGGAAGAAGCAGGTTGTCCCGGCAGGGCCGCGGTCGGCTGGCCGGCTGAGCCTGCACGTTCGTCAGCTCTTCCACGGGTAGCTGCTCACCTGTCAGCCCGTTCCAGGCAGTACCCACCTGTTCCCCGCTTCCCCAGGTCGCACCACCCCACCCGTTCCCCCGCTTCCCCAGGTAGCACCCCGCATGCTCCCCCGCCCAGGTAGCACCCCGCCTGCTCCCCCCGCCCAGGTAGCACCCCGCCTTGCGCCCGCCTGCCGCAGGTAGCACCTCGTGTTTGCCAGCATTCCCAGGTGGTTGCTCGGTTGTCCGTGCTATCCCGTGGCAGCTGGCAGCGCTACCGGGAGCTGCTCGGTTGTTGGCGGTTCGTCGGATGGGTGCTCATCGGCCCGGCCTAGGGCAGTACCACCTGTCGGCTCTTCTCCAGGTCGCCGCGTGGCTGTTGGCCCTTTCGCCGGTTGCCGCTCGCGTATAGGGCTGGTGTGGCCGGGCTTGTCTCGGGTAGGGCCTTGGCTGTCAGTTGTTTGCGGGGGTTGTCAGGTCTAGCGGGTGGTTGGTTCGGCGGGGTCGGTGTTGGGTGGGATCCATTCGTGGACGGTGACTTCGTCGCCTACCTGGATGTTGCCGGGGGCAAGTACTGCGGCTTTGATGCCGAAGCTGACGCCGCCGCCGTACGTGGGTTCGCGGCGGTACGTTGCGAGGGTTCGTGTCGGTTCGGGGCCGGACCTGGTGCCGGTTGACTGGTCCACGGTCGGTACGGCGCAGCGGATGCCGCGGGCGGAGTAGCCGATCGTGGCGGTGCCGGCGGTGATTCGGAGGATCTTGTCCTCGGTGTGCGGTTCGGGCCAGCCGGAGATGACGAGGTTGGGGCGGAAGCGGTTCATCGGTATTGCGGTGCCGCCGTGCTCGAGGATGCGGGCGTTGAGGCCGTCGAGGGAGGACTGGGACGTGATCATCAGCGCGTGCGCGTCGCCGTACCCGGTCAGGCCGCGGTGGGCGCCCCAGCCGGGGCGTTCGTGTTCGGGGGTGACGCGGACGAGGGCGGTCGGCGTACCAAGGCGTTCGGTGAACCAGGCGTCGGCGTCCGGATCCTGTACGACGCCCTGCCCGAACCACTTGCCGAACAGGCTGACGTCGCGGCGCTTCCCGTCGTACCGGACGGTGAGTTCGAGGTCGGGGGCGTTCGGGGCGGAGAGCCGGAGTACGTCGCCGGCCAAGGAGGCTCGCAGTGTCGCCATCGCCGGGAGTTTGCGTTGGCTGAGGAAGGTGCCGTCGGGTTCGACCAGCATGAAGAGGCGGTCGTTCAGGAGGCCGGTGGGGCCGAGCTCGGCGGATTCGACGGGGATCCCGGCGAGTCCCTTCACCGGGTAGTAGGTGAGGGCGGCGACCTTTGCGACAGACACGTCCCCAAGGGTAACTGGCGCTTGATCTGTTGAAACGTGTTGAGTTATGTTTGATCACGTGCAGGATGTCGAGGGGTTCGCAGCGGCCTTGCAACGGGTACGGCGGCATGCGGCGGTGACGTATCGCGAGTTGGCGCAGCGGGCGCACTACTCGCATCCGCATCTGATCCGCGCCACCAGCGGGAAGCAGTTGCCGACGTGGGAGGTGGCGGCGGCGTTCCTCGGGGGATGTGGGGTACCCGCGGACCTGATGCCGGTCTGGCGACGGCGCTGGGACGAGGCGAGCCGCGATCCGCGCGACGTCGTCAGCTTGCTGGACAAGGCTGAGTCGCTCGAGCAGCTGGGGGCAGCTGTTGCGGCGCTCGCGCAGCCGCGCTCGTTGCGGGCCCTCGAGCAGGAGACCGGGATTCCCCGGGCAACAATCCAGGCCTGGCTCCGAGGCACCCGCGCACCCGGCCGAGACCGCCTCGACCACCTGGTCCGCACGGTCGGCGCCACCGCGGAAGAACGCACCGCCGTCGCCCGAACCCTGGACAGGCTGAGCGCCAGCGAACCAGCCCGAACCACAACCCGTTGACCGCCTGACCACCCGACTCCGTACGCCGGCTGACGTGCGGGCAGGCCTGCCGCCGAGCGGAGGGGTCAGTCGTTGAGCGGCGGGCCAGTCGTTGGCGGTGACGGTCGATGGGCGGGGGGCGGGGCCGTTGGATGGTGCCGGCGGGGGTTTCGGGCTGGGGTTCAGGTGCGGAAGATTGAGGCGGGGGCGCGGGGGGTGGTGAAGGGTTCGGTGTCGGTGAGGGGGGTGGCTTTGCCGGCTAGGTCTTGGAGGGGCGTGACGTCGTAGGGGGGCTGGGCGTGGCGGCCGGGGGCGGTGAGGTCTGGTAGGGAGTGGGGGGAGGCGAGCAGGATGACGTTGCCGAAGCCTTTGCCGCGGAGGATTTTGCGTTCGGCTAGGGCTACGCCGGGGCCGATCGCCGACAGGACGGTGGCTGCGGTACGGCGGACGAAGGGCAGCCCGGCCTGGCCGTCGATCAGGTTGGCGACCAGTACGCCGGTCGGCCGCAGTACCCGGGCGCATTCGCCGAAGAACTCCGCTGTCACCAGGTTCGACGGGACTGCCTCGTGTTCGAAGGCGTCCAGGATCATCAGGTCCATCGAGTCGTCGTACAGCTCGGTGATCCCGGCCCGCCCCGTGACCGGGCGGACCTTGATCCCGGAGCGTTTGGGCAGCGGCAGCGCCTCGCGGACGAATTCGGTCAGGTCCTCGTCCGGTTCGAGCACGATCTGCCGGGAGCGCGGACGGGTCGCCGCGACGTACCGCGGGAGGCTCAGCGCGGCGCCGCCGATGTGCAGCACCGCGATCGGCTGACGTCGTGGCGCGATCGCGTCCACGACGTCGCCGATCCGGCGCATGTACTCGAACGACAGGTGGCTCGGATCGGCCAGGTCGACCTGCGACTGCGGCGACCCGTCGATGCGCAGTACGAACGTCCCGTCCTGCTCCGCCTCGACACTCGCCAGCCCTGATCCTGTCCGCCGCTCCACACAACCATCCTTCCAGGACCAGCGGGCCCAGGACCACCAAGCCCCACGTCCAGCGAGCCCGGCCGCCCGGAATCCGGTGGCGGACGACGACACGGTGGGTCGGACTAGCGGGCTTCCTTCTCCTCGGCTACGGCGATGTCGGTGTTGTCGGTGTACAGGCCGTCGATCCCGGCCTTCCGGTACGCCGCGATCTCGCCGAGCAGGTCGCCCGAGTCCGAGGCGACCGCCGAGCTGCGGAAGTCGGCCGGCAGGAAGGTGTTCTCGACCCGGAACGTGTACGGATGCACGACCAGCCCGGCCGCGCTGACGATGTCGGCGTACGTGCGCTTGTCGCCGGAGACCACGAAGTCGTACGGCGCGCTGGTCAGCTGCACCAGCAGCTCAGGCTCGAGCGGGAGTCCCTGTGCGCGGAAGTACGTCGGGTGCTTGGTCTCGGGGTAGATGCCGATCGGCCGGCCGAGCTCCTTGGGCAGGCGCTTCGACAGGTCGATCACCTCCTGGAAGGTCGGGATCTGGTACCGCCCGTTGAACACCGTGTTGTGCTGCCGGACCGCCGGGATCCGCTCGACCGCGCGCAGCGTCTTCAGCTCGGCCAGCGTGAAGTCCTCGGTGAACCAGCCGGTCGTGGCGACGCCGTCCAGCAGCTTGGTCTTCTTCCGGTCCTCGAACTCCGGGTGGTTCGCGACGTCCGTCGTACCGCAGATCTCCGGCTCGTGCCGGGTGACCAGCACGTCGTCCTTGGTGGTGACCAGGTCCGGCTCGATGAAGTCGGCACCCATCGGGGCGGCCAGCTCGTACGACGCCAGCGTGTGCTCGGGCCGGTACCCGGACGCGCCCCGGTGCCTGATGATCACGAAGTCGTCGCCGGATGACCGATCGGTGAACGATCCATCGGGATGTGAGGTAATCGCCCGCCCCCAGCGTTGGTACCGAGGACGCGGCTTGCTAGCGTCCGAAGCACACAATCTGATGAGCTAGGAGCGAGTCGTGAGCACTACACCGGTGAAGGTGGCCGTTACCGGGGCCGCGGGGAATATCGGTTACAGCCTGCTGTTCCGGATCGCAAGCGGTGCGCTGCTCGGGCCCGACACCCCGGTGGAGCTGCGGCTGCTGGAGATCACCCCGGCGCTGAAGGCGCTCGAGGGCGTCGTGATGGAGCTCGACGACAGCGCGTTCCCGACGCTGGCCGGGATCGAGATCGGCGACGACCCGAACAAGGTCTTCGACGGCGTCAACGTCGCGCTGCTGGTGGGTGCGCGGCCGCGGACGAAGGGTATGGAGCGCGGCGACCTGCTCGAGGCGAACGGCGCGATCTTCACCGGTCAGGGCAAGGCGCTGAACGACCACGCCGCGGACGACATCCGGATCACCGTCACCGGCAACCCGGCGAACACCAACGCGCTGATCGCGAAGAGCAACGCGCCGGACATCCCGGCCGAGCGGTTCTCGGCGCTGACCCGCCTTGACCACAACCGGGCGCTGGCGCAGCTGGCGAAGAAGGCCGGCGTGCACGTCACCGACCTGAAGCGGATGACGATCTGGGGCAACCACTCCGCGACGCAGTACCCGGACATCTTCCACGCCGAGGTGGCCGGCAAGAACGCCGCCGAGGTCGTGAACGACCAGGCCTGGCTGGAGAGCGACTTCCTGCCGACGGTGCAGAAGCGCGGCGCCGCGATCATCGAGGCCCGGGGCGCGTCCTCGGCCGCCTCCGCCGCGGCCGCCACCATCGACCACACCCGCGACTGGCTGAAGGGCACGGCCGAGGGCGACTGGACCTCGATGGCGGTCGTCTCCGACGGCTCGTACGACGTCCCGGAGGGCCTGATCTCCTCGTTCCCGGTGACCACGAAGGACGGCAACTGGGAGATCGTCCAGGGCCTGGAGATCAACGAGTTCTCCCGCGGCAAGATCGACGCCTCGACCGCCGAGCTCGGCGAGGAGCGCGACGCGGTGAAGGACCTCGGCCTGATCGGCTGAACCAGCACCTGACACAGAGGGCCCCGCTCGTCGGGGCCCTCTGTCTGTCTCAGCGCAAGACGTAGGCCTTGATTACGGTCAGGTCCGTTTGATTGCCCGAACCGTCGGCGAGCTTCGACCGCAGCGAGATGCTCTGGCCCTCCGGCGTTTCGAAGATCGCCTTGTACCGGCCGTGCCCGATCGGCACGACCGCGGCGTGGTGCCAGGTCTTGCCCTCGTCACCGGACACCTGGACGGTGAACTTCCGGATCACCGGCAACTGTTCCCCGGCCTGCGGATCCACGACGACCGGCAGCACCGTGACCGGCTTGCGGTCGGCGAGGTTGTGGTCGTCGACCTTCGGCCGGTACCGGATCCCCAGCAACGGCAGCGGGGTCCCCTTCGCGGTCGCCGCCGAGCTGAACGTCCACTTCAGCTCGGTCCGGGTGGCGAACGGGCTGGTCGACTGCGTCTGCGAGGACTCCAGCGTGTACGTCGACTTCGCCGCCGGCAGGCCGGCCGCCTCGACGTACCCGAAGTACGGCGACTCCGCGACGACCTTCCCGTTCTGGATCAGCTTGCTCGATCCCGTGTCGGGGAGGATGCCGCCGTTGTTCCCGTCCGCGTCGGCGAGACCGTACACGGACACGTACAGGTTGCCGTCCGTCCGGATGGCCTGGTCGGGCGCGATCGAGAACGCCGCCGCGTTGAACCGCTCGTGGTACGTCCGGCCCGCCCGGTACGACTTCGTCGGCGAGGTCAGCCGGCTGACCGTCTGCGGGAACGGGTCGTTCGGGTCGGTACTCGGAACGACCTCGTCCAACTCGCTCTGCCAGGTGACCGGCTCGCCGTCCGCGTACAGCGTCGTCGTCAGCGGCGCCTTGCCGTACGACAGGCCGATCGCCCAGCTACCACCCATGCCCGGCCCGACGCCCTGCACGACGCGCTCGAGTGCACGATCGCTGGTGGCGTTCACGGTCTGCTGGACCGCGGCCTGCTCGCTCGGCTTCACCGCCCGCACGAAGCCGGTCGGGTACACGCCCGGGAAGGTGTTCACCTGCCCGACGAGGTACGGCGAGTTGCCGAAGTTCCCGTTCGCGTCCGGCTTCGCCCACTGCGACGCCACATGACTGGTCAACTGCTGCGGGGGCAGGACCGCGGAGCCGACCTGTGCGGTGTAGCTCTCACCGAACCCGAACTGCAGGCCCGAGTAGCCGGAGCTGTGCAGACCGTCCGCCGACCTGCGGTCGTACCCGATGTCGGCGAGCGCCGCCTGCGCACCGGCCTGCGGCACGGTCACCTTCACCGGCTTCGCCGCCCGTGCGTCGAACACCACCGTGGTGTCCTTGGTGAGCTGGACCGCTGGCTGCACGAGGTCGTACGACGCGTAGTTGCCGTCCGCCTTCTCCACGAACTGGCTGTTCTGCGCCAGGTACTCGCCCTTCTCCAGCCGCAGCGTGAGCGCGGTGCTCCCGTCGCCGAGGAACTGGAACAGGTCGCTGTTCACCCCCACCAGCGCACCGGCGAACTCGGCCGGCTTGCCGTCCGGGCCGATCGCCTTGAGCGTGAGGTTGTAGCTCTCCTTCTCCTTCTCCAGACCGATCGCGGAGGTGACGCTGACATCGCCGCCGGTCGCGGTGATCCGGCCCGAGTAGAAGCCGTCCGGGCCGTTGTGCTTGGTGTTCGAGGTCGCCTGCACCGCAGCGGTGCCGCCGGCCGGGATCGTCACCGTGGTCGCGCTCAGCTTCAGTGCGTCAGCCGGAGCCGCTGCGCCGTCCGGACCGTTCAGGGTCGCGGCCAGGTTGAGCGTCACGGCCTTGTCGCCGAGGTTGCGGTACGTCAGCGTCTTCGTGACCAGGGTGTCGTCGCCGTGCGGCCACGCCGCCGTACCGAAGGACAGGTCGCCGGGCTCCGAGATCACGGTCTGTTTGATGCCCTTGGCAACATCCACCCGGCCGGCGCCCTGCTCGAACGCGGTCTGGTCCGCGGCCGGCCTGGCCGAACCCATCAGCGCGCCCTTGAGCTCGGTGGCCGTCCAGTTCGGGTGCTCCTGCGCGAGGATCGCGGCCGACCCGGCGACGTGCGGGGTCGCCATCGACGTACCGTCGAGTCGCAGGTACTGGTCGCCGACCGGTTCGCCGATCACCGAGTCCTTCGCCTTCGCGGCGACGATCGACACACCGGGCGCGCTGATGTCCGGCTTCACGGCGCCGTCGCCGATCCGCGGGCCGCGGCTGGAGAAGTCGGCCAGCCCGTTCTGCTTGTCGACCGCGCCGACGGTGAGCGCGGCGTCCGCGCTGCCGGGCGAGCCGATCGTGCGCGCACCGGGGCCGTCGTTGCCGGCCGCGATCACGAACAGCGTGCCGGTCTCGGCGGTCAGCCGGTTCACGGCCTCCTCGAGCGGGTCGATGCCCGGGGTGTCGGTGCCGCCGAGGCTCAGGTTCACGACCTTCGCCTTGATGTCCTTCGCGGCCCACTCCATCCCGGCCAGGATCGCGGAGTCCTGGCAGCTGCCGCCGTCGTCGCAGACCTTGCCGTCGTACAGCCGCGCATCCGGGGCGACGCCCTTGTACTTACCGTTCGACGCGGCCGCCGTACCGGCGATCGTCGACGCGACGTGGGTGCCGTGGCCGAAGTGGTCTCCGTCCGGGGCGTCGGTGAAGTTCTTCATGCCGACGACCTGGGTGGCGAGGTCCGGGTGCGACTTGTCGATGCCGGTGTCCAGGACCGCGACCGGGACGCCCTTGCCGGTGTACCCGGCCTGCCAGGCGGTCGGCGCGCCGATCTGCGGGACCGACTGGTCCAGCGTGACCTTGCGCTTGCCGTCCAGCCAGACCTTGTCGATGCCGGCGCTGTTCAGCACCTTGGCTTCCTTGGTCACCTTCAGCGCGGCACCGTTGATCACCGGGAGCTGACGCGCGACGGTCGCCCCCGGTACGGCGGCACGCTGCTGGGCCTGGCCGCGGTACGTGACGATCAGCGGCAGCGTGCTGCTCGAGCGGTCGTCGTACCCGTCCTTGATCAGCTCGTTCACGTCGAACAGCCGGCTGTCGAGCTTCCCCTCGGCCAGACGCGCGCGGACGTCCGACGGTACGACGTACAGGTGGTTCTGCTCGCGGTACGAGCTGAACGCGACCTTGGTCCGGCCGGCGCCGGGCGTGATCGTCGCGCGCGCCGGGTCACCGCCCAGCAGCGTCACCCGGTCGCCGGTGATCAGCGTGACACTGCGGTCCGGCGACTTCGACCTGGTGGCCGGCGGTCCGGCTTGTGGTCCTGCGACGGCCTGGCCCGCGGCGGACAGCCCGAGCCCTAGAACGGCGATCGAGGCGACGGCGGCTACGCCGATGCGCCTCGATCGTGGTGTGGACAGCACGATGAGTCCCTCCCGATCGATGACCTCACATCGGACCGCACCAGACCACTCACGGAGTGGAGTTGGGCGGCCACTCACCGGTAGATGTCCGGGACCGGGCGAAAGGTTGCCAGGAACACCTGCCACGGCAGGTTCCTGCCTGACTACTTTATGTCAGGGGGCGACCAGTGAGCCGGACTGCCCGGCGGAGGTGAGGGAGGCCTCGACGAAGCCGTCCGCCTTCAGTTCCTCGACCAGGTCACGGAGGTAGGCGACCGTCTGCTCGTTCTTGTCCTTCGTCGTACCGACGGCCTGCTGGATCTGCATGAACCGCTCGTCGATCAGCCGGAGGTCCGGGTGCTCGGCGACGTACCGCGTGATCGGCTGCCGGATCCCGGCCGCGACGTCGAGCCCGTCGGCGCGGAATACGTCGACGCCGTCGGCGCCCCGGACGATCGTCGCGTGCTGCACCGTCCGGGTCAGGTAGAGGTCGTACGCCGAGCCCTGCTTCACGCCGATCCGCACGCCCGGCGCGTCCACCTCGGCGACCGTGGTCAGCGCCGAGTCCCGCAGTACGGCGAAGACGCCCTCGATCACGACGTACGGCGCGGTGAAGGCCACCTCGGCCGCGCGAGCCGGCTCGATCGCGAGGAAACAGATGTCCGCCTGCCCGGTGGTCAGCGCCTCGAACGACTTCCGGGCCGCGTCGAAGCAGACCAGCTCCAGCGGCAGCTCGAGGCGTTTCGCCAGCTCCCGCGCGATGTCGACGGTGATCCCGGCCGGCGCGTCCGGCGTACCCTGCGCGAGCACCGGGTTGCCGAGGTTGATGGACGCGCGCAGGACACCGGTGGGCGCGAGGTCGGCGGCAACAGTCGTCATACCGGCGACCCTATCCGTGCACCCGGGTGCTGACGCTGGACGACTGCCGGATCTCGTCAGTCGTGGAGCGCAGCCAGGGCAGCCCGTGCGGCCTTGGCGAGCTCGTCGTCGTTGGACGGCGCGAACACGGTGGTCGTCGGCGTCGGGTGCGCGCGCAGCAGGCGCGTCCGCTGCCAGGTGGGCGGATGCTCCGCGTCGCTACGCCCGTTCTGCGCCCGGTCGACCCGCACCAGTCGCGCGAACTCGTGCTCGGGGATCTCGGCAGCGGTACGCCGCAACGTGTCGAGCGGGTCGCGCGCACGATCGAACCGGACGACGCGTTCGGCGGCGCGGACACAGATGCCAGCGAGCAGCACGCGTTCGAGAGAGGCGGCGGCCGGCTCCGAGCCGACGTGCTCGGCCACCCGGCGGTCGATGCGGTACTCACGCCGCTGCCGACCGGCCAGGTCGAGGCGGTGGAGCAGCCGCCAGTACCAGCGGATCGGCGGGCCGAGGACCGCGTTCGAGAGCTTGACCAGCCAGCTGTGCAGGATCTGGTCGTCGCTGCCCTGCTGGATCGTGACGACGCCTTCCCTGTGGTGGATCCGCCCCGACCCGGCCGAGTCGAGCCTGCCCGGCGTCACGGTCGCCGCGAGTTCGCCGATGATGTGCTGGGCGGCCCCGAGGACGCGGTCGTGGACGCCGCGCTGGTCGTCGTACAGGGCGTGGGCGAGGGCGGCGTACCGCTCCTGTGGGCCGAGTACGGACCAGGAGGGGAGGCCGATGCGGAGCGTACGGCGGTACCGCCAACCGATGCGGTCGATCGCGATGCGCTCGTCGACGGTGACGACGACGTACTCCAGCTTCGGCGACCCGGTCTGCGCGGCGAGGCGGTCGAGTACGTCGTACAACTGCGGCGCCTCCGCTCTGCTCACCGGCCGGGCGCTGTCCGGAAGACGGGTGATGCGCGGGCGGAAGACCGCGGTGAGGACGAACAGGACCGCGGCGAACGGCGCGGCGAACCACAGCGGGCGGTAGAACGCGAGCAGGGCGATCCCACCGAGCAGCCCGGGCAGTGGCACGAGCAGGACCGGCAGCGAGAGCAGGAACGCGCCGAGCGAGCGCTCCGGACCGGCTGCGGGGCGCTCGGTGAGGGCGTCCGCGAGTTTGCGCTCCCGGTCGAGCTGCCAGGCGGGTTCCTGCGCGGCGGGTGCCGGCTCCAGGTTCCACTCACAGTGCCGGCACCAGACGGCGTACCGTCGATCGGTCGGCAACGGCCGGCTGCACTGCGGGCAGTCGACCGTACTGTCCATCGTCATCCCCTCAGGATGCCGCTGACGGGGGCCAGTCAGTAGTCTGCGGTGCGTGGACATCGCTGCGCTCCTGGACCGGTTCGGTGCCGACGACGGCTCCGTGGTTCAGCTCGGACACTCGTCGGCGACCGTCGTTCGGCTGGAGCGGTCGTCGGAACGGCTGTACTACAAGACCGGTCAGGGCGTCGACGCGGAGGGCGATCGGCTGGCCTGGCTGTGGGCGGCCGGGTTTCCGTGTCCGCGGATCGTTGATCGAGGCAACAACTGGTTGCTGACGGCGGAGCTGGCGGGGCGGGACGCGTCGCAGCCATGGGCGGCTCGCGATCGGCCTGCGGTGCTGGCGGCGATCGCTGAGGGGCGGCGGGCGCTGGATTCGCTGACCGGGTGCCCGTTCCGGTCGCCGTTCCCCGGTGCGGGGGACGCGGTGACGCACGGGGACTACGCGGCGCCGAACGTGTTCGTCGACCCGTCGACGCTGCAGTTCAGCGGCGTACTGGATGTCAGCCGGCTCGGGGCCGGCGATCGGTACGTCGACCTGGCGCTGATGTTCAAGAGCCTGCGCGGCGGGCTGAATCCGCAGTACGGCGGACTCCCGGCGGCGCGGCGGTTCGTGGAGTTGTCCGGCGGCGATCCGGACGACCCGCGGATCGAGCACTACATCACGCTCGACGACAGCGACGACTACCTGCCCTGATACGCCCGGCGGTACGCACTCGGCGTGGTCTGCAGCGCCGCCCGGAACCGGCGCCGCAGGTTCGTCGCCGACGAGAGCCCCACGCGTGCGGCGATCGCCTCCACGGAAAGCTCCGTTTCCTCCAGCAGAACACGTGTTCTGGCAATCCGCTGCGCCAGCAACCACTGCCCCGGCGACACCCCCAACTGCTCCCCGAACCGCCGGGCCAACGTCCGCTGCGACACACTCCCCCGCCGCGCCAGGTCGTCGACAGTCAACTCCTCCCCCAGCCTCTCGGCCGCCCACTCCAACACCACCGCCAACGACTCACCACCAGCGCCCCGCCCCGGCGCCCCGCGCTCCTCACGTTCGAGTTCTGGGCCTTCGGAGCGGTACTGCGTCTGACCCCCTTCGCGATGCGGCGGCATCACCATCCGCCGCGCGACCCGTGCGGCGTACCCCGCCCCCAGATCTCTCCGCACCAGCTGCAGACAAAGATCGATCCCGGTCCCCGACCCGCCGCTGCTCGCCACGTCCCCGTGATCGACGTACAGCACCTCCGCATCCACCTGCACCTTCGGAAACCGCCGCTGCAACTCCTCGGCATACCGCCAGTGCGTGGCCACCCGCCGCCCGTCGAGCAGCCCGGTAGCGGCCAGCAGATACGCCCCGGAACAGATACTCACCAACCGCGCGCCGCGCCGATGCGCCCGCCTCAGCGCGCGCAGGACCGCGTCCGACGGTTCCCGGTTGATCGGCAACCAGCCCGGTACGACGATCGTGTCGGCCCGGTCGAGCGCCCGCAGCCCCGGCCCGACCACCATGTCGAACCCCTCGGCAGTCCGCACGTTCCCCGGCACCTCCGTGCAGACCGATAACCGGTACGGCGGATCCCGGAACACCACCGCCGCACAGCCGAACTCGAAACTCGCCTGCGGAGCGGTGACCAGCGCGACGACGCGGTGCACGGCGGAAGAGGGCATGGCAGAAAAGTACCTGCTCGGGACTATCCGGACACTGGGTATCGGGCTGTGGACAACGCCAGGATCAAGACATGGAGAAATACGAGTGGGCATCGGTCGACGACGCGCCGGTCCGTGAACTGTTCCCCGGCATCCGGCTCCGGCCGCTGTGGTCCGGTGCCGTCGCGAAGGCGTTCGTCCTGCAGATGGAGCCAGGCTCGACCTGGGAGGGCATCGACGTGCACGAACCCGGCCCGGAGGAGGTGTTCGTCGTCGACGGCGTCTTCAACGACGGTGAACGCGACTACGCGGCCGGTTCGTTCATCCACGCCCCGGCCGGGTCGTCGCACATCCCGCAATCAGTCGCGGGCTGCACGTTGTTCCTGTTCTACCCCGAGGGTTAGTTTTCGGTACTGCGGAGCTCCGTCGGGGCGCCGTGCACCGCGGGGATCGTGCCGAGCTTGCCGGCCTGGAAGTCCTCGAACGCCTGGATGACCTCGGCGCGGGTGTTCATCACGAACGGCCCGGCCATCGCGACCGGCTCGCGGATCGGGCGACCGCCGATCACCAGGACGTCGAGGTTCGGCTCGGCCTGCGGCTGCGAGGTGCTCGCCGCCGTACGGATGACGTCGCCGGCGCCGAAGACGGCCAGCTGGCCCTTGCGGACCGGGCGCCGCTCGGAGCCGACCGTACCTTGACCGGCCAGCACGTAGACGAGCGCGTTGTAGTCCGGCTGCCACGGCAACACCAGCTCCGCGCCCGGGCTGACCGTGGCGTGTACCAGCGTGATCGGGGTGTGCGTCGTACCGGGACCGTCGTGGCCGTCGACCGAGCCGGCGATCACGCGGACCAGCGAGCCGCCGTCCGGCGTACTGAGCAGGGCCGAGTCGCCGCCGCGGATGTCCTGGTAGCGCGGCGGGGCCCACTTGAGCGCCTTCGGCAGGTTCACCCAGAGCTGGATGCCGTGGAACAGGCCGCCGCTGACCACGAGCTGCTCGGGCGGCGTCTCGATGTGCAGCAGGCCGCTGCCGGCCGTCATCCACTGGGTGTCGCCGTTGGAGATCACGCCGCCACCGCCGTTGGAGTCCTGGTGCTCCATGATCCCGTCGAGCATGTAGGTGACGGTCTCGAAGCCGCGGTGCGGGTGCCACGGGGTGCCCTTCGGCTCGCCCGGCGCGTACTCGACCTCGCCCATCTGGTCCATGTGGATGAACGGGTCCAGGTCACGGAGATCGACACCCGCGAAGGCACGCCGTACCGGGAAGCCCTCCCCTTCGTAGCCGCTCGGCGCGGACGTCACAGACTTCACGGGACGCTCACGCACGACGGCCGGGTCCTGCGGGCTGATCCGGGGCAGGACTGTGATGTCGCTGACGGTCACGGCGGGCATGGCGCGCTCCTCGTTCGGTTGGTAGTTCAAGAATAAACTATCTGGTCGAACCGCGGCAAGAGCAGGTGTATTCCCGGCTCACAGGGACCTCCCAGGCTCCGCCCAGGGTCGTCGGAGGCCCAGTTGGCACCGTCGTCAGTGGAAGCCCGTCCCGCGAACTGGAGATGATCATGACGACGCTGCTCGACCGCCCTTCGGAACCTCAGACCCCGGTGCAACCACCAGGCAGGCTGCGACGGCTGGTGCGCGGACCGTCCGGGCAGTCGGCGTACGTCCGGCCGGCCGCGCTGGCGATGCTCATCGGTACGGCGTTCCTGTACCTGTGGAACCTGACCGCGTCCGGGTACGGGAACAGCTTCTACGCCGCCGCCGTACAGGCCGGGACGCAGAGCTGGAAGGCCTGGCTTTTCGGGTCCCTCGACTCCGGGAACGCGATCACCGTCGACAAGCCGCCGGGCGCGTTGTGGGTGGCGACGGCGTTCGCGAGGGCGTTCGGGTTCAACAGCTTCACAGTGCTCGCACCGCAGGCGTTCATGGGGATCGCCGCGGTCGGGCTGCTCTACCTGACCGGCAAGCGGGTGGCCGGGCCGGTTGCCGGGTTGATCGCCGGTAGTGCGCTCGCGTTGACTCCGGTCGCCGTACTGATGTTCCGCTTCAACAACCCGGACGCGTTGCTGGTGCTGTTGCTGGTAGCCGCGGCGTACTTCGTCGTACGGGCGCTGGAGAAGGCGTCGGCCCGCTGGTTGATGCTGGCGGGGGCGGCGATCGGGTTCGCCTTCTTGACGAAGATGGGGCAGGCGTTCCTGGTACTGCCGGCGTTCGGGCTGGTGTACCTGATCGCGGCGCCGACGTCGCTGCGGAAGCGGTTGCTGCATCTGGTCGGGGCGTTCGGTGCGGTGCTCGTGAGTGCTGGCTGGTACGTCGCGCTCGTGGAGCTGTGGCCGGCGTCGAGTCGGCCGTACATCGGCGGGTCGACCAACAATTCACTGCTGGAGCTGGCGCTCGGGTACAACGGGCTGGGGCGGTTGCTGGGCGGGTCCGGGAACGGCGGCGGCGGTGGCGGTGGCGGTGGCGGTGGCGGGAACACCGGGTTCGGCGGGAGTACGGGGATCACGCGGATGTTCGGTACCGCGTTCGGGACCGAGATCTCGTGGTTGTTGCCGGCGGCACTGATCGCGCTGGTCGGCGGACTGTGGGCGACACGGCGGGCGTCGCGGACCGACCTGCTGCGCGCCGGGATCGTGCTGTTTGGCGGCTGGCTGCTGGTCACCGGCGCGGTGTTCAGCTTCATGACCGGGACGATTCACCCGTACTACGCGGTCGCCCTGGCGCCGGCGATCGGCGGCCTGGTCGGACTGGGGGTGTGGATCGGCCGGAAGCAGCGGTGGTTGCTGGCGGCAATGATCCTGCCGACGGTGGTGTGGGACTACGTACTGCTCACCCGTACGCCGACGTTCGCGCCGTGGGCGAAGTACGCGATCGTGGCGACCGGCGTACTGGCCACCCTGCTGCTACTCCTCGGACGGCACGTCCGCCGGGCACTACCCGCCGTCGTACTGGCCGTCGCGGTATCCCTCGGCCTCGGCCTCGGCAGCACGGCCTACGCCGCCGCAACCGCGGCCCAACCCCACAACGGCTCCATCCCCACCGCAGGCCCAACCTCCAGCGCAATGGGCGGCGGAATGGGCGGCGGCGGAATGGGCGGCCCGGGCGGCGGCACCCCGCCGACCGGCACCACACCCCCAGGCACCTCCAACACCAACCCCGGCTCCACCGGCTCCACCGGATCCACTGGGGCGGGCTCGACCGGATCCACCGGTTCCACCGGATCGACCGGATCCACCGGATCCACCGGGGCGGGGTCGACCGGATCCACGGGTTCCACCGGATCGACCGGCTCGACGGGTTCCACTGGCTCGACCGGATCCACCGGGGCGGGGTCGACCGGGAGGGCGGAAATGGGTGGTGGTCGGATGGGCGGCGACGCCTCAGCCAGCAGCGAACTGACGGCTCTTCTCTCGAAGACCACCACCACCTGGGCCGCCGCAACCAGCGGCTCCCAGTCCGCCGCCTCCCTCGAACTGGCCACCGGCAAGTCCGTCATCGCCATCGGCGGCTTCAGCGGCACCGACAACGCCCCCACCCTCACCCAGTTCAAGCAATGGGTGGCCGAAGGCAAGATCACATACTACATCTCCGGCGGCCAGGGCGGCGGCCAAGGCGGCCCCGGCGGCTCCTCCGCAGCCAGCGAGATCCAGTCCTGGGTCAAGTCCAACTACACCGCCACCACCGTAGGCACCACCACCGTCTACAAGCTCACCTCGTGAACCCCCGGCCGGGCGACCCCAACCGCCCGGCCGGCCCGCACGCCAACCCCACCGAGCGCCGCCCCCGGCGCCACAGCCTCACCCCGGCACGCTGCCCGGACCCCCACCACTCAGCAACCCTCCGCAGCCGCCCGGCACCGGGACCTCTCACGCCTGCGAACCCGCCACCGCACCACCATTACTGAGTGCCGGACGTCCGCCCCACCACAACCCGCACCCGCCGCCCCTCACACCGACCAACTACCACCGCGCCACCGTTGCTCAGGACCAGACGTCCGCCCCACGACAACCCTCCGCACCCGCCGCCCCTCTCACACCGACCAACTACCACCGCGCCGCCAATGCTGAGGACCGGGCGTCCACGCCATCACAATCGCCGCGGCACCGGCTCTCCCCGCTCAGCCGGGCGCCGCGGGGCCGATTGTGATGGCCTGGCGGTCCGCGGGCAGGGGCCGGAGCGGGGCGTGGGAGACTCTTCGGGTGACGGCGCAGATTCTGGACGGTAAGGCGACGGCGGCGGCGATCAAGGACGAGTTGAAGGTCCGGGTCGCGAAGTTGGCCGAGCAGGGTGTGGTGCCCGGGCTCGGGACGATTCTGGTCGGGGACGACCCGGGCAGCCGGGCGTACGTGGCCGGCAAGCACCGGGACTGCGCGGCGGTCGGGATCTCCTCGATCCAGGTCGAGCTGCCGGACACCGCGACCCAGGACGAGATCGCGGCCAAGGTGCGGGAGCTCAACGAGAACCCGGACTGCACCGGGTTCATCGTCCAGCTCCCGCTCCCGAAGCACGTCGACACCAACACGATCCTCGGGCTGATCGATCCGGCCAAGGACGCTGACGGCCTGCACCCGATGAGCCTCGGCAAGCTGGTGCTCGGGCAGGACGGCCCGCTGCCGTGTACTCCGAAGGGCTGCGTGGAGATCCTCCGGCGGTACGACGTACCGATCGCAGGCGCGCACGTGGTCGTCGTCGGGCGGGGTGTGACGGCGGGGCGCCCGATGGGGCTGCTGTTCACCCGGCGGAGCGAGAACGCGACTGTCACCCAGTGCCACACCGGTACGAAGGACCTGGGCGCCGTGGTGCGTACCGGCGACATCGTGATCGCGGCGGCCGGTTCGGCCGGGCTGATCACGGCGGACATGGTGAAGCCGGGCGCGGTGCTCCTCGACGTCGGCACCAGCCGGAACGCCGAGGGAAAGATCGTCGGCGACATCGACCCGGCGGCCCGCGAGCAGGCGGCCTGGATCGCCCCGATGCCCGGCGGGATCGGCCCGATGACCCGCGCGATGCTCCTCACCAACGTGGTCGAGGCCGCCGAAGCGGGCCTCCCCCGGTGAACCGTACGGCGGCCCCAGGTGTGACGTGCTGATGGCAGGCGAGACCCACCGCCGGAGCCAGTGGCCGCTGGCATTGTCACTCCTGGTCGGACTGACCGGGCTGGTCGTGCTCTGGTTCTACAACTGGCGCAACGGCGTCCTGATCTTCGCCGGCGCCGTAGGCCTGGCCGGCCTCCTCCGAGCCACCCTCACCGACACCGCCGCCGGCCTCCTCCGCGTCCGCAGCCGCATGTTCGACACCACCTTCCTTTTCCTCACCGCAGCCGCCATCGCCATCCTCGGCCTGATCGTCCCCAACTGATAACCGCCTGCACTCCAGCCCCGGGCCGGGAATACTCGGGGGATGGTGCGGATTCGGCTGGGTGTCGGTGCGGATGGGGCGGAGGTTGCGCGGGTTTACGTAGACTCGTGGAACGACGGGTTCGGAGAACTGATGCCGGTTGCGGTGCTGGACGAGGGACGGATCGCCCGGTGGACGCAAACTGTTGCTGGGGGCAACTGGTGGGTGGCTGAGGCGGGTGGGGTGATTGCCGGGTTCGTCGGGATCGGGCCGAGTCGGGACCCGGTCGGGCCGGGGCTCGGGGAGCTCGACACGATTGCTGTCGATCGGCCGTACTGGCGGCAGGGGGTCGGCACCGCCCTCATGCAGAAGGCGCTCGACGAGCTGGCGACGCAGTACGACGAAGCAATCCTCTGGACGCTCGCGAACTACCCGCAGGGCCAGAACTTCTACGCCAGAACCGGCTGGACGCTTACCCCGCAGAGCCGTGACGAAGGCCGCCAGGTTTCCTATCGTCGCAGCCTCAGGTAAGTGCGATCAGGGCGGCGGCAATCGATCCCCGCCAGCAGGCGTAGTCATGGCCGCCGTTGAACTCGGAGTACTGCACCTCGTAGCCCTTGCTGAGCAGGATCGTCCGCAGGTGCCGGTTCGCGACCAGGATCGACGGGCCGGCGTCGGGGGTTTGGCCGCGCTCCTGCAGACCGGCCTCGAGGTAGAAGCGCACCGGCTGCCGCGCGGACTCCGCGTACTGCCGGGTCAGCCATTCGTGCTCGTCCTCGCCGTCGGGGCGCCACCAGAACGAGCCTGACTGCGAGATGACGTTGCCGAACACATTCGGTCGTCGCAGCGCTGCGAAGGCGGCAGCCTGCCCGCCGTGGCTCTGGCCGGCAACGATCGTGCGCGCAGGATCGGTCGTGATCCGGTAGCGCTCGCGGACCCAGGGCAGCAACTCGTCCGTGAGGTACTCCAAGAACGGCGCACCACAAGGAAGTTCGCGGTTGCGGACCTCCTGGGTCAGGCTGTCGACGAGTACGGCGATCATCGGCGGGATCTGGCCGTCGCCGATCAGGTTGTCGAGGATCGCCGGCATCGGCATCGGGCCGCGCACGGTGTCGCCGTCGAAGAGCACGAGCAGCGGCAACGGCTCGACATCTGGCGTATAGCCCTGCGGCGTGTAGACCCAGATCCGCCGCTCGTTGCCGAGGAGTTCACTGCGATGCGAGTACTGCGCAAGCTCGCCACCTGCTGCACCGGCCCGCGGAGTGATCCACGGCTGCGAGGGCGCGCTCGGCAACGAGGCCAATGAGACGACGGTCTCGTGGCTGTCCGTCGCTTCGTCCTCGGGATAGACGAACGTCGCCGGGTTGAGCGGATCGGCGAACCAGTGCGCCGTCCGCTCGGACCAGTCCTCGGCCGCTGCCGCCGTACTGCCGACGTCGTCGACGGCCAGCCGGTACGTGCAGCGAAGATCCGCGCGGACCCGGAAGGTCAGGTACCAGACGTCGGTACCCGCCAGGTGATGCATCACGTTGCCCGGCGGATCCCAGCCCGCCGGTCCGCCGAACACCGAGACATCCGACACCGAGACGTCCGACACCGGCTCTCCGGCCCGATAGAGGAAGGTGAGCCAGACGTCGTCGTCACCGGCCGGTTCGACCAGCGGCGTACCACGTTCCGCGACCTCGGCCCAGAACTCGTCCGTCCGAGCCGGGTCGAGTTCCCGCAGGCGGGGGCTGCCCATCCGCTCTGTCATCGCCGATCAGTGGAAGAAGTGCCGGGTTCCGGTGAAGTACATCGTGATGCCGGCCTTGGTGGCGGCTTCGATGGCGGCCTCGTCGCGGATCGATCCGCCGGGCTGAACGACTGCCTTGACGCCGCCCTCGATCAGGACCTCGAGGCCGTCGGGGAACGGGAAGAACGCGTCGGACGCGGCGACCGAGCCGGTGGCGCGGTCGCCGGCGCGGGAGACGGCCAGGCGGCAGGAGTCGACGCGGTTGACCTGGCCCATGCCGACACCGACCGAGGCGCCGTCGGCGGCGAGCAGGATCGCGTTGGACTTGACCGCGCGGCACGCCTTCCAGGCGAACGCCAGATCGGCCAGGACCTCGTCGGAGGCAGCCGAACCGGCGGCCAGGGTCCACGTCGACGGGTCGTCGCCGGGAGCCTGGAAGCGGTCGCGGTGCTGGAGCAGCAGGCCGCCGCTGATCGCGCGCAGCTCGACCGTCTCGTCGGCGGACACCTCCGGCGCCACCAGCAGCCGGATGTTCTTCTTCGCCTGCAGGATCTCCGCGGCGCCGTCCTCGAACCCGGGCGCCACCAGCACCTCGGTGAAGATCTCCGCGACCTGCTTCGCCAGCTCCACGGTGACCGGCCGGTTCGTCGCGATCACCCCGCCGTACGCCGACACCGGGTCGCACTCGTGCGCCCGGCGGTGCGCCTCGGCGATGTCCTTGCCGACCGCGATCCCGCACGGGTTCGCGTGCTTGATGATCGCCACCGCGGGGTCGCTGAAGTCGTACGCCGTCCGCCGGGCCGCGTCGGCGTCGACGTAGTTGTTGTACGACATCTCCTTGCCGTGCAGCTGCTCCGCCGCCGCCAGTCCGCCGCGCCCGTTCAGGTACAGGGCGGCCGGCTGGTGCGGGTTCTCGCCGTACCGGAGCACCGCGGACTTGTCCCAGGACGCGCCGACCCAGGCCGGGAAGCCGGAGCCCTCGCTGGAGTCCGTGAGCACGTTGCCCATCCAGGACGCGACCGCGATGTCGTACTCCGCCGTGTGCACGAACGCCGCCGCCGCGAGCTGCTGCCGCTCCGCGAGCGAGAAGCCGCCCTCTTCGATGGCGGTGTAGAGCGCGTCGTACTGCGCAGCGGACGTCACCACCGCGACGTTCGCGTGGTTCTTGGCGGCGCCGCGCACCATCGACGGCCCGCCGATGTCGATCTGCTCGATGCACTCGTCGACCGACGCGCCGGACGCGACCGTCTCGGTGAACGGGTACAGGTTGCTGATCAGCAGGTCGAACGGCTCGACCCGCATCTCCTTCAGCTGCTCGACGTGCTCCGGCCTGCGGACGTCCGCGAGCAGGCCCGCGTGCACCATCGGGTGCAGGGTCTTGACCCGCCCGTCCAGGCACTCCGGGAACCCGGTCAGCTCCTCGACCTTGGTCACCGGTACGCCGGCGGCGGCGATCCGGGCCGCGGTGGAACCGGTCGACACCAGTTGGACACCGGCGGCGTGCAGCGCCGAAGCGAGCTCCTCCAGACCGGTCTTGTCGTAGACGCTGATCAGCGCGCGGCGGATCGGCCTGCGGTCGGTGCTCACTTCAGTCGAACCTTTCGTCCGGTGATGGTCCAGCCGTCGCGGACCAGCCGGCCGACCCACTCCACCAGCTGGCGGCGTTCGACCTCCTTGATCCGCTCGGTCAGGGTTTCTTCGGTGTCGTCGTCCTCGACCGGTACGACGACCTGCGCGATGATCGGCCCGGTGTCGACGCCGCCGTCCAC
Organism: Kribbella aluminosa; assembly: GCF_017876295.1. Lineage (NCBI taxonomy): Bacteria > Bacillati > Actinomycetota > Actinomycetes > Propionibacteriales > Kribbellaceae > Kribbella > Kribbella aluminosa. The sequence goes on along the minus strand of NZ_JAGINT010000002.1, from coordinate 1,925,423 downwards.
GAAGAACAGCGTCGCCCCGGCGACCTTCACGCCGTACTCCAGCGCGTCCCGGGGTCCGTGGATCCCGGGAAAGGCCGGCAGCAGCGCGTTGTGGGTGTTGATGTACCGGTCGCCGAACGCGGCGAGGAAGTCGTCCCCGACCAGCTTAAGGAACCCGGCCGACACCACGAGATCGGGCTTGTACTCCGACACCGACGCGGTCAGCGCCCGGTCCCAGCCGGCCCGCTCGCCGTACTCCTTGACCTTGTGCACGAACGTCGGCACCCCGGCGGCCGCGGCCCGGTCCAGCCCGGCGATGCCGTCCCGGTCGGCGCCGACGGCGACCACCTGGGCGCCGTACGCCGGGTCGGCGCAGGCGTCCAGCAAGGCCTGCAGGTTCGACCCGGACCCCGAGACGAGCACGACGAGGCGCGCAGAACCGGAGCCGGAAGCAGCAGAAGTCACGGCCGAAAGCCTATCGCCCGGCCTCCGCGCAGCCGTCAGCCGGTCGGCGGCCAGGGCTCAGTCGGTCGGCGGGTCTGCGTCGGCCGGTCGGCGGGCGGCCAGCACCGCCGCCGTGATCGCGGCCCCGATCGCCATCCCGGCGACCAGTACGCCGGCCGCCGGCAGCGCGCCCGGGACCCCGACCACGGACATCCGTCCCGGTCCGGCCGAGCCGCCCGACATCGCCAGCAGCGCGAACAGCACGACGCCCGCGAGCACCGCGGCCATCCCGCCGCGCAGCGCGAACGCGTCCCAGCCGAGCGCGTCCGCGTCCCGCTCCGCGAGCCCCCGCCGTACGACGACCAGGCCCGCGACAACCCCGGCGAGCAGCGGCACCAGCGCGGTCAGCGCCAGCAGGTACGTCGGCGTCGAGCCGTCGGCCGGTACCGCGGCCAGCAGCGGAAACGCCGGCAGGCTGCCCACGTTCACGCCGGTCGGCGCGATCGTCGTACCGGTCCCGAGCTGGAAACCGGGTCCGGCGAGGAACGCGACGACGTACAGCACCATGTTCGGCACCAGCATCAGGCAGATCGCGAACAGCACGATCGAGCCGATCACGCCCGCGTCCAGGAGCTCGAGCATCCCGGTGATCCGGGAGAAGTGGATCGCGAGCAGCACGGCGTACAGCATCGAGGCGAGCGCGACGATCGTGAGCACCGCTGCCATCGCGGCCGGTACGACGTCCCGCAGCCCGGCCGGGGTGGCATCGGCGAGGTCGTGGCCGGCGCCGGACTCGACGATGATGCCCGCGAGACCGGCCACCAGGGCCAGCGAGAACGTGCCGAGGAACGCGGACAGCGGCGACACCTTCAGCGAGCCCTGCGCCGTGAGCAACGCCACGACCAGCCCGCCGAGGCCGTAGACGGCCGCGAACCCGAGCGCCAGACCGATCAGGTCCCGGGTCCGGTCGGCGCCGCTGGTGCGGGTCGCGGACTTGCCGCCGCGGTACAGGCACCAGGCGAAGAACAGGGTGAGACCGAGCGGCGCGACGCTGATCCGGCCGCTGCCGATCGTGCTGCTGCCAATGGTGACGGCGGCCTTGTGCGCGACCAGCCAGGCGGCGGCCCCGGCCCGGACCGCGCCGGACGCACCGCCGAAGGTCGCACCCAGCCAGCCGATCACCGCGACCGCGGCACACGTCAGCAGGCCGGTGAGCAGGCAGGCTCCGGCGGAGATCACGGCCGCCACCGGCAGCGGCTTGGTCTGGGCGGTGATCTCCGACGTGGGCGTGTCGCCGTCCCGCGCGCCCGGGCGGCTCAGCATGTCGGTCATCTGACTCCCATCGTCTCCCCGGGCCCGGACCTGACTCGTCCTGACACGCCGGATGTGGAAGACTTCAGCCCGCCTGCTCACGCTCCGTTCAGGGCTGTTCGCCTGGTGGTAGCGGAATGGGAGGGCATGGGTCCACCGGGTACTGTCAGGTGGAATCAGTCAGGAGGTCGAGCTTTGGCCGGTTCCCACCGTGGACAACGCGGCGGCACCCGCGCCGCTGCCCGGGAGGCGCGGCGCCAGCAGGCGCGCAAGCGGAACCAGACGATCGCGGCAGGCGTGGCGGTCGTGGTCCTGGTCGGCGGCGGCGGAGTCGCGGCGCTGAACGCATTCGGCGGCGACAAGGCGCCCGGGCCGAAGGCCGGCAGCAGCCCGACCGACAACAAGTCCAGCCAGTCGAACGTGCTGTCCGACGACAAGGTGCTGCTGGACGCGGCCGGCGCGAAGACGCTCGGCGCGACCGGTGCCTGGGCGGTCACCGGGACCGCGGGCGGCGACTCGGCACCGGACACCTCGTTCGCCTGCCAGCTGCAGCGGTTCGCCGACCCGTCCGGCCTCCGGACCTGGGTACGGACGTTGCAGAACTCGACCACCAAGGACACCGCGGTGCAGTACATCGACGTGTCCAACGACAAGGCCACGGCCGCGAAGACCTACAACACGGTCGTGCACTGGCTCAGTCAGTGCACCACGCCGCAGACCCGGCTGACGGCCGGTTACGTGACCTCCGGCGTCGGACAGACCGGCGTGATCGCGGTCTTCGGGCAGGTCCCGGGCGCGAAGTCGACGAAGTACCGGACCGTCTCGGTGACGCTGGCCGGGCAGGCGACGATGGTCGTCGAGCACGACACGATGGCGCAGACCCCGCCGAAGCCGGACGTGGTGCTGGCCACCACGACCGCGGCGGCGACGAAGATCTGTGCCGAGACCGGCGGCTGCCCCACCGGCGTCCCGGCCGCGACGCCGGCCCTGCTGCCGAACACCGACACCCCGGGCTTCATGGCCCCGGTCGACCTGCCGCTGCTCTCCCAGGTGGACAAGCCGTGGGTGAGCGCCCCCGCGCAGCCGGGCGACGGCACCGGCTGCGAGAAGCTCGGCCTGAAGAAGGCCAAGCCGACGAAGGCCGGCACGATCACGTACGTCGCGCCGGAGGCGAAGGTGCCGACCGAGTTCGGGATGGACGACACGGTCGTCAAGTTCGCCACCGCGGCCGCCGCGACGGACTTCGTGGCGAAGGTCCGGAAGAACGTCGACGCCTGCGAGAAGAACGTCTCGAACGCGAAGGTCCAGTCCACCGGAACCCTCAAGACCAGCACGATCTCCGGCAAGAGCTGGACCGCGACGTACGACAGCGGGAACGGCAAGAAGTACCACTACCGGATCGGGATCGCCGGGTCGGGAGACCGCGCGGTGTACCTGCTGTTCCCGGTGCTGAAGGACCTGGACCTGACCGACGCCGCGTTCAACGAGACGCTCGCCCGCGCGGTCGACCGCTCGGCTGCCTACCAATAGGCGGCGTTCAATGTGAGAGGGGACCCACCCCCAACGGGGGCAGGTCCCGCTCCGAGCGTTACTTGTTCAGGCCCTGCATGATCTCGCGCATCAGGTTGGCGGTCTCGGTCGGCGTCTTGCCGACCTTCACGCCCACGGCCTCGAGGGCCTCCTGCTTCGCGGCCGCGGTCCCGGACGAGCCGGAGACGATCGCGCCGGCGTGACCCATCGTCTTACCCTCCGGCGCGGTGAAGCCCGCGACGTACCCGACGACCGGCTTGGTCACGTTCTCCTTGATGAACGCCGCCGCCCGCTCCTCGGCGTCCCCACCGATCTCACCGATCATCACGATCGCGTCGGTGTCCGGGTCGTCCTGGAACGCCTGCAGCGCGTCGATGTGCGTGGTCCCGATGATCGGGTCGCCACCGATCCCGATCGCGGTCGAGAACCCGAAGTCCCGCAGCTCGTACATCATCTGGTACGTCAGCGTGCCGGACTTGCTGACCAGACCGATCCGGCCCTGGCCGGCGATGTCGGCCGGGATGATGCCCGCGTTCGACTCGCCCGGCGTGATGATGCCGGGGCAGTTCGGGCCGATGATCCGCGTCTTGCCGGTCGCCTGCGCGGCGGCGAAGAACGCGGCGGTGTCGTGCACCGGCACGCCCTCGGTGATCACCACGACCAGCGGCACCTCGGCCTCGACGGCCTCCAGTACGGCGTCCTTGGTGAACTTCGGCGGGACGAAGATGACCGACACGTTCGCGCCGGTCTCCTTGACGGCGTCCGCGACGGTGCCGAACACCGCGACCGACTTGCCGTCGAAGTCCTGGCTCTGACCCGCCTTGCGCGGGTTCACGCCGCCGACGATGTTGGTGCCCGAGGCAAGCATCCGGGTGGTGTGCTTGGTGCCCTCGGAGCCGGTCATGCCCTGGACGATGACCTTGCTGTCCTTGGTCAGGAAGATAGACATTGTTCGGCGATCCCTTACTTCGCAGCCAGCTCGGCGGCGCGCTTGGCGGCGCCGTCCATCGTGTCGACCCGCTCCAGACCGGCGAGACCCGCCTCGTCGAGGATCCGGCGGCCCTCCTCGGCGTTGTTCCCGTCCAGCCGCACGACCAGCGGCTTGTTCACGGCCTCGCCGCGCGACGCCAGCAGCTCGAACGCCTGCACGATGCCGTTGGCAACCGCGTCACAGGCGGTGATGCCACCGAACACGTTCACGAACACGCTCTGCACCTGCGGGTCGGAGATGATGATCTCCAGGCCGTTCGCCATCACCTCGGCCGAAGCGCCACCACCGATGTCGAGGAAGTTCGCGGGCTTCTGGCCACCGAACTCCGCACCGGCGTACGCCACGACATCCAGCGTGGACATGACCAGGCCGGCGCCGTTGCCGATGATGCCGACGGAGCCGTCGAGCTTCACGTAGTTCAGGCCCTTGGCCTTGGCCGCCGCCTCCAGCGGGTCGGCCGCCGAGACGTCCTCGAACTCGGCGTGCTCCGGGTGCCGGAAGTCCGCGTTCTCGTCCAGCGTGACCTTGCCGTCCAGCGCCTCGACGTTCCCGTCCTCGAGCTTGACCAGCGGGTTCACCTCGACCAGCGACGCGTCCTCGGCGATGAACACGTCGTACAGCTTGACGATCTCCGGTACGACGGCGTCGATCACGTCGGCCGGGTACTTCGCGGCCACCGCGATCTCGCGCGCCAACGCGTCGTCGACACCCTTGGCCGGGTCGATCGAGATCTGCGCGATCGCGTCCGGGTCGGTGTGCGCGATCTCCTCGATCTCCATACCGCCGGCGGCGGAGGCGATGCAGAGGTAGTTGCGGTTCGCCCGGTCGACCAGGAAGGAGAAGTAGTACTCCTCCGCGATCGCCGCGGCCGGGACGATGTTCAGGATCTTGACGACGTGACCCTTGATGTCCAGCCCGAGGATCTCGCGGGCCTTCTCCTCCGCCTCGTCCGGGCTGCTCGCCAGCTTGACGCCGCCTGCCTTGCCGCGGCCGCCGGTCTTGACCTGGGCCTTCACGACCACCCGGCCACCGATCTTCTCGGCTGCCGCGCGCGCTTCCTCCGGAGTCGTGACGACCGCACCCACGGTCGTCCGCACCCCGTGCTTGGCGAAGACCGTCTTCGCCTGGAATTCCATCAGATCCACGAGTGTGGTCCCTCTCTCGCCTGTACGGATTCCTGACACTAGCCACCCTTGTGCCGAGAGCAACAGCCGGGGTACTGGCTGAGACGACTGTCACAGGCTCTCCGGCGACCGTGCGAGGCTAGTCCGCATGACCGATCCTGTACCCGACTCCGGGACCAAACCAGTTGACGATTGGTGGCGTAGCGCCGTCGTCTACCAGGTGTATCCGCGCTCCTTCGCCGATGCGGACGGTGACGGCACCGGCGACGTGAACGGGATCCGCGCCCGGCTGCCGTACCTCGCCGAGCTCGGGGTCGACGCCATCTGGATCAGCCCCTGGTACCCGTCCCCGCTGCTCGACGGCGGGTACGACGTGGCCGACTACCGCGACATCAACCCGGAGTTCGGCACCCTCGCCGACGCCGACGCGCTGATCGCCGAGGCGCACGCGCTGGGCCTGCGGATCCTGATCGACCTGGTCCCGAACCACTGCTCCTGGGAGCACCCGTGGTTCAAGGCCGCGCTGGCCGCCGGGAAGGGCTCGCCGGAGCGCGACCTGTTCTGGTTCCGGGACTCCGCGGACGGCAAGCCGCCGACGAACTGGCCGGCCGCGTTCGGCGGTCCCGCCTGGCAGCAGCTCAGTGCCGATTCAGGGGACGGGCAGTGGTACCTGCACCTGTTCGACATCTCCCAGCCGGACTGGAACTGGGACCACCCGAAGGTGATCGAGGAGTTCGACGCGATCCTGCGGTTCTGGTTCGACCGCGGCGTCGACGGGTTCCGGATCGACGTCGCCGACTCGATGGCGAAGGACCCGGCGCTGCCCGACGTACCGCTGGAGAACGGCGAGCCGACCCGGGAGAAGTACGTCGGGAACCCGTTCTACGACCAGCCCGGCGTACACACCATCCACCAGCGCTGGCGGGCGATCGCCGACGAGTACGCCGATACGCCGCAGGGGCCGCGGGTGTTCGTGGCCGAGGCGTGGCTGTCGCCGGCCGAGCGGCTCGCGCAGTACGTGCGGCCGAACGAGCTGCACTCGGCGTTCAACTTCGACGCGCTGCGGGCGAAGTGGGACGCGAAGGAGCTGCGCGAGGTCATCGACCACACCACCGAGAACCTGTGGGCGGTCGGGGCGCCGGCGACCTGGGTGCTGAGCAACCACGACACGATCCGGCACCGCACGCGGTACGGGCGGGATCCGAAGGACGCACTGGAAGGAGCGGGCGTCGTACCGACGGACCTGGCACTCGGGCTGCGCCGGGCACGGGCCGCGGCGCTGCTGGAGCTGGCGCTGCCGGGTGGCGCGTACATCTACCAGGGTGACGAGCTGGGTCTGCCCGAGGTCGAGGACCTGCCGGAGGACAAGCTCGACGATCCGACCTGGGAGCGTTCCGGGCACACCGTCCGCGGCCGCGACGGCTGCCGGGTGCCGATCCCGTGGTCCGGCGCGGAGCCGCCGTACGGCTTCGGCCCTGGCACCGGTCAGCCGTGGCTCCCGCAACCGTCCGACTGGGCGCCGTTGACCGCCGAGGCTCAGTCCGGCGATCCCGGCAGCCACCTGAATCTGTACAAGGCGGCGCTCCGCATCCGGCACGACCACCCGGCCCTCGGCGAAGGCCGCCTGACCTGGGACACCGACGCACCCGAAGGCGTCCTGTCGTTCACCCGCGACCCCGGCTTCCGCTGCGTGGTCAACCTCACCGACAGGCCGATTCCGCTGCCGGCCCACGAGCAGATCCTGCTGAGCAGCGAACCCCTCACGAACAACGAGGTACCCACCGACACCACCGTCTGGCTGCAGGTCTGACCAACAAAAGAAACGGCCGGAGCGTTGGCTCCGGCCGTTTCTTGTTCAGCGGTATCTGTCGCGGTCGCGGCGGTCCCGGTCGTCCCGGTCCCGGCGGTCCCGATCCTCTCGGTCCCGGCGGTCGCGGTCTTCCCGGTCGCGCCGGTCCCGATCCTCCCGATCCAGGTGGTCCCGGTTCACTTCACGCCACCTGCGGTGAGGCCGGCGACGATGCGGCGCTGGAACAGCAGTACGGCGATCACCAGCGGGATCGTGACCACCACACCGGCGGCCATCTGGCTGCCGAACGGCTGGTCCCGGCCGGTGGTACCGGTGAACTGCGCGATGATCACGTTCGCGGTCTGGATCGACTTCTTGTTGGTCATGCTCAGCGCGATCAGGAACTCGTTCCAGGCCGCGATGAACGTGATGATCGCGGTGGTGAACACGCCCGGTGCCGCCAGCGGGATGATCACCTTGCGGAACGCCTGGGCCGGCGTACAGCCGTCCACCATCGCCGCCTGCTCGAGCTCCCGCGGCATCTGCCGGAAGAACGCGGTCAGGTTCCACACCGCCAGCGGCAGCGCGAACGACAGGCTGGGCACGATCATCGCCTGGTAGGTGTTGATCCAGTGGATGTTCACGAACAGCTTCAGCAGCGGTACGACGAGCGAGATGCCCGGGAACATCGATGTGGTGATGATGATCGCCAGCACGACGTTCTTGAACTTGAAGTCCAGCCGGGCCAGCGTGTACGCCGCCACCATGCCGATGATCAGCGTCAGGATCGTCACCGACCCGGCGACGATCAGGCTGTTCAGCAGACCCCGGCCGAAGCCGTTGTCCCCGCTGAACACGTCCTTGAAGTTCTGGAACGAGAACGGCGCCGGGATCGGCGCGTTCGAGAACTGGTCGGACGGCCGCCGGAACGCCGAGACCAGCATCCAGTAGAACGGCGCGAGGCAGTAGATCACGATCACCGCGACGCCGATCAGCGGCGCCCACCGGCGCAGCGGGCCGGCCTCGGCCGGTTGCGGAGCTACGGCAGCCATTACACTCCACCTCCCATGGAGACGGCACCGACCGACGTACCCGGCGAGGCCTTGACCGCGTTCTTCCGGCGCCAGCCCTTGCCCCCGCCGCCACCACCGGGCTTCTTGGCGCGGGCTTCACCGATGACGTCGGCGCCGAGGATCTTCACGAACATGTACGCGACCACGGCGACGTACAGGAACAGCACGGTCGCGTACGCCGCAGCCGGTCCGAACCGCACGTTGAACGCTTCGTCGTAGGCCAGCATCGAGAGCGTCTCGACCGAGTCCTTGTGCGGCCCCACCAGCACGAACGGCAGGTCGAAGATCCGCAGCGTGTCGAGGATCCGGAACAGCACTGCCACCAGCAGCGCCGGCTTCACCAGCGGCAGGGTGATCCTGGTGAACGTCTTCCACGCGCTGGCACCGTCGACCTTCGCGGCCTCGTAGACCTCGGCCGGGATGGTCTGCAGCCCGGCCAGGACCAGGAGGCCGATGAACGGTGCGGTCTTCCAGGTGTCCGCGATCACGATCGACAACTTGGCCTGCCAGCCGTCGGTCGACCACAGCACCTGGGTGCCGATGATGGCGTTGAAAACACCGTCGGCCTGGAAGATCCACTTCCAGAGCAGCGCCGAAATGATGGTCGGGATCGCCCACGGAACCAGAATGCTGGCCCGGACGATGCCGCGGCCCCTGAAGGCCTTGTGCATGATCAGCGCCATCGCAACGCCGAGCACGGTTTCGAGAACGACGCACACCACGGTGAAGAACGTCGTGTTGTAGAAGGCGTTCCAGAACCGGTGCCCGGTGTCGCCGCGGAAGATGTCGGCGTAGTTCTGCAGCCCGACGAACGTCGAGCCCTGGACGACGAAGCCGTTCGCGTCCAGGTGCTGGCCGCTCTGGAACAGCGATTCGCGCAGCGCCGAGATGATCGGGAACAGCACCACGAGGGCGAGCACGACCAGCGTCGGGGAGAGCAGGACCGCGGCCAGCCGGCCGGTGCCCTCGTCGAAGCGCTGCTCGCGCTTCGGTTTCTTGGCCGGTCGGTCCACGACCGGCGCAGTTGCAGTCACCTGAGACTCCTTTGTTTCCCGGGCAGAACCCGGCAGGGACTGGCCGGGGCCGGCGCGTGGTCGCACAAACCACTCACCGGCCCCGGCACAACGGTCAGTTCGTGATGAGCGACTGCAGCTTGGTCTGCAGGTCGGCGAGTGCCTTGTCCGGCGCCACCGTCCCGCTCAGTGCGCCGTACGCCGCCGCCTGAATCGCTGCGGTGACGTCGCCGTACTTGACCACCTTCGGCCGCGGTTGCGCACCGAGGATCGAAGCCTTCAACGGCGCCAGGTACGGGAACTGCTTGCCCAGTGTCGGGTCGTCGTACAGCGACTGCCAGGTCGGAGCCTGCGAGGTCGCCTCCAGGTTCGCCTTCTGGCGGGCTTCACTCGCCATGAAGTTGATGAAGTCGACCGCGGTCGCCTTGTTCTTGGCGAACGCACTGATCGCGTAGTCGTGACCACCGAGCGAGGACACACCCGGGCCGGCCTTGCCGGGCAGCGGTGAGACCGCGAACTTGCCCGCGACCTTCGACGAGCCGTCGGTCTTGTTCGCCAGCGAGTACACGTACGGCCAGTTGCGCAGGAAGAGCAGCTTGCCGTCCTGGAACGCGCGGCGACTCGGCTCCTCGGTGTAGGTGATCGCCTCTTTCGGGATCGCGCCGGTCTTGAAGCCGTTCACCAGCTCCTCGAGGCCGGCCTTGGCCTCGGGGGTGTTGACGTTCGGCTTGCCGTCCTTTCCGACGATGACACCGCCCGCGGAGTTGATCGCCTCGGAGAAGTTCACCGTCAGGCCCTCGTACTTCTCGAACTGGCCTGCGTAGCAGCTCATACCCTTGGCCTCGGGCAGCGCGGCGACCTTCTGGCAGTCGGTGAGCATGTCGGCCCAGGTCGCCGGCGGCGTCGTGACACCGGCCTTGGTCAGCAGATCCTTGCGGTAGTACAGCAGGCCGCCGTCGGACGTGATCGGCACGCCGTACAGCTTGTCGCGGTACTTCGCGGTCTCGACCGTCGCCGGGATCAACTTGCCCAGGTCGGGCACCTTGTCCTCGGGGATCTGGGTGATCCACTGGTTCGCGGCGAACTCCGAGGTCCAGACCACGTCCATGTTGAGCACGGTGAACGCGTCGGACTTGGCCTGCGCGTTCTGGACCATCTGCTGGCGCTGCGCGTCCGCGCTCTCCGGCAGCTCCTTCAGTTCGACCTTCTCGTTCGGGTGCGCCGAGTTCCATGCCGCGATCTGCTTCGGCAGGAATCCGGACGTGTCCTTGCCGGTGGCAAACGTGATCGGGCCGCGGCCGTCGAGCGCCCCGGTCGAGCTGCCCCCGCTGCTGCTGCTTCCGCTGTTGCCACTACCACACGCGGCGGCAAGCAGCACCAGGCTGCCCGCGACGGCTACGAAAGCCATCCCGCGTGCGTGTGATCGTTCAAACCTCATCGTCTACCTGCCCTCTCCCGATTCGGGACGTCGCTTGGTCCTGCGGTGGTGGTTCGCAGTTCCCCACCTCGCTGCGATCCACCCTGTCCGGACAGTAACCGAGAACGGGGCCGATGTGTTCTGAGCCACACACAGCCTGCTCCACGGTCTCTGAAACGGTCAGCTATATGGCTGTATGCGACCGCGTTTGGGAAGCCCGCACAACCGGGCAATTCCTAACGATTCGGTATTACCGATTAGTAACCTTGCTGAAACGGGCATGACGTTCAGAACGACCAGAAATATTCAGAACGAGTGCAGTCGTCATCACGCTCCGGAGCGGATCCACAACTCCGGCCAGAGGCTACGCCGTTCAGCCGGGCCTCAGCCGAGCTCAGGCGGGTGAGGCCGACGCGTCGCCGACGTTCGCCCGGACCCACTCGACGATCTCGGTGGTGGTGGCGCCCGGGGTGAAGATCTTGTGCACGCCGAGCTCCGCCAGCGGCTGCAGGTCGGCGTCCGGGATGATCCCGCCGCCGAACACCACGATGTCCTCGGCCTCCCGCTCCGCGAGCAGTTCGCGGACCCGCTTGAACAGCGTCATGTGCGCGCCGGACAGCACCGACAGGCCGATCGCGTCCGCGTCCTCGGCGATCGCGGTCTCGACGATCTGCTCCGGGGTCTGGTGCAGCCCGGTGTAGATGACCTCCATGCCGGCGTCCCGGAGGGCGCGGGCGACGACCTTGGCACCGCGGTCGTGACCGTCAAGACCGGGTTTGGCGACGACGACGCGCAACGGGCTGGTAGCAGGCATGAGGGCAGGCTAACCCGCTGCGTCAGCTACGGATAAGACACGGACGCGTGTGTTCCCCCACACGCTCGGGGGGAACCGGTTACCGTTGAAAGTGATCGGACCACCGGGGGGTCTGGTTTGGTGAGGAGTCGCCATGGGCAACTGGCAGGACGACGTCCGCGGCGCGCTGGACGGACTCGCGTACGGCGCGCGCTCCGCACTCTCGCCGAGCGTACTGCACGGGGCCGCGGTCGAGCTCGGCTGGCTGACCACACATCTCGCGATGTACCCGCTCGGCCTGGTCAGCCGCGCGCCCGCCCGGCCCGCCCGGCTGAGTCTTGCGGGCCTCGGCCCGGCCCAGCGGGGCCTGCTGGTCAGCGACGTCCGGGCCGCCGGGACGCCGATCCTGCTCGCACACGGGATCATCGACAACCACACGGTCTTCGCGCTGATGCGCCGGCACCTGGTCCGGCACGGGTTCGGCAGCATCCACACGTTCTCCTACTCGCCGCTGACGCTCGACGTACGCCGTACCGCCGAGCGCATGGGCCGGGAGATCGAGGCGATCTGTGAGGCCTCCGGGTCGGACCAGATCCACGTCATCGGGCACAGCCTCGGCGGACTGATCGCGCGGTACTACGTGCAGCGCCTCGGCGGCGACGCCCGGGTGCACACCTGCGTCACGCTCGGCACGCCGCACCAGGGCACCATGGCCGCCAAGCTGCTGCCGTGGCCGCTGGTCAAGCAGGTCCGGCCGGACAGCGACCTGCTGGCCGAGCTCGACGAACCCGCGCCGGGCTGCGAGACGCGGTTCCTGGCGTTCTACAGCGACGTCGACCAGCTGATCGTGCCGCAGCGCCGGGCCCGGATCCGGCACCCCGACCTGCAGGCGACCAACATCCGGGTGCACGGCGTCGGCCATCTCTCGTTGCCGTTCCACGGCGACGTGGTCCACCGGATCACCGGCGTACTGGCGCAACTGGACGCGAGCACACCTGACGAGGGGCCCAGAACTGCCTGACCAGGAAGCGTTCTGAGCGCTTCGGGCGGATGCACGTGCAGGCGCGCATGCAAAAGTTTCGTGAAGGCGCGCCGGAAAAACGGGTGGCGGGGTTTGTCACCCCGTGACCCTTCCGTTATGGTCTGTGAGTCCTCTCGGGGAATAACCCCTCGGAAGGACGGACAGATCCCCTCCCCTGTGACCGAAAGGCCACGTTGTGTCCCAGCACCGTGCCGCGGGAGACCGCGTCACGCCCGGCAACGCTGCGCGCAAGAACGGCGCAGGACGTCACAGTGCCAAGCATCGCGTCGCCAGGCGTAACACCCCGAGCAGTACCCAGATCGTCGGACTGACCGCCGCGCTCGCCGCGGCCGCCGGAGCTGTCGGCTTCAGCCACAGCTCACTGGCGTCACCGACCCAGGCGAACACCGCGGTCAACCTCGCGGCGCTCAGCCTGGACGGTGGGCAGCGTCTGTCCGGTATCACCACGGCACGCATCCAGGCGCGCCAGCTCGCCACCCGTGACTCCTCCCGGGTCCAGCTGGCCGACACGACGACCACCAAGAAGCAGTCCGCGGCCAGCCAGCTGGCCAAGGCCCGGGCCGCGAAGCTGATCGCCAGCCAGGCTCTCACCGCCAAGCGGGCGAGCGCGCTGGCCCTCGCGAAGGCCAAGGCCGCCGCGGCCGAGAAGCAGGCCCGCGAGTCGGCGACCCGCTGTCAGATCATGCTGACCGGCTACCACATCACCGCGACGTTCGGGCAGGGCGGCAACCGCTGGGCCCACAACCACACCGGCCTCGACTTCGCCGCCCCGATCGGGACCCGGATCGGCGCCGTGATGAAGGGCGTGGTGATCTTCGCCGACTGGGCCGGCCCGTACGGCCGCCAGGTCCAGGTCCGGCACGAGGACGGCACCACCACCTGGTACAACCACATGTCGAAGTTCAGCGTGTCGGTCGGCGAGACCGTGTACGCCGGTGACCCGGTCGGCGCGGTCGGAATGACCGGCAACACCACCGGTCCGCACCTGCACTTCGAGGTGCACCCGGGCGGCGGTCCGGCGGTCGACCCCGACCCGTGGCTGCGCAACCACTGCGGCCTGAACCCGTACACCGCCATGTGACGAACCCGGACACGCACTAAGCTGCGGCGCATGCGTCCGGCTGCCGGTGAAGTCCTGCATTTCTCCGAGGATCCGACCATCGAGATCTTCCGTCCGCACGTCGCAAAGACGTCGGACGAGGGCACCGCGTACGTCTGGGCCGTCGGCCATGACCGTGCGCCCGACTACTGGTTCCCGCGACGGTGCCCGCGCGCGATGGCCTGGGTCGGCCCGGACACAACCCCCGAGGACCGCGACCGGATCATCGGCATCGGCTCCGGTACCCGCGTGCACGCCGTCGAGTACGGCTGGCTGGACGCGATGCGTACGGTCGAGCTGTACGCGTACCGACTGCCCGCCGGTGTCTTCGTCGCGCACGACGCCGCGGTCGTCGCGACCACCGACGTCCGGCCGCTGGGACCGCCCGAGCGGGTCGGCGACCTGTTCGTACTGCACGACGAGGCGGGGATCCAGCTGCGGGTACTGCCCCGGCTGCACGACTTCTGGGCGGCGGCGACCGCCAGCACGGTCGAGTGGAGCGGCATCCGGCTCAGGAACGCCAGGCCGTGAAGTACGGCGAGGTCGCGCGGACGTCCTGGTCCTGGGTGCTCGACCAGCTGCGGTGGGACGACGACGGCCCGTGGATCTCGGAGTACGCCGGTGACGAACGCCCGAACGAGTACCGCGACAGCATGCACCACGGCATCGGCGGTCTGGCGCACGCGCTGGCCGAGATCCGCCTGACGCGCCCGTGGACTTCCCTTGAGCAGGACCTGGCGGGCGCGATCGGGGACCGGATCCGTACGACGATTCCGGCCACGACCGAGAAGACGTTCTTCACCGGGCTGGTCAGCTCGATCGGGGTACTCACCGCGCTCGGGCAGCCCGGCACGGACGCGGCGCTCGCCCGGCTGCAGGAGCTGGCGACCAGCAACGGCTGGCCGGCGAGCTTCCTGGACGAGCCGCGGTACCAGCCCGGCGCCGTCGCCAACGACCTCACACTCGGGACCGGCGCAATCCTCCTCGGCTCGCTCTGGGCGCTGCGCCACAGCAGGAACGCGACCGACCCGCCGGACCGTGCGGTGGAGCATGCCGGGCGGGCGGTGAAGCACGCCGAGCGCGCGGTGGAGCTTGCCGGGCGGGCGGTGGAGTTGTTGGTTGGAGAGCGGGAGGAGGTGGCGAGTGGGGTCAACTGGCAGTTCGTGTCGCGGCGGTTCCGGAGCGACGAGCCGACCGAGATGCCGAACTTCTCGCACGGGCTGGCCGGTATCGCCGCCGTACTCGCGCTGGCAGGTGTCGAGCTCGACCGTCCCGACCTCGTCGACCTGGCCCGGCGCGGCGCCGAGCATCTGGTGACGATCGGGATCACCGACGAGCAGGGCCCGCCTGGTGATCCAGCGCGGCCGTGGGGCTTCCGGGTGCCGCGGGTGATTCCGTGGGCCGAGCGGCACGGTGACGAGTTCACGTACAACTGGTGCCACGGCGGCGCCGGGACCGCGGTCGCGTTCGGCGCCCTCGAGTACGCCGGCGTACCGTCGATCGCCGGCGCCACGCCGACGACCTGGCGCCGGCGCTGCCTGGACAGCGTGCGGTACTCCGGGATCCCCGAGCGGCTGCATCCGGGGTTCTGGGACAACGACGGCCGCTGCTGCGGTACGGCGGGGGTCGGCGACGTGTTCCTCGACGCGTGGCACCGCGACGAGGACCAGCGGGATCTGGAGTTCGCCGTACGGATGGGTGACACGCTCGTCGAGCACGCCTACCCGGAGGGGTACTGGCGGTTCGTGGAGCATCGCGACGAGGACCCGCTGCTGCGGCCGGGGGTCGGGTGGATGCAGGGCGCGGCCGGGATCTCGGCGTACCTGTTCCGGCTGCAGCGGGCCGTCGACGGGGACCAGCGCGCGGTCGAGCGGATGGAGAACTGGTGGGTCAGCCGGTGATCAGCGCTGCCAGACCTCGGCGGTCGTGAGGAACGCGGACGATCCGGGCCTCTCCGGCGAGCCGTCGACCTGGACGAACCCGGGCACCGAGGCGCCGCCGATCGACACGGTCGCCGAGCGCACCGGAGCGATCACCAGGCTGAGGCTGTGGTTGCCCTCGGCAAGCTGGAAGTTGTCGGTCGAGAACAGCCGCCGGTCCAGCACGCCGCCCATCTCGATCTGGATGTCCGCGGCCTTGGCGCTCAGCCCGTCGGCCAGGTTCATCGAGACCTGGACCAGGTCCCGCTCGACGGCCGGCTCGTGCCACGGCAGGCCCTGGACCTCGAGGAACGAGCGGACGAAATACCGCTCCAGCCAGGACGCCAGGTCGACGTCCTCGGAGACCACCCGGACGATCCCGTCGAACCACAGCACCACCGCCGTACCGGAGCCGCGGATCGACCAGTCGACCATCCAGATCGAGGCGTACGCCGTGACCCGGCCGTTCGGGTCGAACAGCCGGAGCCCAGGGTTCGACCCCGCCAGAATGATCCGGCGGTTCGGGGCCGACGACTTGCTGGACATGGTGGCGGACGCTTCCGGGAGGGGCCGAAGACCCTTGATTGTCTCAATCTCCGGGTCAGATGCAACGCATCTACGTCAGATCTTCTCCACAGGTGCATACCGGAGCAGCAGCCGCTTGACTCCCTCGGAGCCGAAATCGATGTCGGCCTGGGCCTGCTGGCCGTCGCCGCGGACCACCACGACGGTGCCCATGCCGAAGCTGTCGTGCACCACGCGATCGCCCGGATTCAGGCTGATCACGGGCTTGTCGGAGGCGGTCTTGCGGGCCGGCTCGTAGCGGCTCGGGATCCCACCGCCACGGGTCGTGCCGGTGCCGGACCAGCGGGTGATCGCGGAGTCGTCGCGGCGCCAGTCGAGCAGCTCGGCCGGGATCTCCTCCAGGAACCGGGACGGCGGGTTGTGCTGCGGAGCGCCGTACGCCGACCGCACCGCGGCCCGGGAGATCGCCAAGCGCTGCCGGGCCCGGGTGATACCGACGTACGCGAGCCGGCGTTCCTCCTCGAGCTCCTTCAGGTCGGTCAGCGACCGCGAGTGCGGGAAGACGCCGTCCTCCATGCCGGTCAGGAACACCACCGGGAACTCCAGGCCCTTCGCGGTGTGCAGCGTCATCAGCGTGACCACGCCGTCGGTGGTCGCGTCCGGGATCTGGTCGGCGTCGGCGACCAGTGCGACCCGCTCCAGGAACGCCTGCAGGTCGGCCGGCTCGCCCGCCGCGGTCCGCTCCTCGACGAACTCGCGGGCCACCGAGATGAACTCGTCCAGGTTCTCCAGGCGGGTCTCGTCCTGCGGATCCGGGGATTTCTGCAACGCCTCGTAGTACCCCGAGCGGTGCAGCGCGACGTCCAGGATATCGTCCGGCGGGGCGCCCGAGTCCACCATCGCGGTCAGCTCGTCGAGGATGTCCACGAACGCCTGCACCGCGTTCACCGAACGGGACGCCATCGCCGGCGCGTCCTGTGCCCGGCGCATCGCGGCCGCGAACGAGATCCGGTCCCGCTGCGCGAGCGACTCGATCGCGGCCTCGGCCCGGTCGCCGATCCCGCGCTTCGGCTCGTTCATGATCCGGCGCAGCGAGACGGTGTCCTCCGGGTTCACCAGGACGCGCAGGTACGCGAGTGCGTCGCGGACCTCTTTGCGCTCGTAGAACCGGACGCCGCCGACCACCTTGTACGGATGACCCGTGCGGATGAAGACCTCTTCGAACACCCGGGACTGCGCGTTGGTCCGGTAGAACACCGCGACGTCGGACGGCTTCACACTCTCCGCGTCGGCGAGCCGGTCGATCTCGTCGGCGACGAACTGCGCCTCGTCGTGCTCGTTGTCCGCGACGTACACCGCGATCTGCTCGCCGGCACCCTGGTCGGACCAGAGGTTCTTCGCCATCCGGCCCTCGTTGCGCGCGATCACCGCGTTGGCGGCGGACAGGATGGTCTGGGTGGAGCGGTAGTTCTGCTCCAGCAGGATCGTCTCGGCGCCGGCGAAGTCCTCCTCGAAGGCGAGGATGTTCCGGATCGTCGCGCCGCGGAACGCGTAGATCGACTGGTCCGAGTCGCCGACCACCATCAGCTCTGCCGGCGGTGCCGTCGGCCCGTTGCCATTTGAATTGTTGCCGGCGGCGGGGTCCTCACCGCAGAGCTCGCGGATCAGCGTGTACTGCGCGTGGTTGGTGTCCTGGTACTCGTCGACGAGCACGTGGCGGAAACGGCGCCGGTAGTACTCCCGGACCTCGGGGAAGGCCTGCAGCAGGTTGACCGTGGTCATCAGCAGGTCCTCGAAGTCCAGCGCGTTCGCCTGGGCGAGCCGCTCCTGGTAGATCCGGTAGCACTGCGCGTACGTCTCCTCGAGATGGTTCTCCGTCTTCGCGGCAGCCGTCTCGTGGTCGATCAGCTCGTTCTTCTGGGTCGAGATCCAGTTCAGCACGGCGCGCGGGTTGTACCGCTTGACGTCCAGGTCGAGCTCGCGGCAGACCAGCGTCATCAGCCGCCGGGAGTCGGTGTCGTCGTAGATCGAGAACGTCGAGCTGATCCCGAACCGCTTGATGTCGCGGCGGAGGATCCGGACACACGAGCTGTGGAACGTCGAGACCCACATGAGCTTCGCCCGCGGCCCGACCAGCTCGACGACCCGCTCCCGCATCTCCGCGGCGGCCTTGTTGGTGAAGGTGATCGCGAGGATCGACCCGGGGTGCGCGTCCCGGGCCGCCAGCAGGTAGGCGATCCGCCGGGTCAGCACCCGGGTCTTGCCCGACCCCGCGCCGGCGACCACCAGCAACGGTTTCCCGGCGTGGACGACGGCCGCGCGCTGCTGCGGATTCAGTCCCTCGAGCAGCGCGTCCGGGTCGGGACGGGACGTCTTGGACTCCTCCAGCGGCACCGGAAGCTCATCAGGCGAGAACAGCGTAGTCATCACCCAACACCTTAGGCGCTCCCGCCGACAGTTACCGAAAGCCGAGCAGTCCCTTGGCGATCAGCCGCTGGTTCGCGGCACTCCGTTCGGCCAGCGGACCGGAGGCGAACACCGGGTCGTCCGGCGGCTCGGTCCGCAACGCGGCCAGGTGCCGGCGCGCGCCCTCCAGCAGCTGCTGGAGGAACCGGCGGCCGCCCTTGCGCTCGTACGACCGGGGCAGCAGGTACGCCGAGATCGCGAAGAACAGGCATCGTGCCTGATTCGCTGTCGGCAGAGTCGCCGTCAGCAGAAAAGCTGGGACCGCGCGGTGCGCCCGGTCAGGGTGGAGACATGGCAGAAGACATGAAACCGCCGCTGTTCAACGAGACCGCGCGGCAGCGGTTGTTCGGGCAGCGGATCGTCGTACTGGACGGAAACCTCGACGACGACAACGGGACCCTGCTGGCCACCCAGATCCTGACGCTGGCGGCCGAGGACCCCGACACGGACATCGCGTTCTGGATCCACTCGCTCGGTGGCTCGGTGCCGTCGATGCTGGCGATCCGGGACGTGATGCGGCTGGTGCCGTGCGACGTGTCGACGCTCGCGATCGGACTGGCCTGCAGCGCGGGACAGTTCCTGCTGTCGGCCGGTACACCGGGCAAACGGTACGCACTGCGGCACGCGCGGGTGCTGATGCACCAGGGCTCGGCCGGGATCGGCGGCTCCGCGGTGGAGATCGAGATCCAGGCGAACGACCTGCGACACATCCGGGACACCGTGCTCGGGCTGATCGCCAGCGACACCGGGCAACCGTTCGACGTCGTGCACGAGGACTCGTTGCACGACCACTGGTACACCTCGGAACAGGCCCGCGAGTACGGCTTCATCGACCACATCGTCGAATCGTTCGACCAGGTGATGCCACGGAGGGAGGCAGCATGAGCAGCTACACGATTCCGAACGTGATCGCGTCGCACCCGCGGGGTGAGCGGATCATGGACGTCTACTCGCATCTGCTGACCGAGCGGATCGTGTACCTCGGGACGCCGATCGACTCCGGCGTCGCGAACGCGATCATCGCGCAGCTGCTGCACCTGGAGACGGACAGTCCCGAGGCGGAGATCAACCTCTACATCAACTGCGAGGGCGGCGACATGTCCGCCATGCTGGCGATCTACGACACCATGCGATACATCCAGGCGCCGGTCGCGACGTACGGCGTCGGGCAGGCGATCTCGGCCGGGGCCGTGCTGCTGGCCGGCGGCACCGCGGGGCGGCGCGCGATCCTGCCGCACGCGCGGGTCGTGCTGCACCAGCCGGCCGGGCGCGGCCAGGGCACCATCCCGGACCTGATCCTGCAGGCCGACGAGGTGGTGCGGGTCCGCGGCCAGGTCGAGGAGATCCTCGCCCGGCACACCGGCCAGACCGTCGAACGCCTCCGCCACGACACCGACCGCGACCACGTCCTCACCGCCGAGGGCGCCAAGGCGTACGGCATCGTCGACCACGTCATCGCCGAACACCTCCCGACCCCGGCGCTCGTGTAGGTCCTAGGTAGCGGCGTACAGCACCTTGTCCGCGACGGCGGCGTGATGCAGCAGGTCGGCCTTCGGGTGGCCGACGCGGTTCGTCAGGTACGCGTACGCGATCCGGCGGTCCGGGTCGGCCCAGCCGATGCAGCAGTTGCTGCCGTTGTGGCCGAACGTCCGCGGGCTGCTCAGCGACCCGAGCGGCGTGTCCGCGCCGTCGAGCGACCGCGGTCCGCCCAGCTGAAAGCCCTGCGACCACCGGATCGGCGCCTGCAGGGTCCGATCCAGCTCGCCGTCGCTGCTCGGCTCCGCCGCAACCGCGAGCGTCTCCGGGGCCAGCAGCGCACCCACCAGCAACCCCTGGTAGAACGTCGCCAGGTCCCGGGCCGTCGTCGAGATCCCGGCCGCCGGTACGACGGCCGCACGGGTAGTCCGCCGGTTCAGCATCGACTGGAAGAACGGCCCCACCGGACCACTCGCCTTGATCGGGACGTGCCGGCCCCACTCCTCGGCGGGCAGCCCGAGGTACGTGTCGCCGAGCCCGAGCGGCTCGAGCACCTCCCGCCGTACCAGCTCGTCGATCGCGAAGCCGCTGCACCGGCGCGCGACCTCGGCGAGGACGAACCCGAACGCCAACGGGCTGTACGCGACGGTCCCGATCGGCCAGCGCGGCTTGGCGTCCTCGATCCGCCGCAGCGACCGTGCCCAGTCGCTCATCGCCCGCGCCTCGCCGAGGTACGAGCCGGCGTGCGACACCCCGGACCGGTGCCGCAGCACCTGCCGGACGGTGATCTCGCGCTTCCCGTTCTGCGCGAACTCCGGCCAGTACGCCGCCACCGCGTCGTCGAGGTGCAGCCGGCCGGACTCGACCAGCTGGTGGATGACGACGGTGACGAACGGCTTGCTCGCGGAGAAGAGCCAGAACAACGCGTCGGGTGCGCACCCGAACGCGCGGTCCACCACCACCCGCCCGTTGCGGACGACGCAGAGCTGCGCGACGACACCCCGCGCCTCGATCAGCCCGAACGCCTCCGCGAGCCGTTCGGGATCGAAGCCGGCGTCCTGTGGATCGCAGGTGCCACCGAACTCCATGAATTCCACTGTGCCTGCCCGCGCAAGCAGCTAGTGTCAGGCCGTGACCGAACCACGACCCGATGACGAGATCGAACGCATCCTCGTGGTGGTCGCACACCCCGACGACATCGACTTCGGCGGCGCCGGCACGGTCGCGCTGTGGACCAAGGCCGGCATCGAGGTGCAGTACTGCATCGTCACCGACGGGCAGGCGGGCGGCTTCGAACCGGACCGCGACCGGGCCGAGATCCCCGCCGTACGGCGGGCCGAGCAGACCGCCGCCGCGCACCAGGTCGGCGTCCACGACCTGCACTTCCTCGGGTACCAGGACGGCGCCGTGGAGCCGACCGCCGAACTGGTCCGCGACATCAGCCGGGTGATCCGCAAGGTCCGCCCGCAACGGCTCTTGACCCAGTCCCCCGAGCGCTCGTGGCACCGCCTGCAGGTCTCGCACCCCGACCACCTGGCCGCGGCCGAGGCGACCGTCCGCGCGTTCTACCCGGCGGCCGGCAACCCGTACGCGTACCCGGAGCTGACCGAGGAGGCGTGGGACGTCGGCGAGCTGTGGATGATGGACCACCCGACCGCGAACCACTACGTCGACATCACCGACACGTTCGACCGGAAGATCGCCGCGCTGATGTCGCACACCAGCCAGCACCGCGACCCCGGCGGTCTCCGGACCGGTATCCGGGCCAACTTCGCCCGGGTCGCCGGCACCGCCGGATTCCCCGCCGGCCACTACGCGGAAGCCTTCACGGTCGTCCGCCTGTAATTCCGTTTGCCCGCCGGGCCGCGCGCCGGGAAGCTGGCGCCCATGACGATTTCTCATGAGGCAACCGGGAACGGCCCGGATCTGCTGCTGGTCCACGCAGGTGTCGCCGACTCGCGGATGTGGGCGCGGCAGGTGGCGGAACTGCAGGCCGGCCACCGCGTGATCACCCTCGACCTGCGCGGGTACGGCGACACGCCGTCGGCCCGGAAGTACTCCGACGCCGGCGACGTGCTCGCGGTCCTCGAGGAGCTCGGCGCCAAGGACGTGACGGCGGTCGGGGCCTCGTTCGGCGGGTACGTCGTACAGCAGGTGGCGAGCCGGCGGCCGGACCTGTTCGCGCGGCTGGTGCTGATCTGCGCGCCGACCGACAACGTGGAACCCGACGACGACCTGCGCGCGCTGTGGACCGCGGAGGAAGCGCTCCTCGAGGCCGGCGACGTCGACGGCGCGACCGACCTGATGGTTCGGCACTGGATCGGCCCGGAAGCCGACGACGAGGCCCGCGAACTGCTGCGGGAGATGCAGAAGCACGCGTACGCCGTACAACTGGCCGCCGGCGACGTCGACAACGAGGAATGGCCGGTCGAGCCGGAGAAGCTCACCGTCCCGGTGCGGCTGATCACCGGCGGGCACGACTACCGGTTCTTCACCGACTGCGCGGACTACCTCGCGGAGCGGCTCCCCGGCTCCGAGCGGGTGCACCTCCCCTGGGCCGGGCATCTGCCCACCCTCGAGCGTCCCGCCGAGGCATTAACATTTGCTTCCTGAGTATTTACTGAGCTGAGCGGACG
The DNA here is from genome assembly GCF_017876295.1 of Kribbella aluminosa. NCBI lineage: Bacteria > Bacillati > Actinomycetota > Actinomycetes > Propionibacteriales > Kribbellaceae > Kribbella > Kribbella aluminosa. The sequence continues at coordinate 1,902,796 of NZ_JAGINT010000002.1, read as the reverse complement.
CTGAGCTTCATTCTTAGCGGAGGCTGGGTTTCAATTGACCAGCGGTCCTAGAATTCAGGCATGCGAGAAACGGCTGCGATCGCCCTTGCCCGGACCGTGGCCACGCTCAGCCGCCGCCTCGGCCGCGGGGGCCGGACGCTGCCCGGCGTGATCGTCGGAAAAATAGCACCGAACTTGCCCCGGAAATTGGCCGGACAATTACCAGGTGGCTGCATTCTGGTAACCGGCACGAACGGAAAGACGACGACCACCAAACTGCTGGTCGCCGCGCTCCGGCGCAGCGGCGAGTCCGTGCTCACGAACGACTCCGGCGCGAACCTGCGCAGCGGCGTCGTCTCGGCGCTGCTCTCGGCAGCGGACCTGCGCGGGCGGATCCGCGCGACCGTCGGGGTGTTCGAGGTCGACGAGGCAAGCCTGCGCCTGGTCGCGCCGGAGCTCCGGCCGCGGCACATCGTGGTCCTGAACCTGTTCCGCGACCAGCTCGACCGGTACGGCGAAGTCGACACCACGGCCGCGCTGCTCGCGGAAGGCATCGCGGCCACGGACGCCCGGCTGTACCTGAACGCCGACGACGCACGGGTCGCGAGCCTGGCCGCCGCCGCGAGCGGACCGGATCGGGTCAGCTACTTCGGGGTCGAGCAACTGCCGGACCGGCTGACCGATGCCCGGTCCGCGGTCGACTCGGACCGGTGCCCGAGCTGTGGCGAACGGTTACGGTTCGACCGGATCTTCTACAGCCATCTCGGCCACTACAGCTGCCCGAACGGCGACTTCGACCGGCCCCGGCCGGACGTCACGGTCACCGACGTGGTGCACGCGGACCTCGACGGCACGGAGTTCACGGTGTCGGCCGGCGGCGTACGCCGGCAGGTCCGGTGCGGGTTGTCCGGGACGTACAACCTCTACAACGCGCTGGCCGCGGTGAGCGTGGCGGCCGGGCTGGGCGTGGACCCCGCGGTGACGGCGGAGGCGGTGCGGACCACCGAGGCCGCATTCGGGCGGGTCGAGAAGACCGAGGTGCAGGGCCGGACGCTGTGGCTGCTGCTGATCAAGAATCCGGCAGGGTTCGCGCAGGTGCTGGACACCTTCCTGATCGGGCGGACGCAGCCGCAGGTCATGATCGCCGTCAACGACCTGCCTGCCGATGGTCGCGACGTGTCCTGGTTGTGGGACGTACCGCTGGAGGCGTTGTCGGCGAGCCGGCCGGAGGTCGTCACCGCCGGTACACGGGCGGCCGAGATGGCGTTGCGGCTGCACTACGCCGGGACCGAGGCGGCGGTGGCCTCCAGCGTCGACGACGGCATCTCCCGGTTGCTGGAAGGGCTGCCGCCAGGCGGGGACGGGTACATCCTGCCGACCTACACCGCGATGCTGCAGGTACGCCGGGCACTCCGCGGCCGTCAGGAGGCAGCATGATCAAGACGTTGCGGGTCGCGCACCTGTATCCCCGGGATCTCAACGTGTACGGGGATCTGGGAAATGTCATCACGCTGGCCAAACGGCTCGAATGGCGTGGATTCCGGGCCGAGATCCTGCCGGTCGAACCAGGCCACTTTTTCGACTTCTCGAGCGTCGACCTGGTGTTCGGCGGCGGCGGCCAGAATTCCGCGCAGGCCGTCAATGCGGACGATTTGCTCGCGCGCGGCGACGAATTGCGGAAGATATCCGCCGACGGGGTCCCGATGCTGCTGATCTGCGGGAGCTACCAGCTGTTCGGGCGGGAATTCGTCGACGCCGACGGACGACGTTATCCCGGGCTCGGGATCTTCCGCAGCAGCACCACCGCGGGCCGGCACCGGATGATCGGGAACATCGTGGTGGACAGCCCGTTCGGGCAGCTGGTCGGGTTCGAGAACCACTCGGGGCGGACGGTGCTCGAGGAAGGTCAGCAGGCCCTCGGCACGGTTCGGCAGGGGTTCGGCAACAACGGCGGCACCGGGGACGAGGGGGCCGTCGTCGGTAACACGATCGGCACGTACCTGCACGGGCCGGCGCTTCCGAAGAACCCGGGGCTCGCCGATCACCTGCTGCTCTGCGCACTGCACCGCCGGTACGGCATCGAGGAACTCGAACCGCTCGACGACGACCTGGCGCTCCGTGCGGCGACGGTCGCGGCTGCCCGCCCGCAAGGCCGGCAGACATCTCTCCGCCCACGCCGCAGACGCCTCCACCACCTGGCCACGGCCCTCCGGCGGCACTGACAGAACGTCCCGGGACCCCGCAGGGAGCCCGGGACGTTCGGGTGGTCGTTCAGTCGGCGAGGGCGCCCATCGGGTCCCAGGCCGGGAGGACGATCGGCTCGTCGTCCAGGCGGGCCTGGAGGTCGGCCGGCAGCGCGGAGCGGCGTACGGCGATCTCGAAGACGTGCTCGCCGAACCACGAGTCGTTCATGGTCCAGAAGCCACTGTCGGCCTTCTCGTCGCCCCAGCTGTTCTCGACCCGCCAGCGGCGCGGCGTGCCGTCCACGACGTCGACACCGGTGAACAGCATCGCGTGCGTCATCAGCGTTTCGTGGTGCACCAGGCGCTCGGCCTTGTCCAGCGTGAACTCGGTGTCGTACACCGCGGCGTAGTCGTACAGCTTGGCGTCCCAGAAGCCCAGGTCACCGTTCATCTGCTTGCCGACGTCGCAGCCGAACCAGACCGGCTCGCCGCCGACGATCGCGTCCTGGGTGAGCTGCTTCATCAGGTCGATCTCGACGTTCAGGTACACCACCGGCGGCGCGTCGATCACGTTGCCGAGGAAGTCCACGGTGAACGTCCGGCCGACCGGGCTGGTCGAGCGCGGGTCGTGCACCAGGCAGACGTAGTCGTCGACCGGCAGCTGCACGTACTTCGCAGCGAACTCGGTCGGGGTGATCCAGCCGTCGCGGTGGAAGCCCTTGTCGGTGTCCTTCCACTGCCACAGGAACTTCTGCGGCGGCGTGCCCAGGTGGATGCTCAGCACCCGGTGCACGGTGGTCAGGATCTCGCCCTTGCGGTCGCGCCGGGCGTCGTCGCCGTCCAGCGCCCGCAGGTCGCGCGCGCCCTGCCGGAGCAGCTTGCGGAGGATGTCGTTCAGCTGCGCGGTGGCCGACGAGCTCTCGCTCTCCGGCATCGCGGACTTCGGCACCAGGCCGTGCTTGCGGACCACCGCGATGAACATGTTCCACTGGCCGCCGTCACCGATCGGGTCGGACAGCAGGTGCGCCACCGTCCGGTCGTCGGCGTCCCGGCCGGCGGTCTCGATGATCGCCTCGAGGAAGAAGTTGGCCCGCTCGAACTTGTCCCAGAACAGCACGTAGTTCTGCGAGAACTCGAAGTCCTTGACGCCGAGTTTCCCGGCGGCGCCGACCCGAAGCAGGTTCAGTCCGGCGAACATCCAGCACCGGCCGCTCTTCTTCTGATTGGTCACCTTCCAGTCGTCCAGCAGATGGGACACCGAATGGTCCATCGACGTGACGACCTGACGATCCAGGGCAATGCTGTTGACCGGCGTCTGCGTGACGGCGTTCTGCATCACCCGGTACTGCGGGTTCGACGCGAACTCCTTCTCGAAGAGCGCGAGCTGATCGGCTGTGAGATTCCGCTCCATAACAGTCGACCGTATAACAGCCACCAAGCGCGTACCGAGGGATCGGAGTGGCGAATCCATGCCCTGGCCGAAACGCGCCACTCAACTCAGCCGGACGCGCGGATCGATCAGGCTGTAGGTGATGTCGACCACCAGGTTCAATGCGACCAGGAACACCGTCGCCAGCAACACGGTGCCCATGATCAACGGCAGGTCGAAGTTGTTCACGCTGTCCAGCGACAAGACGCCGAGACCCGGCAGGTCGAACAGTTTCTCGGTGAAGATCGCGCCGGACAGGCTGCCGGCGATGTCCAGCCCGAAGATCGTGATCACCGGGATCAGCCCGGCCCGCAGCGCGTGCTTGTAGGTGACCACCCAGTCCGGCAGGCCCTTGGCCCGGGCAGTCCGGATGAAGTCCTCGCCGAGCGACTCGACCATCGAGCCACGGGCGAACCGCGCGTAGTCCGTGCACCCGTACAGCCCCTGGACGAGCCAGGGCGCCACCAGCCCGCCGGCCCATTTCCACAGGCTGTGCGTCGGTGGTGTCCAGCCGCCGCGGGGCAGGATCGGGTGCAGCACGGTCAGGTACAGGACCGCGAGCAGGCCGACGATGTAGTACGGCACCGCGCTGACAAGCATGGCACCGCTCATCAGCATCCGGTCACCGATCGTGCCGCGGTGCCGCGCCGCGACTGCACCGGCCGCGACGCCGACGGTCAGCACGATCACGGCCTGCCCGAGCACCAGCGACGCGGTGACCGGCAACCTGGTCGCCAGCAGACCGGTGACCGGCTGGTCGTTCTTGAACGAGAACCCGAGGCAGGGCACGCTGCAGTGCTGCACGACCCCCGAGGTCTCGAAGTCGCGGCCGACCACGATGCCCTTCACGAACCGGGCGAACTGCTCGGCCTTCGGCTCGTCCAGGTGCAGGTTCGCCTTGATCTCGTTGTACCGCTGCATCGTGCAGTTGCGTTCGCCGCAGATCGCGCCCGCCGGGTCGGTCGGCGCGACGAAGAACAGCGCGAACGTCGCCACCAACGTCGCCACGATCACGCTCAACGCCGACACGAGGCGACGGACGATGTAGAACCCCACGGACCGAATGGTCGCACGGGATCCCGCGAAGTCACACCAGGCGGCGGTCCGTGGCCCAGCGGGTCAGCTCGTGGCGGTTCGAGAGCTGGAGTTTCCGCAGTACGGACGAGACGTGCGTCTCCACGGTCTTCACCGAGATGAACAGCTCGCGCGCGACCTCCTTGTACGCGTACCCGCGGGCGATCAGCCGCAACACCTCGCGTTCGCGCTGCGACAGCCGGTCGAGGTCCTCGTCCACCGAGGCGATGTCGATCGCGCCGGAGAACGCGTCCAGTACGAAGCCCGCCAGCCGCGGCGAGAACACCGCGTCACCCTCGGCGACCCGGTTGATCGCGTCCACCAGCTCGGCGCCGGAGATGTTCTTGGTCACATACCCGCGGGCGCCGGCCCGGATCACGCCGATCACGTCCTCGGCGGCGTCGGACACCGACAGCGCCAGGAACTTGATGTCCGGGTGCCGCTGGTGCACCTGCTTCATCACCTCGGTGCCGCCGCCGCCCGGCAGGTGCACGTCGAGCAGTACGACGTCGGGCTCGGTGCCGACGATCGCCTTCACCGCGGTGTCGACGTCGGACCCCTCCCCGACGATGTCGACCGACGTACCGATCTCGCTGCGTACCCCGGCCCGGAACATGTCGTGATCGTCGACGACGACAACCCGCCTGCTGCTCATCTGTCCATCTCCAGTCGCACCTCGGTGCCAGTCTCCGCATCGGACCGCACTGTTGCGCGGCCGCCGTGCCGTTCCATTCTGCCCATCACACTGTGCCGCAGGCCGAGCCGGTCGTCCGGGACCTCGTCCACCTCGAAGCCCTTGCCGCGATCCCGGACGAACATCTCCACCCGGTCGCCGTCCACCTCGACGAACACGTCGATCTTCGCAGCACCGGAGTGCTTGGCCGCGTTCACCATGGACTCCCGGGCGGCCCGGACCATCGACGCCAGCGGCTCGCTCAGGTCGCAGTCGCCGACCGTGACCACCTCGATCGGTACGCCGTGCGAGTCCTCGACCTCGGCGGCGGCCTGCTTCGCGGCGCCGACGATCGTCTGGTCGGCGTCGTGTTCCTCGTCGTACAGCCAGGACCGCAGCTCGCGCTCCTGCGACCGGGCCAGCCGGGCGACCGCCTTCGGGTCATCGGCCTGCTTCTGGATCAGCGCCAGCGTCTGCAGAACCGAGTCGTGCAGGTGCGCGGCCATGTCGGCGCGCTCCTGGGAGCGGACCCGTTCGGCGCGCTCGGAGTTCAGGTCCCGGGTCAGCCGGTGCACCCACGGGCCCGCGATCACGCCGATCCCGACGACCGCCAGCAGCAGGGCGATCAGTACGTCGCCGACCATCGAGAGCCGGCCGTTCTGGACCAGGAACAGCGTGACCGCCGTACCGAGCAGGACCAGGCCGACCGCGATCCGGACCAGCGACTTCCAGCCGCCCTTGCCGAGCACCAGGCCGAGGATCGGGACCCGGATGTCCTGCGCCCACTTGTCCTTCTGGCTCTCGTCGGCCTGCCGCCAGATCAGCGCCAGACCGGTCGCGGCGAACACCAGCGGCCAGAACAGCTTCCCGGCGATGCCGAACCCGGCGACCTGCAGCAGGATCAGCAGGCCGATACCGATGGCCACCAGCGCGGGCAGCTGCCCGCGGCTCTTCTCCCGCTTCCGCTGCTTCGCCTCGGTGACCGGCGCCGGCGGCTCGTCGCTCCGCATGCCGCTGCGCGTGTGCGCGGCCAGTCCTGGTGCGCCCGGCACCCGCTCCGGTGCGAGTGGCATCAGGAACCACAAAGCCGCGTAGATCAGTAGGCCGAAGCCGCCCGAGACCGTGGTCGCGATCAGCACGAGCCGTACGACGGTGTCCGAGATCCCCAGGTGATCCGCAATCCCCCCGGCAACACCCGCGATCACCCGCCCGTCGGTACGCCGATAAGCCCGCCGCGGCCCGTCCGCCGCCGACGGCGCCCCCAACCCCGCCTGCGGCTGCCCAGCACCAACAGCCCCACCCCAACCACCAACACCACCGGCAGCACCCACTCCACCCGGACCACTTGGTGCACCGGCTTGGGCGCCCATGCGGGCGGCATATGCCGCGTACGGGCCTTGGTACTGGCCTGGGCCTTGGGGGCCCCAGCCTTTGTAGCGCCACTGGTCCTGGTTCTGCCCAGGCGTGGGCTCAGGCCGGCCCTCGCTGTCGGAGGGGCCGCCCGGCGGCGCTGCTGCTGGCTGGCTCATCACAACGATCGTCACATGCGGACCGGCCCGACACCAGCGGGCTTGCCCCCGGCCGCGTCCTCAGCGACGGCGTACGGCATTCAGGGTTCCCTCGGGGACAACCCCGAATTCCGGCCACTCCGGGAGCCGTCAGGGTGGATCCCCGATGTCCGGGCCGGGGCTTCGGTGTGACCATCGATGGCATGGAGCAGAACCAGACTGGACCCGCTGGGTTCGACCGCAACCGCCTGCAGAACCCCCAGACCTGGCGGCGCAGCAGGTCGGACCGCTGGGTCGCGGGCGTCTGCGGCGGTATCGGCCGCGGCCTGAACATCGACCCCGTGCTGGTCCGCGTGCTGATGGCCGTGCTGATCATCAGCGGACCCGGTCTGATCTTCTACCTCGCCGCCTGGGCGCTGATGCCCGAGGAGGGCAGCGACCGGGCCCCTGTGCAGGGCCTGCTCGGCGACCGGATCCGGACCGACCACCCGTGGTTCTGGCCGGTGGTGATCGGGATCTGCGTGTTCGCCGGGATCGCGACCATGTCGTCGTTCAAGTTCGGCCACTTCATCCCCGGCCCGCTGATCGTGATCGCGATCATCTGGCTGATCTCCAAGCACCGCAAGGGCAACTGCGCCAAGAACGGCCGGCAGCGGCCACAGGACTCCGTGCCGCCGGCGAACCCCGGCCAGCCGTACACCTCCCAGCCGTACACCTCCCAGCCGTACACCAGCCAGCCGTACACCTCCCAGCCGACGACCCAGCCGTACAGCTCCGCGCAGGACCCGTCGGCGCAGTACCCATCGGCATACGGGCCTCCGCAGACCGGTCCGTCGGCTTCCCCGGCGGGCCCGTCGTCCTCGGCCACACAGCGACCCCAGGACCGCACCGTCGAACCGGTCCAGTCTGTGTGGACCGAGGACGACCCCCTCGGCCTGTACGCCGACGAGCCGGCCGCCGGCACCCGTCCGCCGGCCACGAGCAAGCCGGCCGGGCCGCCCGCGAAGGGCATGCGCGGCGTCAAGTCGATCGTCGTCGTCCTGACCGGGCTGGCGATCGCGATCGCGGCGCTGGCCGGTGCGACCACGTCCACCATGCTGGTGATCGGCCTGGCCACGCTCGGCGGCGGCATGCTGCTCGGCGGGTTCGTCGGCCGGACGCTCGGCCTGCTCCCGCTCGGGATCCTGCTCGCGATGGGCGCGGTCGTCAGTACGGTCTTCACCGCCGTACCGCGGAACTTCGCCGACACGAACTACGTCGCGCCGCAAGGCCAGACGATCACCGCGACCGGGTCGAGCTACCAGTTCGACGCCGGGTCGGTGAACCTGGACCTGACCAAGGCGAAGTTCGCCCCCGGCGCCAAGGTCGAGGTCCACGGCGGCGCCGGCGAGGTGGTCGTCAAGCTCCCGGCGAACGTCGACGTGAAGGGGCAACTGTCCACCGAGATGGGAAACGTCGCCTTCCTCAACGAGGACCGCAGCGGCCATAATGCCAAGCTGACCCTGGACGACCTCGGCGCCGACGCGAAGCCCGGCGAGCAGGTCACCCTGGACCTGAACCTCAAACTCGGCAGCATCAAGGTGGAGCGCGGATGAGCCAGCAACCCAAGACGCGGCCGGATGTGCCCGGTGTGGTGGCCGGGACCGTCCTGAGCGGTGCTGCCACGATCTGGATGCTCACCGACAACGGCGTGCTGCAGACCGACGACCTCGGTGTGACCAGCGCACTGCTGCTGGTCGCCGCGGGGTTGCTGGGCCTGGCCGCCTCCCGCCGTACCTAACTCGGTGGACGGCGGTGTCCGCCGTTCTCTAGGCTCCAGGCCGTGACCAGCCCGGAGGCGGACAGACCGTAACCACCGGCCGTTCCCGTGCTCCTGTACCGGAATCGCCGGAGACGACCTCATGCCGTCTTCTCATGGTTGCGGAGTACCTCCATGTTTTCTGCACTGCCTTTCGTGCTGTATCTGCTCAGCCTGGCCGTTTTCGCCCAGGCGACCTCCGAGTTCATGCTCTCCGGGCTCGGCCCGGACATCGCCCGGGACCTGGGCGTCTCGATCCCGGCGGCGGGCTGGCTGACGTCCGCGTTCGCGCTCGGGATGGTCGTCGGCGCCCCGGCGATCGCGGTCCTCGGCGCCCGCTGGCCGCGCCGCCGGACGCTGCTGGCGACACTGACCGTCTTCCTCGCGGTCCACGTGGTCGGCGCGCTCACCAGCAGCTTCGCCGTACTGCTCACCACCCGGGTCCTGGCCGCATTCGCGAACGCGGGCTTCCTCGCGATCGCGCTCGCCACCGCGACCGGCCTGGTCCGCCCGGACGCCAAGGGCCGCGCGACCTCCGTCCTGCTCGGCGGTACGACGCTTGCCTGCATCGTCGGCGTACCCGCGGGTGCCGTACTCGGCCGCTACCTCGGCTGGCGGTCCGCCTTCTGGGCGGTCGCGCTGATCTCACTGCCGGCGCTGATCGGGATCCTCCGCTCGGTCCCCACGCGTGCAACGGGGCAGGCGTCTCCAGCCAGGATCAGCATCCGGCCGCGGCTCGCCGTACTGCTGCTGCTCGGGGCGCTGGTGAACGGCGCTACGTTCTGCTCGTTCACGTACCTGTCGCCGGTGCTCACCGAGGTGACCGGGATCGGCGTCGGCTGGGTGCCGCCGATGCTCGCGTTGTTCGGCCTCGGCGCGTTCGCGGGGGTGACCGTCGCCGGGCGGTACGCCGACAAGCGCGATCACCGGCTCGTACTCGTTGCCGGAGGCATCCTGCTGCTCGGCTGGTGCGCGTTCGCGCTCACCGCGGCGTACGTCGTACCGTCCGTCGTTCTGGTCCTCGTGCAAGGGGCGCTGTCCTTCGCGGTCGGCTCGACGCTGATCGCGTACGCCCTCTACGCCGGGTCGGAGTACCCGGTGCTGAGCGGTGGTCTGGCCACCGCCGCACTGAACGTCGGCGCCGCCGCCGGGCCGGTGCTGGGCGGCCTCGCGATCGGCGTCTCCGGGTTCCGCGGGCCGCTGTGGGTGAGCGCGACCCTGGTGGGCGCGGCGCTGCTCGTCGGCGGCTCCATTAGAATTGCTGGTCGCGAGGGGCCCGGGTGAAGCGGGTTCCGTGGTCGAGGAGATTCGATGGTGCGCGGCACCGTGAAGTGGTTCAACGCGGACAAGGGCTACGGCTTCCTGGCCGTCGACGGGCAGGACGACGTGTTCGTGCACTGGAGCAAGATCGTCTCCGACGGGTACAAGACGCTGGCGGACGGACAGCCGGTCGAGTTCCAGATCGTCGACGGGCCCAAGGGCCGGGAGGCCGACGCGGTCACCCCGGTCTGACCAGCGGTCCGGTCCGGTAACCGATAACCTGTCGTCTCACCGTGTGAGGGGTGCGACGCGGCCGCGGACGAGTACCACCAGACCCGGGCGTTCGCGGAGTTCGTGACCAGCGCCCTGCGGTACAACACCGATCTGAAGATCAGCAACGAGCTGGTCAGGTTCGTCGGCGAGGTCGAGGACGACGGCCTGCTGGTCACCGGAGGCCGCCGGCGAGGCCGACCACACCCTCGCCGCTACCCGCGAACTCCTCCAGGAGCTACTGGCGAAGCTGCCCAGGACCTAACGGCCGGGGCCGTAACCGGAGGGATTCCTGCCAGTAGTGGCAAATTTCGCTGAACCGTTGACTTCGTCACGGCGCGAGGGCTTCACTTTCGGACAGGACCGTAAATACGGCACCCCGGAGGCAATCGCATGCGATCAGTCCGCTCCCTTCTCGCACTGACCCTCGTCGCCGTGCTCGGCACGACCCTGACTACACCGGCCCAGGCGGGGCACAAACCACCTGTGGGCACCGTCGTCTCACTCGGTACTCCGCTGTCCGACGTCCTGCTGATCGGCGGTACGGTCGCGCCCGGCCCGAACGGCAAGACCGCGATCTGGAACGTGTCCAGCGGAAGTCCGGCGTACCTGAACGCCATCGACCCGGCCACCGGCGACAGCCTGCTGTCCGCGGCACTGCCGGGCGCCGACGGCAGTTACGCGGTCGCCGCCGCACCCGACGGCACGATCTACGCCGGCACCTACAACAACGGCCACCTGTACCGGTTGAGACCGGGCGCGACCACCGCCGAGGACCTCGGCCGGCCGCTGTCCACCGAGACGTTCATCCTGCGGATCACGGTCGACGAGCAGGGCAACGTGTACGGCGGTACGTACCCGCACGGCAAGGTGTTCCGCTACGACCACGCGACCGGCGCGGTCCGCGACTACGGCACGATCAAGGCCGGCCAGGGGTACGTGAAGAGCATCGACTACTGGAACGGCAAGCTCTACACCGGTTCCGAGCCGGACGCGTACTTCTCGGAGGTCGACACCCAAACCGGCGCGGTCACCGAGATCCCGGCACCGCCCGGAATGGGCGACCCGAAGAACCAGGTCGTCTACGACCTGAACGTCCGCGGCGGCCGGATGTACGCCCGGGTCAGCACCGCGTTCCCCGGCCCGCTGTACGTCTGGGACATCGCGTCCCGGACCTGGGTCGACACGATCCCGAACGAGCACGGCCTGGACATCTCGCCGATCGGCGCGGGCGGCGCGATCTACCTGATCCAGGCGAGCGAGCTGAAGAAGTACGACCCGGCCACGAAGACGCTGACCGGTACCGGCCTGACGTTCACCGGCCGGATCCAGAACGCCCGCTCGATCGGGTACGCCGACCTGAACCTGCCCGACTACCCCGGGACCAGCGTGGTCGGTACGCTCTGGCGGGGCGACGAGTTCCGGTACAACCCGCAGACCGGCAAGTCCGAGATCTTCCAGACCAAGGTCCGCCGGGAGCCGATCGAGATCCTGTCGGTGGCCGGCGGGAAGAACAGCGTCTACGCCGGCGGCTTCCTGAACGGGGGCGTGTCCGTCGTGAACCCGGACACCGGCGAGACCAAGTTCAACCGGTTCTCCCAGGTCGAGGCGCTGATGGAGGCGTCCGACGGAAAGTTGTACGTCGGCGCGTACCCGGAGGCCCGGCTCTACGCGTACGACCCGGCGAAGACGTGGAGCAGCCCCGAGTACTCCCCCGGACCGCCCGGTACGCCGGACAACCCGACGCAGCTGCTGAACCTGAAGCCGGACCTGTTCCAGACCCGCGCCCGGGCGCTGACCGAGGTGAACGGCAAGATCGCGGTCGGCACCGTCCCGGACGGCGACCGGCTCGGCGGGGCGCTGGTGATCTACGACCCGAAGACCGGCACCAGCGAGAAGTACCGGAACGTGGTCCAGGACGAGTCCGTCTTCGGCCTGACGTCCCGCTGCGGCATCGTGTACGGCGGAACGTCGATCGCCGGTGGCCTGACGACCACCCCGCCGACCCGGGAGGCGGGCACAGTGTTCGCGTGGGACATGACGGGCAAGAAGAAGCTCTGGGAAACCGTGCCGGTGCCGGGTGCGGCGACGGTCTCGTCGGTGACGATCGGGCCGGACGGCCTGCTCTGGGGCGTGGCCGGCAAGACGGTGTTCGCGCTCTCCCCGGGCAACGGCAAGCTCAAGCGCTCCTTCACGCTCGGCACGACGACCTCCAGCGGCGACATCGTCGCGACCTCGGAGGCGGTGTACGTGAGTATCGACCTGAACACGATCTACCGGATCGCGCCCGGAGCGAAGTCCGTCCCGACGCTGTTCGTCGCGCACGCCCACCGGCGGCTCGGCGTCCGGGGAGATCACCAACTACTGATGACAAGTGGGTCCGAGCTGTTCCGGATTGATATCAGCCGTTGACAGCCGAAATTCACCCCGGCTACTTTCGGTCCTGACCGTTATTCGGTGCAACTACTTCCGGCCCTGACTTCCGGACACCCTGGGGGTGTGATGAGATCCACCGTCCGCCGCATCGCGGCACCACTCACGGCGCTCGTCCTTGCCGCAGCGCTCAGCTCCTGCGGCGGCAGCGACAGCGGCAGCAGCGGGGGCAAGAAGAGCCTCACGCTCTGGATGTACCCGGTGATCGCCGACAAGGCGGCCAACGACACGTACTGGAAGAAGGTCGAGACCGACTTCGAGGCCGCCAACTCGACCATCGACCTGAAGATCGAGCAGCAGCCCTGGACCGACCGCGACCAGAAACTGGCGGCCGCGTTCTCCGGCAAGAAGGGCCCGGACGTGCTGCCGATGATCCCGGACCAGATCCCGCAGTACGTCGTGAACGGGAACCTGGAGCCGGTCGACGACGTGGTCAGCCCGCTCAAGGACCAGTTCCTGCCGTCGGCCGTACCGGGCCTGACCGTGCAGGGCAAGGTGTACGGCGCACCGATCTACCACACCGTCACCACGACGATGTACAACAAGACCGTCCTCGCCAAGGCCGGGATCGCCAAGCCGCCGGAGACCTGGGACGAGATCAAGGCCGCGGCGCCGAAGCTGAAGGCCGCCGGGTTCCAGACGCTGGACTACTCGGCCTCGCCGGAGGCGACGCTGAACCTGAACTTCTACCCGCTGCTCTGGCAGGCCGGCGGCAAGGTGTTCGCCGACGACGGCAAGAGCGTCACGTTCAACCAGGCGCCCGGGCTGAAGGCGCTGACCTTCCTGAAGACGCTGTGGGACGAGGACGCGATCCCGAAGACCGCGCTGACCGCGGGCAACGTGGCCGCCGACTCCCCGCTCGGCAAGGGCAAGGTCGCGATGTCGTTCAGCGCCGTACTCGCCGACGCCGGCACGGTCGCGAAGACCTGGGGGGCGCCGAACGTCGAGATCGGGCTGCCGCTGAAGGACGAGAAGCAGGCCGCGCTGGGCCTGCCGGGCGGTCTGGTGGTGAACGCGGCCTCGGCGAACGTCGACGGCGCGAAGAAGTTCCTCACGTTCATGATGCAGCCGGCCCAGCTCGACGGGCTGGCCAAGGCGTCCGGGTACTACTCGCCGCGCAGTGACGCGAAGTCCGGGCTCGCGGACCCGAACGCGCCGAAGTTCGCCGCCGCCCTGCAGTACGCCGTACCGGGCGAACCGAACCCGGCGGCGCGGCAGATCATGTCGTTCCTGAGCACGGACATCCAGGCCGTGCTGACCGGTAAGAAGCAGCCGCAGGAGGCGCTCGACGACGCCGCCAAACAGGCCAACGACCTCCTGTCGAGACAACGTTGACGGAGGCTCGACAGCTGCCGGACACGGGTCGGGCGGGACCCGTGTCCGGTCGGCGGCGCTCGCTACGCAGGCCATGGGTGGGCCTGCTGTTCGTCGCACCCATGCTGCTGTTGTTCCTGGCCTTCCGGTTCCTCCCGGTGATCGGCGCTCTGCTGCTCTCGCTGACCGACTACCGGATCAGCGGCAAGTGGGACTTCATCGCCCTCGACAACTACAAGCGCCTGTTCTCCGACGGCATGTTCGGCGACGCGCTCGTGGTCACGCTGACGTACACGGTGATCTTCGTCCCGCTGACCGTGCTGCTGTCGCTCGGCACCGCCGTACTGCTGCATCGCGTGGTGTGGAGCCGCGGGTTCTTCCGCGGCGTGTTCTTCCTGCCGTACGTGACAAGCATCGTGCTGGCCGCGGTGATCTGGAAGTGGATCTACGACATCCAGGACGGTCTGCTGAACTCGGTCCTCGGGCTGGTGCACATCGGCCCGATCGACTTCCTCAGCCAGTCGAGCACGGTGCTGCCGTCGATCGCGGTGACGTCGGCCTGGAAGGGTTTCGGGTACTCGATGCTGATCCTGCTCGCGGGCCTGCAGGCGGTACCGAAGTCGTACCTCGAAGCGGCGATGATCGACGGTGCGGGGACCTGGCAACGGTTCCGGTACGTGACGCTGCCGCAGCTGCGGCCGGTCCTGTTCTTCGTGCTGGTGATCGAGACCATCGGTGCGTTCCAGGTCTTCGACGCGATGTACGTGATGACCGGCGGCGGGCCCGTGCACGCCAGCTACTCGATCGTGTACTTCCTGTACGACAGCGGTTTCAAGTACTTCGACTTCGGCTACGCCAGCGCGATCGGTCTGGTGCTGTTCCTGATCGTGCTGATCGTCTCGCTCGTACAGCGCCGGCTCGTCGGGAGGGACGACTAGATGGCTCAGGTACTCGAGGCCGGCTCGGTGGTCGACACGCAGACCGTGGGTCGGCGTACGGCGGCCCGGCTGACCTTGCCGACCCTGCTGACGCTGACCGCGATCGTGACCATCGTGCCGTTCGCGGCGATGGTGCTGGTCGCGTTCGCGCCACCGAGCGGGCAGACGTTTCCAGGCGCGCTGAACCCGGCACACTTCACGCTGGAGAACTTCCGGAACGTGCTGTCCAGCTCGGACATCCCACGCTGGACGGTGAACTCGCTGCTGTACTCACTGGTGTCGGTGGCGTGCGTACTGCTGTTCGCGTCGATGGCCGGGTACGCCTTCGCGAAGAAGAAGTTCCCCGGCCGGGAGATCATGTTCTGGGCGTTCCTCGCGACCTTGATGGTCCCGTTCCAGGCGACGCTGATCCCGACGTACATCCTGGTCGCGAACCTGAACTGGGTGGACAGCTACTGGGGCTTGATCGTCCCGACGCTGGCGAACTCGCAGGCCGTCTTCCTGATGCGCCAGTTCATCCTGCAACTTCCCGACGAACTCTTCGAGGCCGCCGAGATCGACGGCGCCGGCGAGTGGCGCATCTTCACGATGATCGTGATGCCGCTGATCCGCCCCGTCCTGGCCACCTTGGGAATCTTCGTCTTCCTCTGGCACTGGAACGACTTCCTCTGGCCGCTGGTCATCGGCCAGTCCGGCAAGATGCAGACCCTCACGGTCGGCCTCGCCACCCTCCAAGGCCAAGCCGTCCCCATCAACCAGATCATGGCCGGGGCCACCATCACAGTCGTCCCCAGCCTCCTGGTCTTCGGCCTCCTCCAGCGCTACCTGACCGACAGCATCGCCATGTCCGGCCTGAAGGCCTAAAGAGCCCCACGCGTGCTACGCAGCCGCTAGCTTCGTCGCTCCGCTCCTCAGACGCGGCCGCTCCGCGCGCTCCCACCCACCCCCGGGCCAGCGCCCGGACTGCTGCCGGCTACCGCCGACGAGTTGCTCGCTGGCGCTCGCGAGTGACTACCCAACCGACCGCGATGAGCCCGACGCGACTGTTCTACCGAGCGGACGCGGTGAGGTGCGTACGCCGGCGCCCGTATCGTCGCGGGCAAACGTGTCTACGCGTCCGCGAGGCGTCGCCACCAGGGCACGCAGCCTTCATCTGATCGCGCCGATCGGGAGTGTCAGACCCCTGTCCGGGCCGAGACGTGGAGACGATGCGCCTCGGCACCAGACGGATGGTCGGCAGAGCCGGCCGTGACGAGAGGATGCACTGAGAGATGCCAAGAACAGCCGACACTGGGCAATGCTCCTCAGATCGCGGCAAGCATTCCCATGCGGTCGGCCAGGCCGCGCAGCTCCCGGCCGCCTGCATCACGGCGAGCGCGGAGGACCATCTCGCTCACGATTTCTCGGGCCCAGATGCTGTGTCGCGTGCGGGTCGCGCCCAGCTTCTCGGCCTGTCGCAGTAGCCGGGTGACGTCCTCGTCTCGTCCTCTGAGGCCGTGCAGTGCCCGTGCGTGGTCGATCAGGAATCGGATGCGTCGGCCCTTGGTCGGGATGTCCTCGGGGCGTATGTCGGCGGCAATCTCCGCGGCCTTGACGTGGTCGCCGGCCTCAAGCGCGATCGATGTCCGCCACAGCTCGACGTTCACGCGGGAGAAGTTCAGCCAGAAGGCGTTCTGCGGGTCGATCCGGTCCGCGCTCTCCTGGGCTTCCTGGAGAGCGGCCTCGGGGTCTTCGCCCAGCATCTCCGAACAGAACGCGGTCGCCAGGAAGTTCATGCCGTGGACCTCTGTCGCGGCGACGCTGTCCGGGGTCAGCAGGGAGACGGCGTTGCGCGCGATGGCATCGGCGCGGTCGTAGGCGTTGAGTCCGATCAGGGCCTGCGCCCGGGTGTAGTCGGCGGCGGCGATGTACAGCGGATCTTCGAGAATCTGCGCGGCCTGGTGACCGCGCTCGGCCGCGACCCAGGCGAGGTCGATCGCACCAAGGTTCTTCAGGAAGTGGGCCGTCGAGTTGGTGGCCTGCACCAACGACCTGAGGGCCGGTAGGCGATCGTTGCTGTCGATCGTTGCGGCGGCGTGCAGGTCCCTGAGCAGCGGCGGGAGAGCATGGCCGACCAGGGCATCTTGGCTGTCGGCGCGGGCTTCGGCGAGGCGCTGGGTCTCCTGGTTCAACTCTTCGATGGTTCGAAGGGGTGCGCCGTGCGGCAACTCAAGCGTCGTCGCCATCAGCGCGATGCGGATGTCTGGGATCGCGGCGTGCGCGTCGCTGTTCGCGCGGTCGGCGATGAAGTGGTCACCCGTCAGGTCGGCCACGCTCACGCGGAGCGCATCCGCGATGGCCTTGATTGTCTTGCGGCGTTCGAGGTTGGCGTTGCCGTTCTCGATCTTGGACAGGTAGCCCTTGGTGATGCCGGCCTGACCGGCGAGGGCATCAAGAGTCATGTTGCGCCACTTGCGCAGGCGGCGGATCTCTTGGCCCAGGTTCGCCAGGTCGTTGTCCATGCAGCCAACGCTACCGGACCCAGTTTCCGCTCAGGAAACTTTCTCATCCTGTGGTCGCTTAGCGTTCCGGTTATGACGCACAGAGCGATGAGAACCTTGGCGCTCCGGACAGCGGATCGACCCGAACGACCGACCTCGACGAGAAGATCTGGTTCGACGACGACTTCAGTTTCGTGCTGGCCGCAGCGCTCCCCGGCCTGCGGTTCCTGAGCAAACTGCCGACCGGGGTCACGATCTTCACCCATCGGGACGGCTCGTGGGCCAGACTCGACAACGGCACGGTCGCACAGGCCGGGGATCAGCAGATCTGGAACGCCGTGGAGGTAGCGTACGAACAGTGGGAAGGCCTCGGCCGGCCGGCCCGCGTCCAGTTCACCATCTCCGTGCAGCCCGACTCGCAACACATTCGGCTCGAGGGGCGCGGGGTCGAATGGACTCTGCCGAGGGTGCCCTGACCGGTGAACGAGCTCCTTCGGCGAGGCGAGCCCGAGGAAGTCGTCTGCCCCTGCCAGGGCGTGACGAACGTTGGCCCGAGGACTCCGAGGTCAGCATCGGGAAAGTACGCCAGGCGGTACGGGGAGTTTGTTGAGGGCAACGGCTCACGACCGGTTGGGGCCGGACACCACCTCCGGCCGGAGTGTGTCGCGTCGGCGGTATCACGGTCCGTTGGGTGGTCACTCGCGCGAGCGCAGCGAGCAGATCGCGGGCGGCAGCCCGCAACTCGCCGGCGGCTTACAGGAGGTTGCCGAAGTTTTCGATGGATTTGAGGGTGTCGGACTGGCTCATGCCCGGGGGCTGGATGCGGAGGATGATGCCGTCGGCGCCCAGTTCCTCGTAGTGGGCGAGGCGGTCGGCGCATTCGGCCTTGGAGCCGATGACGCTGCGGGCGGTGATGTCGTCCCAGCCCTGGGTGTAGCGGGACACGTCCGTCGACGTACGCTTCCAGCCGGTGTAGGCGTCGTACAGGTCCCGCAGCGGCTCATCGAGGGCTGTGCGGGCCTCCTGGGACGTGTCGGCGCAATAGCCCTCGCGGCACAGGATGACCTCGTGGCCGAGCGACTCAGGGCCTTGGGGATATGACAGGTACTCGGCGATCTTGTCGGGCAGGTCGGCGTCGAGTTCGTTGAAGGACGTGGTCCAGCCGTCGCACATCCGCGCGGTCCGTTCCAGTACGGCGGACACCCGGCCGCCGTTCCACAACCGCGGGCGCGGCGACTGCACCGGCCGCGGCGACAGGTACGCGTCCTGGATCGACGTGAACTTCCCGTCGTACGACACCTCGTCCGACGTCCACAACCGGGTGAGGATCTCCAGCCCTTCCTCGAACCGCGCGACCCGCTCCGGCTGCCGTACGCCGTACAGCGCGAACTCCTCCGGACGGTACCCGAGCACGAACCCGGCCGTCAGCCGCCCACCGGACAGTACGTCGATATGCGCGAGCGTCTCCGCCAGCACCACCGGGTCGTACAGCGGCGCCACGATCCCGGCCGTCGCGATCCCGATCCGCGAGGTGTGCGCGGCCAGCCAGGTCATCGACGTGAGGATCTCGTGGTACCCGGGCCGGTGCAGGTGCCGTTCGCCGAGCACCACCCACTCGAACCCGGCCTGTTCGGCCAGCTTCGCCTGCTCGACCGCGTCCGCCAGTTGCGGCCGCTCGTCCGGGGTGCCGTAGAGGTTCAGATACAGACCCAGCCGCATCAGGGGTGCCACCTTCCGTTGACAGGGAGCGCTCGGGGTATTTACGGTCTTGACCGTAAATGCTTTCCGCCCAGAACGCTAGGAGCCGGTCTTGACGTCCTCCTCTCTCTGCAGGAGAGGATTCCAACTGCGCTACGCGGAGGTGGCGAGTTGAGGTTCACGCTTCTCGGACCCAGTCATCGGATCTCGGCGTGCTGTCACGGCCCGTCCGGCCGCGATACTGCGTGCTGCAAGGTTGCAGGCTGCGTTCACGTCAGCGTTCGCGCTATAACCGCAGGATCGGCACCGGAAGGCGGCTTGGCTCTCGCGCGCCTCTCGATCCACGACCCCGCACCGCGAACACGTCTGACTCGTATAGGCAGGATTGACCCTCTCAACCCGCCCCGGCGCCTTCTGCTCCAGACGGGTCACAAGCATGCCCCAGGCGTTCGCGAGAATGCCCCGGTTCAAACCCGCCTTCTGGGCGACATTCCGGCCGGGTTCCCCGATGGTGCCGCGCCCAGAACGAGTCATCTGCGCGATGCGGAGGTCCTCGACCCCGATGACATCGAACCTGCGCGCCAGATCAGTGGACGTCTGTTCGGCCCAGTTCGTCCGCCGGTCCGTTTCGCGGGCCTTCACCTTCGCGATCGCGACCCGCAATCTCCTGCGGCGGTTCGACCCGCGCCGCGCCCGCGCCAGCCTGCGTTGCAACCGCAGCAACCGACGCCGTTCGCTACACCGCAGCCCCGGGACAGCGAGGATCTCCCCCGTCGACAGCGCCGCCGAGACCACGACACCGCGATCAACACCGACCACCGCACCGGTCCCCGGGGCGGGGATAGGTTCCGGGATCGCGGCGAACGCGAGGTGCCAGCGTCCCGAACGGTCACGGGTGATCCGGTAGGCCTTCGCGGCAGGCAGCGCCCGCGTAATCCGGAACCGAACCCATCCGATCTTCGGGACGAGCACCCGACCCCATTTTCGCGACAACCGCTCTACCCGCTCGGCCTGTGGACCGACGACCCTAAACCCCTCATGGACTCCGGCTCGCCGCCAAGTCGGCCGCCGATGGGTGCCAATGTAGAAATTCTCGACAGCTTGACCGAAGTCTCGCAATGCCTGCTGCTGCACAGTCTGCGATCCCGCCCGCAGCCAGTCGTTGACCGCGCGCGCCTCGGTCAGTTGCGCCGATTGCGCGTTGTATCCGGGGGATGCGGTACGGCGGCCCGGTCGCCACATCGACCACTGCTCGAGAGCGAGGTTCCAGATGAACCGCGTATGACTGCAGAGCCCCAGCAGAGCCGCCTCTTGCTCCGTAGTGGGTGCGAGACGAAACCTGGACACGAAAGGAACACTGCCATGCGCCACCGACAGTTCCAGCACCATCCCAGGCCATCGAGGACTTTTCCCGACGCTGAACCACGGGGCTGCTTCCGGAGCTCTCGATGAGTCTTGCACCAGCGCCGGCCGGGTTGCCGGACGGAGGAACAGCGGCGCCGATCAGCGCGATCAAGACCCGGGTGGTGAGCGCGCCGTACCGGCGGCCGTTCCGGATCAGCAGCGGTGTCAGCAACGAGCTGATCAGCCTGGTCGTCGAGGTGCACACCGCGGACGGCGCGGCCGGGATCGGCGAGACGTCCCCGATGACGGCGTACACGGGTGAGACGCTGGCCGGTGTCCAGGCGGCGATCGAGGAGCACCTGGCCCCGGCGCTGATCGGCCGCGACCCGCTCGACCGGGCCGGCGCGCACGTCGTGATGGACGGCGTACTGCGCGGTCAGCAGGTCGCCAAGGCCGGTCTCGACATCGCGCTCTTCGACCTCGCCGGGCGCCTCAGCGGCTGGCCGGTGCACGCGCTGCTCGGCGGCAGCGTCCGGGACCGCGTGCAGACCACCTGGGTCGTCGGCCTCGGCACGCTCGACGAGATGGCCGCCGAGGCCGCGGAGTACGCCGGCCGCGGGTTCATGCACCTGAAGGTCAAGGGCGGCCAGGACCCGGCGAAGGACCTCGAGCTGATCCGCGCGGTCCGGGCCGCGATCCCCGCCGACGCCGAGCTCTGCCTGGACGCCAACGAGGGGTACGACGCCACGACCGCGCTCCCGTACCTCGCGAAGATGAGCGCCGCCGGCCTCACCCTGCTCGAGCAGCCGCTGCCACGCTGGGACCTGACCGGGCTGGTCCGCCTCCGCGACCGCCTCGACGTCCGGGTGATGGTCGACGAGAGCATGCACTCGCTGCACGACGCCCTGGAGATCGCCCGCCGCGGCGCCGCCGACGTACTGAACATCAAGATCCTCAAGGTCGGCGGCCTGCACCGTGCGCTGCAGATCGCCGCGGTCGCCGAGGCCGCCGGGCTCGCGGTGAAGGTAGGCTCGATGCCGGAGCTGGGCGTCGCCACGCTGGCCGCCGTCCATCTGGCCGCGGCCGTGCCGGGCGCCACCGTCGCGGCCGACCTGGTGGGCCCGCTGATGGTCGACGAGGACCCGCTGGCCCCGACCGTGTTCGCCGATTGCGACGGCTGGATCGACGTACCCAAACGCCCCGGTCTCGGTCACGATGTCTGAGGGTGTCGTTCCACGACACCCTCTGAGAGAGGTCATCTGATGCATCCGCTCGTAGAACGGCTCCGCGGCACGCTCCTCCCCGCGGTCGTCACCCCGATGGACCAGGACGGGGTCGTCGCGTACGACGCCCTGTCCGCGTACGCCGTGACGCTGACGAAGCAGGCGATCGGCGGGGTCGCGGTGTGGGCGCACACCGGCCGCGGGCTGTACCTGTCGCCGGGCGACCGGGCCAAGGTGCTCGAGACCTGGCGCACGGCGACCGACGTACCGATCGTGGCAGGTGTCGGCATACCTCGGGACCGGTCGGCGCAGACGCTGCAGGAGGCCGCCGACGCGACGGTCGAGATGGCCCGGGCCGCGGCGGCGGGCGGGGCCGATGCGGTGATGGTCTACCCGCTGGCGGCGCTCGGTGAGTTGGAGGACGGGCACGCGCAGGCGGTGGCGTTGCACGAGCGGGTGGCGGCGGAGAGCGGGCTGCCGCTGGTCGGGTTCTACCTGCACGGCGAGGCCGGCGGGTACCCGTACTCTCCTGCGTTGATCCGAGACCTGTTGTCGTTGGACGCGATGCTCGGTGTGAAGACCGCGACGCTGGACCGGGCGATCGGCTGCCAGGACGCGATCTGGGCCGGCCGCGGGACCGGGAAGCTGCTGATCACCGGCGAGGACCGGATGTACGGGCCGTCGTTCATGTGGGGCGCGGACACCGCGCTGGTCGGGATCGCGTCGGCACAGGTCGAGCTGTCGGCCGCCGTACTGCGGGCCTGGACGGCCGGTGCGCACTCGGAGTTCCTGGCCGCGTCGGAGCGGCTGGACCGATTCGCGGCGGCGACGTTCTACGCGCCGATCGAGGGCTACGTGCAGCGGATGCTCTGGGCGGCCGAGTGGGAGGGGCTGGTGCCGGCCGCGGCCGCTTACGATCCGTACGGACCATCGCTTCCGCCGAGCGAGCGTGAGCTCGTGATCCGCTGCCTGGAGGAACTGCACTGATCGGGCTGGCAGTGAGGTGGCGCGCTCCCTCCTTCGCTCCACCACACCGACGCCGCCCTGGACCCGCCTCAGGGGGTGGCGGTAATTGTGGTCTTGACCGAAACTAGGAGAGTACCGGCCGAACGTCAAGATCTCGGACCCGGCTGCGCTATTCTGCGTTCTGAGGGGACTTGAGGGCCAGACCAGAAGTCGTCGGAGGATCGCCGTGGGGATCTGCTCAGCTCCGGACGTGAACTGATGGCGCTCGCGGTCGGGGTCGTCGGGCCGGAGGATCTGGTCCAGCGGGTGACCGCGGTCGGCGCGCCGAGCGGTACGACGCTGGTCCCGCTCCCGTACCGGCACGAGACCGAGGCGGTCGACCTGGTCCGGCAGGCGCAGGGAGACGTCGACGCGTTCCTGTTCACCGGCGTCGTCCCGTACACGATCGCCACCGAGGCCGGGGCGATCGACCGGCCGGCGATGTACGTCTCGTACGACGGCGCGACGCTGCTGCGGGCCCTCGTCGAGCTGCTCCGGCTCGGGCACAACGTCACGCAGTTCTCGATCGACACGCTCCGGCGTTCCGAAGTACTGGAGACGCTGATCGAGGCGAAGCTGCCGACCGACCGGATCCACGTCCTGCCGTACCGGCCCGGGCTGACGTCGGACGACATCGTCTCGTTCCATCGGACGGCGCGGGACAAGCACGACACGAAGGTCGCGATCAGCTGCCTTGGGTCCGCGTTCCACCTGATCGAGAACGAGATGCCGTCGGTGCGGCTCGCCCCGTCGCGGTACTCGATCCGCTCGACTCTGCAGGCGCTGGTACTGACGACCACCGGGCAGCACGTCGGCGACGCGCAGGTCGCGCTCGGCGTCATCGACCTCCCGGAGCCGGACGACGCGCTCGCGGCCGACCTGATCACGCTCGGCGGCAGCCTGGCTGCGCTCCCCGACGGCCGGCATCTCGTCGTCACCACGCGCGGTCTGCTGGAGCAGGCGACCGAGCAGTTCTCCCGGATGCCGCTGCTCGACCACCTGGCCGCGCGGCACAGCACGGCGTACGTCGGGTTCGGCATCGGCCGGACCGCCGCCGAGGCCGAGGCACTCGCCCGCCGGGCAGTCGGCCGGGCCGCGTCGATCGGTACCGTCGCGGGCGTGGTGTCGATGTCCGACGACGTCGAGATCGTCATCGAACCCACCGGCGACCAGGCTTTGAGTGTCCGCGGCACCGAGAGCCTCCCGCTGCTGGCCCGCCGGGTCGGCCTCAACACCCAGACCCTCGCCCGAATGCGGGAACTCACCGCCACCCTCCCCGACGGCCTCACCACCCAGGACGTCGCCGACCACCTGGCCGTCCAACTCCGTACCGCCCGCCGCGTACTGAAACGCCTGGAACGCGCCGGCCTCGCCGCCCCCACCGGCACCCACCAACACGGCCGCACCGGCCGCCCACCCACGGTCTACCTGATCCGCCTGTAGCGCGACCCGCCGGCCGGTTTGCGGTAACAATTCCGCACCTGGCGACGAAGATGTTCCGCAAACCCAGACAGGACTACCCGAGCAACACCTCCGCGAAGAACCGCGCCGCCACGTCGTACCAGCATGCTCGTACGGCACGGTCTCGTCGGCAGTGCCGCGCTACGGGGTGATGACGGTGACGCCGGCGGGGGTGCCGTTCGAGAGGGCTGCGAGGGCGGCTGGGGCTTCTTCGAGGCGGATGGTGCGGGTGATCAGTTGGTGGGGGTTGAGGTTGCCGGTGGCAACTAGGTTGAGCATTTCGGAGTAGGCGTGGGCGGGCATGCCGTGGCTGCCGAGCCAGGTGAGTTCCTGGCTGATCAGGCGGGAGACGTCCAGTTGTACGCCGTCTGGGAGGAGGCCGACCTGGACGTGGCGGCCGCGGGGGCGGAGCGACCGCAGGGCCTGCTGGACGATGTCACCGGAACCCAGAGCGTCGATGGTGACCTGCGGACGCCCCAGCTCCCCGAGCCGTGCGACCACCGAGCCCGACCGGTCGCCGGCCAGCGCCGGGTGCGGGCCGGTCGCAGCCGAGTGAGGGCGGGTCGGCGCCGGATAGGCGCCGGTCGCAGCCGGGTCGGAGCCAGTCGCAGCCGGGTCGGAGCCAGTCGGCGCCGGGTGGGGGCCGGTCGCAGCCGGGTCGGGGCCGGGTGTAGTTGGCGTGGGCTGGGTTGGGGCTTGGATTGTGTGGGTGGCGCCGTACGTGCGGGCCAGGGCTAAGGCGGCTGGGTTGGTGTCGATGGCGATCACCTCGGCGCCCAGGGCGGAGGCGATCATGACGGCGGACAGGCCTACTCCGCCGCAGCCGAAGACGGCGACGCGTTCGCCGGCGGTTACCCGCGCTACCTGGTGGACGGCGCGGAACGAGGTGGCGAAGCGACAGCCGAGGCCGGCGGCGGTGGCGAAGTCGAGGTCGTCGGGCAGCCGCACCAGGTTCACCTCGGCGTACGGTACGGCGACGTACTCGGCGAACGAGCCCCAGTAGTTGAACCCCGGCTGGAGCTGGTTCGGACACACCTGCTGGTTACCGTCGAGGCACTGCTCGCACTTCCCGCACGCACAGATGAACGGCGTCGTCACCCGATCGCCGACCGCCCACCCCGACACGCCGGCACCGACCGCGGCGATCGTCCCCGCAAACTCATGCCCAGGCACGTGCGGCAGGACGATGTCCGAGTCGTGCCCCATCCATCCGTGCCAGTCGCTCCGGCACAGCCCGGTCGCCTCGACCTTCAGAACAACGCCGCCATCCACCGGCTCCGGCCGCGGTACCTCCCGTACGACAGGCACCACGCCGTACGCCTCAACCACAACAGCACGCATCCCCGAATCCTAAAGCCCCGCCGACTCGTGGCAATTGGTTCCCACCCGCATCCGCGAATCGTGGAATTCGGCGCCGAAAACCCCGATCTCACAACCCCAATCCACGACTCAACGCAGGGACGGCGGATCAGCCGATGCAGAACTCGTTGCCCCTCGGCCAGCCGCAGCGGTTCGGTCGCATCCCCGCCGATCGTCCACTTGATCGCCATACCGGGCGACGATAGACCCGGTTCCGGACGAACGACGCCCGGAACCGGGCAGCGGATCAGCCGCCGGCGACTGCGGGGATGATCGAGACCTGGCCGCCGTCCTTGATGGAGGTCTGGAGGCCTTCGGCGAAGCGTACGTCGTCGTCGTCGACGTACACGTTGACGAAGCGGCGCAGTTCGCCGGACTCGTCCAGGACGCGGCCCTTGATCCCCGGGTACGACGTGTCCAGCGAGTCGAGCACCTCCGTCAGCGTCGAGCCCTCCGCGGACACTTCGGACACGCCCTTGGTGTACGGACGCAGGATGGTCGGAACCCGAACGCTCACACTCACTGCAGGCCTGCCTTCACGAAGGCGTCGTACGACGCGGGAATGGTCACCTTGGGGCCGACCCGGTCGGCCACGGCGTCGAGCGTCTTCAGCCCGTCGCCGGAGTTGATGATCACCGTCTCGGCCTCGGGGTCGAGCTGCCCGGTGGCGATCAGCTTCCGCAGCGTCGCGACCGTCACCCCGCCCGCGGTCTCGGCGAAGATGCCCTCGGTCCGGGCCAGCAGCTGGATACCCTCGACGACCTCTTCGTCGCTGACGTCCTCGATCGCGCCACCGGTACGGCGGGCCACGTCCAGCACGTACGGCCCGTCGGCCGGGTTGCCGATCGCCAGCGACTTCGCGATCGTGTCCGGCTTCACCGGCTTGACCACGTCGTGGCCGTCGCGGAACGCCTGCGCGATCGGCGAGCACCCGGTCGCCTGCGCGCCGTACACCTTGTAGTCGGTGGCGTCGACCAGCCCGAGCTTGCCGAGCTCGGTGAAGCCCTTGTCGATCTTGGTCAGCTGCGAGCCGGACGCGACCGGGATCACGATCTGCTGCGGCAGCCGCCAGCCGAGCTGCTCGGCGATCTCGAAGGCGAGCGTCTTGGAGCCTTCGGAGTAGTACGGGCGGACGTTGACGTTGACGAACGCCCAGCCCTCCTCCTCGCCGGCGATCTCGGAGGCCAGCTTGTTCACGTCGTCGTAGTTGCCGTCGACGGCGACCAGCGTCCCGCCGTACACGGCGGTGGTGATGATCTTGGGCCGCTCGAGGTCCTTCGGGATGAAGACCACCGAGCGGATGCCGGCCCGGGCGGCGGCCGCGGCGACGGCGTTCGCGAGGTTGCCGGTGGAGGGGCAGGCGAACACCTTCATACCCAGCTCGCGGGTCGCGCTGAGCGCCGAGGCAACCACCCGGTCCTTGAAGGAGTGGGTCGGGTTGCCGGAGTCGTCCTTCACCCAGAGCTTCTTGAGCCCGAGTTCACGGGCGAGATTCTGCGCGTCGACGAGCCGGGTGTAGCCGGGCTCGGTGTTCGGGAAGCTCGCCACATCGACCGGGACGGGGAGCAGCGGCTGGTAGCGCCAGATGTTCTTCGGGCCGGCCTCGATCTGCTCGCGGGTGATCGTCGGGTACTCGTATCCGACCTCGAGCGGACCGAAACACTCCATACAGGCGTAGAACGGACCGAGCGGCGACTTCGCCCCACAGGCGCGACAGCTCAGGTGCGTACCGTTGCCGAAGGCACCTTCACGGATCGTGTGGGTGGCGGTCAGGCTCATGAGTGAGGTTCCCCTCTCATCTTCCCCGGGCGCCGGATCTCGGCGTGGGACGGATTTGGCACCGGTCCCTCGCTGAGCGCCCCGGACGGGGTCTCGACGGGGAGGGTTGCCGGGACGTCAACGGGCCGTTTCCCTCAGTCCCTCTGGATGAGCTCCCCCGAGATTACCCAATCGGGTCCATATTGTGTCCTGTGATCCCATCATTCGAGACACGCGATCTCACAAGCGGTGGGTCGCTCCCGGGGTGTGGGTGGGGAGTGATTTGCGGGGGCCGAAGCGGGGGTGGCCGATGCCGGTGAGCTCTATCAGGCGCTGGACGCGGAAGCGGTGGCCGCGGTACGGCTCGATCAGTTCGGCGCAGCCGTCGTCGTCCAGTTCCTCGCCGATCAGGGCGTACGACACATTCCGGGACACGTGGTAGTCCGCGAACGAGAACGCGTCCGCGTCCCCGTGGGCGCGCTGCCGTACTTCGGCCGCCGTCCACACGCCCACCCCGGGCAGCGACCGCAGCCGCCGCTCGATCTCCGCGCCGTCGGTCAGCTCGAGCGTCCGCTCCAGAGCGCCCGCCCGGGACGCCGCCGTCAGCACCACCCGCGACCGCCTGCTCTCGACCCCGGCCCGCAGGAACTGCCACGACGGGATCAGCCGCCACTCCTCCGGCGCCGGCGGCACCATCATCACCCGGTTGCCCTGCTCATGAGGCCCCGGCGCGGGCTCGCCGTACTCGCGCAGCAGCAGCCGCCACGCGCGGAACGCCTCCTTGCCGGTCACCACCTGCTCGATCCCGGCCGCCGCCATCGCCTCGAACACCGCCCGCGACCGCGGCACCCGCACGTCCGGGAACCGCCGCGCCGCGTCCACCAGCACCCGGTGCTCCGGCAGCGGCTCGAACCCGTCCCAGCTGTCCCCGTCCCCCAGCAACTCCGGTACGCCGTCCAACGCCCACTCGGCACCCGGTCCCCACGCCTCCGCCTCGACAGCCCCGGCGTACGGCGTCAACCGCAACAGCACCGGCCCCGCAGGCGTCCGCGTAGCCCGCCACACGGTCCGCCGCCCCGGGTCGAACACGTACGCCGGATCCCCGGGCCCCTTCCGCAACCCACCGATCACCGACTGCGGGTCCACCACCCGCCCCGGACGCCAGACCCGCACCACCGAACTCACCGCCCAAGTGTTACCCACCCCACCGACAATCCGCGGCCGGCTGGACCGCCACGCAGGCAAAACCCACGTGTTGAGGGCGTTTCGGCCCAGTTTTCAGAGTTTGCCTGCATGCAGGAACACCGCGGGGCAAGCGGCCCGTCACGTCGCCGACGTCCGATCAACCTGTCGCGGGCCATGTCCTAAGAATTGAGACATTGGGACATCCGCTCGATACTGAGCGGCATGAGTGGCTGGCAGTGGGTGAAGTTGGTGGGGAACTTTCTCAATTTGTCCACGCTTGCCGGTGGGCTGGTCGGGGTGGTCGGGCGGGCTGAGTTCAGCCGGGGGCCTCGGGGGTTGTTCTTCGCCAACGGGTACCGGCTGGGTTTTCCGGTGGCGGGGGCGTTCACGATCGGGAATGTGATTCTCAGCAAGCACGACCGCTCGTACTTCGACGACGCCAGGCTCGTGCGGCACGAAGAGCGGCACTCGTGGCAGTACTTCTGTCTGCTCGGCCTGCCGATGCTGCCGCTGTACGTCGTCGGCGTCGTCGTCTCGTTCCTGCTCACCGGCGACCCGGCGTCCCGGAACCCGTTCGAGCGGCTCGCGAATCTGAAGGACGGCGGGTACGTCGAGCATCCGGTCCAGCCGCTCGGGCGGACCGTGACGCAGGCGTTCAGCGGGCTGCGATCGCGTCCGAAAGGGCCGTGAGGACGGTCACCACGCCGCTCGGGTCGTCGACGACGATGTCCGCGGCGTCGATCAGCTCGGTCGCGTTCGAGGACCGGGTGGCCAGCAGTACGGCGGACAGCCCGTCGGCCCGCCGCGCCTGGATCGCCCGGAACGCGGCCAGGTCGCCCAGGTCGTCACCGGCGTACAGGATCGACCGGGCGCCGGTGGACTCGAGCAGGCCGTGGATCGCGACGCCCTTGTCGATACCGGGCGGTCGCAGTTCGAGGACCAGGTTGCCGGGCTCCAGCCGCAGCTCGGTCTCCGCGGCGAGCGCTGTCAACGGCCCGCGCAACAGCTCGAACGAACCCGAAGGATCGTCCAGCCGACGGGTGTGCACGGCCAGCGAGCTGTCCTTGTCCTCCACGAACGCATCCGGTACGCCGGCTTCGCGGAGCAGACCGGGCAACCGGTCGCGGGCCGTCGCCACGCCCGCGGGCACCGGCGCGCTGGTCACCCTGCCGGTCGTCGCGTCCCAGCGCTCCAGGCCGTAGTGCCCGAGTACGACGAGCCGCCCGAGGGCCCGGGTGGCCGCTGACGCCGGACAGCTCGGTGGCGACCAGTGCGGGCCGGCCGGTGACGATCGCGACCTGGTTCACGGACTTCGCCAGCCGGGCGAGCGCGTCCAGGGCGCCGTCGACCGGGCGGGACCTCGCCGGGTCCTCGACCAGCGGCGAGAGGACGCCGTCGAAGTCGGTCGCGATCACCGCGCTCGCCGGGTCGGTGACGATGGCTTCCCAGCCGTCGCGGCCGGCGTCGGTCTGCAGGACCGGAGTGCTCATCGCGCCATCAACCCGCGTAGTCCGAGGTGAGGATCACGGTCAGGCGGTCCTTCTTCATGTTGTCCAGGGCGCCCTTGGACCGGCCGACACCGAGGTCGTGGGCGAGTTGGTTGGCGGCGGCGAGCATGCCGGGCGGGTAGTACACGGTGCTCTCGACGACCTTGCCGTGCCAGTTGTCCGGCGAGCCGGACACGGTCCAGCCGGCCTGCCGGGCCCGGCTCGCGACCGAGTCGGCGAGGCCCTTGCGCGGGGTGTTGTTGTACACCTCGATCGCCGGCCGTTCCTCGGCCGGGATCGTCACCGGCTGGGTCGGCTGAGTGGTTGTCGGCGGCTCGGTCGACGAAGGCTGAGTCTGCTGAACGGTCGGCGGGGTGGTCGGCGCACTGGTCGGCTCGGTGGCCGCCGGAGGTTGCGTGGGCTTCTCGGACGGTCGCGGCACGCTGGCCCCGACCGTCGACGGCCCGGCCGACGGCTTCTTGGACGTCGTACTCGCGGCGACCGGCTTCTCGCCGGCCTTGCTGTCGTTCCCGCGGGTGCCGAACAGCACCAGCAACCCGGCCACGATCGCGACCACGGCGGCGACCGCGACGAGCGACGAGAGCACCTGCCCCTGCTCGCCCCGCGGACGTGGGGCAGTAAGGCACGCCCTGAGGCGGCGGAACATGGTCAGACCTCGATGCCCAGTCGGCGTGCGGAGCGGGCGCGCTGGCGGGCGGCGCGGAGCCGGCGCAGGCGCTTGACCAGCAGCGGGTCGTGCGCGAGAGCCTCGGGCCGGTCGATGAGCGCGTTCAGGACCTGGTAGTACCGGGTCGCGGACATCTGGAACTGGTCCCGGATCGCCTGCTCCTTGGCACCGGCGTACTTCCACCAGTGCCGCTCGAAGGCGAGGATCAGGCCGTCCCTCTCGGAGAGCCCGGCGATGACCGGCGGCGCAGCTTCGGCGGGGCCGGAAGAGCTGGCGTTGGCGCTGTCCATCTGCTGGTGACTCCTGTGCGGTCGGTGATCGTCCGTCCGCGTGCCACTGTACGTGTTGAACAACAGCAATGTCATTCACCGAGGACCGACACGAAGCGTGTCGCTGACGAGGCAACCGGACGGTCCCAACTCTGGCAGGATCTTTCCCGTGAGCTCAACCGACTCCAGCGTGGCGCTGGTGGAGGAGCTGCAGGGGCGGATTCGGGATGTCGACCCGTCGGTCAACGCCATCTGCACGCCGAACCCCGCCGCGCTCACCGACGCCGCCCGACTCGACACCGAACGTGACGACGGGCGGGTCCGCGGCCCGCTGCACGGCGTACCGGTGCTGGTCAAGGACAACATCGACACCGCGGACCTGCCGACCACGGCCGGTTCGCTGGCGCTGGCCGAGCAGCCGCCCCCGCCGCAGGACGCTCCACTGGTACGCCGGTTGCGCGAGGCCGGCTGCGTGATCCTGGCGAAGACCAACCTGAGCGAGTGGGCGAACTTCCGCGGCTCGGCGTCCTCCTCCGGCTGGAGCGCGTACGGCGGCCTCACCCGGAACCCGTACGCGTTGAACCGCTCGCCCGGCGGCTCCTCCTCCGGCTCCGGCGCGGCGGTCGCGGCGGGCCTCGCGGACTACGCGATCGGCACCGAGACCAGCGGGTCGATCGTCTGCCCGGCCGCCCTGAACGGCGTGGTCGGCCTGAAGCCCACGGTCGGCCTCATCTCGCAGCAGGGCATCGTCCCGATCTCCCACTCGCAGGACACCGCCGGACCGATGACGCGGACCGTAAGGCAGACCGCCGCGCTGCTCACGGTGCTGACAAGTGGTCAGCTCGACTACAGCGAGGCCTGTCGCGGCACTGACCTCGGCAACCTGCGTATCGGCGTACCGCGTGGTCCCCTGTGGGGCTACTCGAAGGGGCTCGACCAGGTCACCGAGAGGGCGCTGGACCTGCTCAGCCAGTGCGGAGCGACGCTGGTCGACCACTTGTCGTTGCCGACGCCAGGGGGTGACGAGGACCAGCTCCACGTGCTCTCACACGAGCTGAAGGGCGACATGGCCGCGTACCTCGCTACGCGTGCCCCTGGCGGCCCGCGCAACCTGGACGACCTCATAGCCTTCAACAAGGAGCATGCGGACCAGGAGCTGCAGTGGTTCGGCCAGGAGCTGTTCGAACGTGCTGCCGCGACCGGCGGTCTCGACTCCCCCGTATACGTCGCTGCTCGCCTGACCGCGCTGCGCGCCGGCCGGGACGGTATCGACAACCTGCTCCGCGACCACCAGCTCGACGCACTGGTGAGCCCGTCGTACCAGCCGGCCTGGACGATCGACCTGGTGAACGGTGACCACGTGATGGGCAGCTCCTCGTCGCACGCCGCGCTGGCCGGCTACCCGCTGCTCTCGGTCCCGTCCGGTCTGGTCTCCGGACTCCCGGTCGGGCTGACCATCAGCGGTACGGCGCGGAGTGAGGTCACGCTCATTCGCTTGGCTCACGCCTTCGAAACCGCGAGAATCGCAGCAGACGGACCGTTCCCGACCCCGGAGTTCAGACAGTGGGTATAGATCGCGTCAGGTGGGGAATCGTTGCGACCGGCAACATTTCGACCCAGTTCACCCAGGACCTGGGGTTGCTGGCGGACGACGCCGTCGTCACCGCGGTCGCGTCCCGTTCGCGGCAGAGCGCGGACAAGTTCGCCGCCGAGTTCGGCATCCCGCACGCGTACGACGACTACCGCCGGCTGATCGACTCCGGCGAAGTCGACGTGATCTACATCGGTACGCCGCACCCGCAGCACTACCCGATCGCCCGGACCGCGTTGCAGGCCGGCATCGCCGTACTGTGCGAGAAGCCGGTGACGCTCACCGCCGCCCAGGCTCGGGACCTGGTCGCGGTCGCGGTCGAGCACAACACCTTGTTCGCCGAGGCGATGTGGATGCGTACCGATCCCGTCATTCAAGCGCTCTTCAACGATCTGCGGAGCGGGGTGATCGGTGAGCCGCAGCAGGTCACTGCTGATTTCGCGTTCCACAAAGCTTCGTTGCCGGTTCGCCTGCTCGACCCGGCGCTCGGGGGAGGCTCGCTGATGGACGGCGGCATCTACCCGATGACCTTCGCCTACATGGCGTTGGGCCGCCCCGCGGAGGTGAAGGCGGTCGGCGCACTCAACGACGACGGCGTCGACCTGAACGTCGCGATGGCCTGGCGGTACGACTCCGGCGCGGTCGCCGCCCTGACCTGCGGGCTGCGCTCGCAGAATCCGTGGGTCGCGGCGATCAGCGGCCCGGAAGGGAACCTGCAGCTGCCGAGCCGGTTCCACCACCCCGAGTACTACGTGCGTACGACCGCTTCCGGAGCGGAGCGGATCGACGTACCCACGCATGGCCGTGGGTACCACTATGAAGCAGCCGCAGTGATGCGGGCTCTGCGCGCGGGGCTGATCGAAGTGCCGGCCCTCCCGCACGCCGCCACCCTCGAGATTCTCGACCTGCTCGACGAGACCAGGAGACAGATCGGGGTCCGCTACCCCGGTGACGACGACGATTTGAGTGGATGAATCGAATATGCCGAACGGTAGGAGTTCCTTCGTAGTGGTGGCCAACCGGCTGCCGGTCGACCGGATCGAGATGCCCGACGGCAGCACCGCGTGGCGCCGGAGCCCGGGCGGGCTGGTGACCGCACTGGCCCCGGTGATGCAGGGGCACCACGGCGCGTGGATCGGCTGGACCGGCAGCGCCGACGAGAAGCTGGACCCGTTCGACGACAACGGCATGCACCTGGTCCCGGTGATGCTGAGCGCCGAGGACGTCCAGCTGTACTACGAGGGTTTCTCCAACGCGACACTCTGGCCGCTGTACCACGACGTGATCGTGGCGCCGGAGTTCCACCGCGAGTGGTGGGAGTCGTACGTCGCGGTGAACCGCCGGTTCGCGGAGGCCGCCGCGGACGCCGCCGACGACAACGCCGACGTCTGGGTGCACGACTACCAGCTGCAGCTGGTCCCGGCGATGCTCCGGCGGCTGCGGCCCGACGTGCGGATCGGGTTCTTCCTGCACATCCCGTTCCCGCCGACCGAGTTGTTCGCGCAGATGCCGTGGCGGCGGCAGATCCTGGACGGGCTGATGGGCGCCGACCTGGTCGGTTTCCAGCGCCCGGGCGCCGCGTCGAACTTCGCCCGGCTGGCCCGGAACCGGATGGGCCTGCGGACCCGCGGCGACCGGATCCACCTGCCGGACGACCGGATCGTGCGTGCGAAGGCGTTCCCGATCTCGATCGACGTCAACGAGCTGGAGCACATCGCGCGGCAGCCGGAGACCACCGCGCGGGCGGCCGAGATGCGCCAGGAGGTCGGCAATCCGACGCACATCCTGCTCGGCGTCGACCGGCTCGACTACACCAAGGGCATCCGGCAGCGGCTGCGCGCGTTCGGCGAGCTGCTGGACGAGAAGCGGATCTCGGTCGACAACGCGGTCTTCATCCAGGTCGCGACGCCGTCCCGGGAGCGCGTCGAGCAGTACCGGGTGCTGCGCGACGAGATCGAGCTGCTGGTCGGCCGGATCAACGGCGAGCACGGCCGGATCGGTACGCCGGCGATCAACTACCTGCACACGTCGTACTCCCGGACCGAGATGGCGGCGCTGTTCCGGGCGGCGGACGTTGCGGTGGTGACGCCGTTGCGGGACGGCATGAACCTGGTGGCCAAGGAGTACGTGTCGACGCGGTACGACGACACCGGTGCGCTGGTACTGAGCGAGTTCGCCGGGGCGGCGGACGAGTTCCGGCAGGCGTTCCTGGTGAACCCGCACGACATCAACGGGATGAAGGACACGATTGTCGACGCGATGAACACCGACGAACGGCAGCTCGGCCGGCGGATGAAGGCGATGCGCAAGCACCTCGCGGCGCACGACGTGAACGTCTGGGCGCAGAACTTCCTGAAGGCGTTGCATGACGAGGACTGACGCGCGGATCCTGGCTCTCGATCTCGGGACGTCGTCCGCACGGGCGCTGGTGCTGCACGAAGCCGACGCGTCGCCGATCCCGGGTGCACTGGCCCGGCACAAGATCTCCCCGACGTACGGGCACGACGGCTCCGCGACGCTCGACCTGCACGAGTACGTCGAGGGGCTGTTCGGCTGCCTGGACGAGCTCCAGCAGAACGGGCACCTGGACGGCATCGGCTCGCTCGTACTGTCCACCCAGTGGCACTCGATCGTTGCCCTGGACAACAAGGGCACCGCGCGGACACCGGTGATCACCTGGGCGGACACGCGGTCGGTGGACCTCGACCTCGGTACGTCGTTCGACGAGCAGGCGTTCCACGCCCGCACCGGGACCTGGCTGCACCGGCTGTACTGGACCCGCCGCATCCCGTGGCTGCTCGCGTCCGACTCCCCTGCCGCCTTTGCCGGTCTGCCCGATCTCGTGCTCGAGCGGCTGACCGGCGAGCGGGTCACGTCGGTGTCGGTCGCGTCCGGGACCGGGACGCTGGACCTGGCGACCGGTGCGTACGACGACGAGGCGCTGGCGGTCGCGGGCGTGACCGCGGACCAACTGCCGGCGATCGTGCCGACGGGGTGGACGGGCACGTTGTCCAAGGAGTACGAGCGCCGCTGGCCCGGGCTGGTCGGCGTACCCGTGCATCCGCCGACCGGCGACGGCGCCGCGTCCAACGTCGGGACCGGCGGGTACGACGCGGGGACGGCCGCGGTGACGGTCGGTACGTCGGCCGCCGTACGGGTCGTGCACCCGATCGAGTACGCGCCCGAGCTGCCGTGGGAGCTGTGGCGGTACCGGGTCGACGACAAGCGCGCGGTCACCGGGATGGCGTTCTCCGCGGCCGGGAACCTGCACGCGTGGCTGACCGGCGTACTGCGGCTGAAGTCCGCCGAACCGCTCGGCGTGGAGATCGGCGGGACGCACGCGATCGCGATCCCGTTCATGGCCGGCACCAGACCGCCCGCGAACGTGCCGGGTGGTTCCGGGGTGTACTTCGGGCTCTCGTTCGACGACAGCTCCGCCGACCTGCTCGCGGCCGCGCTGCAGGGTGCGTCGCTGGAGATCGACCGCGGACTCCGCGTCCTCGACGAGCTGTTCGGCCAAAAACTGGAGGTCGTCCTCGGCGGCGGCGGCATCGACGCGTCCGAGTGGTGGCGCCGCTGCCTCACGGCGACGTTCGCCCGGCCCACCACAGTCTGCGCAGAGCCCGAGGTCGGCGCCCGCGGCGCAGCCGCCGTAGCCCTCGGCCTGTCACCCGAGCCCGGCGGCGACCACCTGACGCCGGCCGCCGACGACGTGGCACGCATCGCCGGGCTCCGGGGACGCTACGAAGGTCTGCGAGAGCTGGCTGTTCAGGCGTCATCCATGTAGTGCCGCAGTGATCAGGGAGTGATCACCAGCGTCTGGGTGGCCTTGTTCAGGACCAGGCCCAGGGTCCTGCTGTCGGCCGGACGGCCCGCGACGGTGATCTCGGCGTCGGTCAGGGTCCTGCCGTTCTGAGCGACGTACCGGGTGGCGACCCAGCGGGTGGTGCTGCCGCTCTTGTACGTGTAGACGATCGTGCTCACCGTCAGCCTGCCCTGGCCCGCGGTGGACGGCATGCCGACCGTCGACGTGCCGACGAGGTGCAGGCCGCGGGTGCCCTTCAGCGCGGCGATCTTCTGCTTCAGCGCGTACTGCGGCGTCTGCGGTCCCCACCACGTGTTGAACCGGATCATCCGGCTGTTGGCGGTGTCGTCGAACCGGGTCTGGTGCGCGGCCACGTGCACCTCACGCCAGGTCTTCGGGAGTACCGCGTTGGACAGGTATCCGTGCGGGTGCTTGCGCTCGAAGTACCGCTTCACGAACGTCACCGCCGTACTGCTCTGAGCAGCCGTCAACCTGACCGGCTGCTGGGTCTGCGCGGCGCTGCTCGGCTGTGTCGTCCCCAGCAACACAGCCCCCGCCGCCGCCAGCGCCGCGACCCCCGTGGCGACCCCTGCCAACACGCCGTTCCGCTTCATCTTTCGATCCCCTCCGTCCGGCGCTCCCCCGTCGGCAGCGCACCGGTTGAGACACCGCATCCACCGGGAAAGTTGCCGACTGCCACAAGATTCCGTCCTGGCGAAAAGGCCCGACGTGACTGCGACCACTGACAGCCGACGGTTACGCCGGGATCATCCCCTGCATGTGGCGCGAGATGATGAAGTCGAAGGTGCACCGGGCGACGGTCACGCAGGCGGATCTGGACTATGTCGGCTCGTGCACGCTGGACGCGGAGCTGATGGACGCGGCCGGCCTGCTGCCGGGTGAGAAGGTCGACATCGTCGACATCACCAACGGGCACCGGCTGTCGACGTACCTGATCGAAGGGCCGCGTGGGTCCGGGATCGTCGGGATCAACGGTGCCGCGGCGCACCTGATCCACCCCGGTGATCTGGTGATCCTGATCGCCTACGGGATGTTCGGCACCGCCGAGGCGAAGGTCTTCGAACCGAGCGTAGTCTTCGTGGACGAGCACAATGCGATCACCCGCATCGGCTCCGACCCCGCGGAGGCGCAACCTGGCAGCGGAACGCTGCGCGGGGACCAACTGCACCCGTAGCGAGATGAGGACTGGTCGCCGATGACCGAGAACGCCGCACCGAAGACCGCGTCGCACGACAACGAGCCGAGCCCCAAGCTGCGCGAGTTCATGAACTCCGGCTGGGCCGACTCCGAGCGGCACGACCTGTCACTGGGTGACGTCGGTGTGTGGGCGGCGAAAC
Organism: Kribbella aluminosa; assembly: GCF_017876295.1. Lineage (NCBI taxonomy): Bacteria > Bacillati > Actinomycetota > Actinomycetes > Propionibacteriales > Kribbellaceae > Kribbella > Kribbella aluminosa. Next base: position 1,865,226 of record NZ_JAGINT010000002.1, on the reverse strand, counting down.
GCCGGGACGCGCTGTCGCAGGCGTTCCCCGGCGAGCGGCTGGTGATCCCGGCCGGCACCTACAAGGTCCGCTCGAACGACACCGACTACGTCTTCCGCCCGCACACCGACTACGTGTGGCTGACCGGCAACCAGACCTCCGACGCGGTCCTGGTCCTGGAGCCGAACGGCACCACCGGCCACGACCCGGTGCTGTACTTCCGCCCGCGCGCCGACCGCGCCCAGGGCGAGGAGTTCTGGCGCGACCGGATGTACGGCGAGCTCTGGGCCGGCCGGCGTCCGTCGCTGACCGAGACCGCCAAGGAGTTCGGGATCGAGACCCGGCACGTCGACCAGCTGGCCGACGCGTTGAAGGGCGACGTACCGACCCGGGTCCGGCGGGACGAGGACCAGTCGATCGCCTCGCTGCTCAGCGGTGCGCAGACCGACGACCTGAAGGACAACGAGCTGGCCGCGACGCTGTCCGAGCTGCGGCTGGTGAAGGACGCGTACGAGCTCGACCAGCTCCGGGACGCGGTCGCGATCACGCACCGCGGCTTCTCCGACGTGCTCGCCGAGATGGACAAGGTCCGGCAGTACGGCGAACGCTGGATCGAGGGCACGTTCTGGCGCCGCGCCCGCGCCGAGGGGAACGACGTCGGCTACACGTCGATCGCCGCGGCCGGCCCGCACGCGACCACGCTGCACTGGATCGAGAACGACGGCCCGGTGAGCGACGGCACGCTGATGCTGCTCGACATGGGCGTGGAGAACCGCCAGCTGTACACCGCCGACATCACCCGCACACTCCCGGTGAACGGCGAGTTCACCCCGCGCCAGCGCGACCTGTACCAGCTGGTCCTGGACGCGCAGAACGCCGGCATCGCCGCGCTCACACCGGGTGCCGCGTTCCGCGCCGGGCACCAGGCCGCGATGGAGGTCATCGTCCACGGCCTCGACGCGATGGAGCTGCTGCCGGTCTCGGCGGAGGAAGCGCTCGACCCGGCGAGCCGCCTGTACCAGCGGTACACGCTGCACGGCGTCAGCCACATGCTCGGTCTCGACGTCCACGACTGCTCGGCCGCCCGCGACGAGAACTACCGCAAGGGCACGGTCCAGCCCGGGTACGTGCTCACCGTCGAGCCCGGCCTGTACTTCCAGGCCGACGACCTGACCGTCCCCGAGGACCTGCGCGGTATCGGCATCCGGATCGAGGACGACATCCTGATCACCGACGGCACCCCGGAGAACCTCTCCGAGGCGATGCCCCGCACCATCGAGGACATCCAGTCCTGGATGGCTTCCTAAGCCTTGAGGCGGATGGCGACCGGGGTGGATCCGTGGGCGCCCAGCCCGGCGAGGTCGGCGTCGCGCTTGCCGACCGGCTCACACTCGTTGCCGAACGCCACCATCTACCGGACTACCCGGAAGCGCAGATGCGTGACGCCACTGCCGGCCTCGACCACGCGGTCACGGGTCAGGTTCACCGGGGACGCACCGAGCAGGTCGAACAGGCGGACGCCGTCGCCGAGCAGGACCGGCACCAGGTGCACCTGGATCTCGTCCAGCAGCCCGGCTGCCAGCGCCTGCTGCGCCGCGGTGGCTCCGTGAATGCCGACCGTACGGTCGCCGGCCGCCGCCTTCGCCTGCGCGACCGCGCTCTCGATGCCGTCGGTGACGAACGTGAAGACCTTCGGTGCCTCGGCGGGCGGCTCGTGGGTCAGCACGAAGCACGGGACGTCCCCGGCCGGTCCGCCGTCGCCCCAGCCGCCTTCACCGACACAGGAGTCGTACGAACGCCGTCCCATCAGGATTGTTCCGGCGCCGTCCACCATCTCCTGGAGGACCGCCCGGTCCGCATCCGTCGCGGTCTTGCCGAGCCAGTCGTGCAGAACGGCGCCGCCCTCGCCGAGCGGGTGCTTACGGCCGTCGTTCGGGCCGGTCACGAAACCGTCCAGGGACATCGACATTGCTGACGCTACGTTTCCCATGATTCCTCCAAGGCTTGTTCGCTTGTCCCAAGCCTGGCCTTCAGAGGTGCGCGGCGGCATCCGTGGTGAGCACGGATCTACTACGGAACTTGGAGGGCCGCGAGTTCGATCCGTGCCTCGGTGGCGTGGTCGGGGTGTAGTGCGAGGGTGCTGAGGCGTTCGAAGTGCGCGCCGATGCGCTCGAAGCCGTCGGCCGCGGCGAGCAGGGCCGTCGACGTCACCGTCGGCTCGGGCGGTTGCGCGCGCGGTTGCTCGGGCGGTTGCGCGGGCGGTTGCTCGGGCGTTTGCTCGGGTTAGGCAGGCGGCGGCCCAGGTGTTCTCGGTGGCGTCCGGGGTTGCGGCTGCGAGGAGGTCGGGGGCGTTCGGGAGGCCGGCGAGTACGGCGAGTTCGGCGGCGGCGGAGCGCGCGTACGGCGCCCACCAGCGTTCGGCGAAGTCCCCGAACGCGCGTCGTACGATGTCCGGCGCCTGCTCGACAGCACCGAGCTGTACGGCGACCCGCGCCCGGGCGAACGTGTACGGAGCCGCCAGCCAAGGAGCATCCTCCAGGTCCGTACACCGGGCGACCTCGAGCGCACGCGCCTGCCAGACCTCGAACAGCCCGTCGTCCCGGAGCCCGTGCACCATCGCGGCCGCCGACAACGCTGACGCCATCCACTCGATCGGCGGTGCTCCCGCCCGTTGCCAGCGCTCCCACAGCGCGTCAGCGTGCGCCACGCAGGCGTCGAACTGCCCGGTCAGCGCGGTCACCCGGATCAGTCGCGGCAGCGAGATGTACGGATGGTCGCCGACCGGGTCGTCCGGACTGCCGACCGCCGCGACGGCGGCCCGCAGATCGCCGACCGCGGTCGCCGTGGTCGGAGCGACGTGGAAGGCGTCGATGATCTCGGCCGCGGCGTACGGCTCGTGCCGCGGCAGCGGGCCGACCAGGCGCATCCGTTCCACGGCGTACGAGCGTGCGTCCCGCAGCCGGCCCGCGTTCCCGGCGGCGACGGTCAACGCGTCCAGCGCGCCGGCGATCAGCACCGGATCACCCGTGCGGCGAGCCGCGTCGACGGCCTCCTGGGCGAGCTCCGCGTCGGCCCCGATGCGACGGCCGCCGTACTCCCACGCCTTGGCGGTCGCGAGCAGTGCGGTCACGTGTACGTCGCCGGGCCGTGCGCAGTCGATCGCCTGCTGCAGCAGGTGTTTGCTGCGCTCGGCGGGTACGTCGTACAGCGAGCCGGTCGGGTACCGGTTGACCGCGATCACGGCCAGCGCGAGCATCGTCGCCCGAACGTTGCCATCAGCAACGGCCCGGTCGGCGGCGTCCAGCAGCAGCCGTACCCCGGTCTCCGCGTCCGAGATCGCCAACGTGGCATCGGCCGCCGACCGCAGATCCAGCGCGGCGGTGATCGGGTCCGCAGCACGCTCGGCCGCCGCCCGGTAGTACCCGACGGACTCCCGAAACTGCCGCCGAGCGAACCCCAGATGCCCCAACCCCCGCGCCAACCCATGCCCCACCGCCCGCGCCCCAGCCCCCACCACCGCGTCGGCGCTTGCTGGGGGTGTTGATGCGAGGGCGGCGTGGAGGTCGGCGGATACCTCGTCGTAGGGCTGTTGCCAGTGCGGGGTTTCGAGGCGGCTTTCCAGGGTGATGGCGGTGTCGGCGGCCCAGTGCAGGTAGCGGTCCTGGGCGGTTGCCAGCTCGTCCGCGGTCAACTGCTCGCGGGCGAACTCGCGGATCGTCTCCAGCAGCCGCCAGCGCGATCCCCGGCGTACAGCGAGGCTCTTGTCCGTCAGCCGACCCAGCAGATCCGCCACCTCGCCGCGGCCCAGCTCCGGGCTGGTCGCGCTGGCCGCGTCCAGGTCGAAGCCGCCGACGTAGATGGACAGCCGCCGGAACAGCAGCCGCTCCTGCTCGTCCAGCAGCTCGTGGCTCCAACCGATGACAGCCGCCAGCGACCGATGCCGCGCGTCCATGCCGCGCCCACCCGCCACCAGCCGGAGCCGATCGTCGAGCGCCGCCCGCAAACCGTCGGCCCCGAGCGACCCGATCCTCGCCGCAGCCAGCTCGATGGCGAGCGGCATACCGTCGAGCCGCGCGCAGATCTCCGCGAGCTCCTCGTCCGAAGCCACAAACTCCGGGTCGACCGCCCGCGCCCGCTCCGCGAACAGCTCGGTCGCGGCGTCCAGCGGCGGCAGCAGTACGGTCGTCTCCGCCGGTACGCCCAGCCGCTCCCGACTGGTGGCAAGAATCGTCACCCCGGGACACGCCCGGAGCAGCTGTTCCGCCAGCACAGCGACCTCGTCGACCAGGTGCTCGCAGTTGTCCAGCACCAGCAACGACCGCCCCTGCTGCAGATGCTCGACAAGAACCTGCTCCAGACTCTGCGGCGGCCGCTCCGTCAATCCCAGCGCAGTCGCGACCGCCCTGACCACCAGCCCGTCCCGCACCGGAACCAGATCCACAAACGCCCCGGCAGCCAGGTCCACGAGCGCGTCCGCATCGCCGGCCTCAGCCGCCACGACAGCAGCCAGCCGTGTCTTCCCCATGCCCCCGGGCCCGAGCAGCGTCACCAGCCGGGACCGCCCAAGCGCCTCGCGGACCGCGGTCAACTCGGCGGCACGCCCGACGAAGGTGGTCCGGCCGACCGGCACCCCTAGCGGCACGGCCAGGCCGAGCGTGCCCACCCCGGCCGTCCCCGAAGCGCCCCTCCCGACACCACCCGGGCCCTGCACACCGCTCACACCACCTGCACCACCTGGTCCGCCCCCACTACCCGGGCCGCCCGCACTACCTGGGGCGCCTTGGCCGGCCGCAGTGTCTGGCTCGTGCTGCGGGGCGACCAGGTCGGCAAGCTCGCGGCGGTTGGTGGCGCCGTACTTGCGTAGCAGCGACGACACGTGGCTCTCGACCGTCCGCACCGAGATGTGCAGTGCGCGGGCGATCTGCGCGTTCGACCGGTACTGGGCCAGCGCGGCCAGCACCTCGGCCTCGCGTGCGGACACCTCGTTCACGCGCCCCATCATGACCGATCGGTGGGGTTTCCGTGGTGGATCCGTGGTCGGCACGGATGTGACCCGCGGTCCGCCGGCGCGAAGGTCGTCGTACCAGAACAACTCTTGGAGGCAGCAATGAATACGACGACGGTACGCAGGGTCCGCCCCGGAACAGCAGCACTGTGGATGGTGCAGGTGGTGCTGGCGGCCATGTTCGTGATGGCGGGCCTGCCGAAACTGTCGGGTGACCCGGTGATGGTGGACATCTTCGACGCGGTGGGAGCCGGTCAGTGGTTGCGGTACGTGGTCGGTGTGCTGGAGCTGGCCGGCGCGATCGGCCTCCTGGTGCCGCGGTTGTGCGGTCCCGCCGCCCTCGGTCTGTCGTTCCTGCTGGTCGGGGCGACGCTGACGAACCTCGTCGCGATCGGTGCGTCCCCGGCGATTCCGCTCGGGTATCTGCTGATGGCGGCCGGGATCGTCTGGTTCCGGCGGGCGTCGATCCAGGCCCTGGTCGCAGCAGTGGCGCGGACGGCGGCCCGGCGATGACGATCGCGGCCTTCGAAGGGCTCCTGACCCGGCCGGGGGATGCGGGCTACGACTCCGGCCGGGCGGTGTGGAACGCGATGGTGGACCGGCGCCCGGCCTTGATCGCACGGTGCTCGAGTACGGCGGACGTGGTGGCGGCGCTGCGCTACGGCCGGGAGGCCGGTCTGGAGATCGGGGTCCGCTGCGGCGGGCACAGCTTCCTCGGGCTCCCGGTGGTGGAGGGCGGTCTGCTGCTCGATCTGTCCGCTCTGAACTCGGTGCAGGTCGACCCCGTCAGCCGCCGCGCCAGGGTCGGCGGTGGCGCGCTGCTGGGCGCACTCGACGTGGCCAGTCAGCGGTACGGCCTGGCCACGACGGCAGGCAACGTCTCGCACACCGGCGTCGGTGGGCTCACCTTGGGCGGTGGGATCGGCTGGCTGGCGCGTGCGTACGGGCTGACCTGCGACAACGTCGTGTCGTACCAGCTGGTCACCGCGGACGGCGCCGTACTGCGGGTCAGCGACACCTCGTACCCGGACCTGTTCTGGGCTCTGCGCGGTGGCGGCGGGAGCTTCGGGGTGGTCACCGAGTTCGAGTTCCGCCTGCATCCGGTGGGGACGCAGACGTTGACGGTGGACCTGTTCTACGACCTGGACGACGGCGGTACGGCGTTACGCGGTTGGCGGGACCTGTTCGCGGAAGCGCCGCGGGCGGCGACTCCGGTGGCGCGGGTGGGCCGGCGGGACGGGCGTCCGATCGCAAGCATCGGCTATGTGTGGGTGGGCGACGTCGATGAGGGGCGCCGGCTGCTCCCGTCGTACCGGGCGATCGGCCGGCCGGTCGGACAGCGGGTCCGCGAGGTCAGCTACCTCGACCTGCAGACCCAGTCCGACGACGACGAACGCCACGCCTTGCGCAGGTACTGCAAGGGGCACTACCTGCGTTCGCTGCCGGACGCCGCGATCGACGCGTTCCTGTCCCGGGACCTGCCCGGAGCACGGATGACGCTGAACGGCGGCGCGATCGGCGACGTACCGGACGACGCGACGGCGTACAGCCATCGCGACGCGCTCGTAGAGTTCACCACCGGCGACGACTGGACCGATCCCGCGGAGGACGCGGACCGCATCGCCGCGGCCCGCGCCTACGCCGCCGCTCTGGAGCCCTACACCAGCGGCAGCTACGTCAACACCCTCGCCGACGACGACCCGGCCGCCGTCCACCGCGCCTACTCGCCCGAAAAGCTCACTCTGCTACGCCAGCTCAGAGCCACCTATGACCCGGACAACATCTTCACCCAAACCGCCCTGAAGCGCTGACTCAGTACCGAAGAACTATTGTCGGCAATCCAAATCCGTCAGTTCCTGAGCTGAGCTCCGGCCTCTCGCGTGAGCTACGCCGCTCAGGGCTTCCACCCAGGTGAGATGTTGCGGATCCCAGGTCGCCGCGTTCGAGTTCCTGTCGAGCGCCGGGTCGACGAACGTAGCGGCGAGTTCTGCCGCGGTCGTGGCCGTGAAGGACTCGGCGAGGGGGACGCCTTTCGCGGTCGCGGGGTAGGTCCGGGTCCAGTCGGCAGGATGCCGAAGTGACGGAACGGCTCGATGGCGCTGAGGCGCTGTTTGGCGGCGATCGCGAGCCGCAGCTCGTGCAGGTCCACTGCCTGGGTATGCGCCAGAACGACAAGGTCGACCAGGTCCTTGACGCGGCTGCTGCGCTTGCCGCCGGCATAGTTGGTGTCCATTGCCGCAGACCTTGTCTGCGATCTGGTCGGCAACCGGGTAGAGCCGGTAGGGATGAGTGACCAGAGGCCGGCGCAGATGGAGCCGGTTGGCGGGCTCGATCACCTCGGGATCGACGTCGACAAGTTCGGTCAGTGCTGTCTCAGCCTCCGCGAGACTGGTCGCCCGCTGCGCTGCCAGATCCATGTCCTTGGTTGTGCGCGAACGGGGCACCCGAGCGAGCATGCTCATCCCGTCCTTGAGCAGCCACTCGGACTGCTCGCCCTCGGCGAAGACACGTGACAGGAACCGGTCGAAGCGAGCCTGCCGGATCTTGGCGTCGACGCTGGCGGCACTGATCCCGGGACCTGCGTGCTGGGCTGCCTGCTTCGCGGCGTCTTTGATCGCCGACTCCAGGGATCGCCAGTCGGCGTAGCCCTCATGCTCGGTCATGGTCCCAGCCTTCCGGGCTCACGCCAGCCAGCTCGAACAGGTCGTTTGCCAGGGATCTGCCGTCGCCCCGGCGCCGCGCCGCGATGGGGTCGAGGTAGGACGCGAGCCGGTCGGGGGCCACCAGTTTGTTGGCGCGCACCGTGTCACCGACGGCGCCGGCGACCAAAGACAGGTCGATCCCGAGCTCGACCAGATCCGCGATCGTTCGCTCGACGGTCAGGGTGGGAAGTCCATCGACGGGGATCACCTCGTCACGGGTCAGCCGCCGGACGCGCAGACGCACCCCACGAAGGCGCGAGCCCTTGCGTGCAGGCACCATGAAGTCGAAGCCGTCCAGGAAGAAGTCACCGGCATCATGAACGATCGCCGCCGTGACGCCGGCCGCCACGATCGATGCCACACCTTCCGTGGTGCGGGGCGCCGCGGCTCCGCCAAGGGCCAGCCAGGTCGCGTAGATCGCCTCGTGATCCTGCGGCGGCGCTCCCGCCATGCGGTACACCCCCTGTGCCACACGCTCGATCGCACCAGCCGACGCCATCCGGGAGAGCTGCTTGCGGGAAACGCCCGCGTCCTCGGCCTGGGCAGTGGTGACCAGGCCCCACCGACGTTCCGCGATGGAGCCGAGCCGCACCAGGGTCGAATCAGCCATTGCAACGATTGTACCCAGTTTCGGGGACAAATGTTGTTGCCAAGCCCCGGAAGAGGTCGGCGGACACGTCTCAGCGCACTTCCCAGGCGACGTCGGCATTGCCCGCTGAAACCGCTGGACGATCACGTGGCGGCCGGCATGCGGCGGGTGGGGGTCACCAGATGCGGACTCGGTCTTCGGGAGCGAGCCACATGGCGTCGGTCTCGGTGGTTTTGTAGGTGGTGTGGAACACGTCGATGTTCTTGACCACCGCGTTGCAGCGGAACTCCGGCGGTGAGTGCGGGTCGATGGTCAGGCGGCGGGCGGCCTCCTCGGGGCGGGTCTTGGTCGCCCAGGCGTGGGCCCAGGCCGCGAAGAAGCGCTCGGCGCCGGCCTGGATCTCCTCGTCCGGCTCGGTGCCGTCCAGGGAGAGCTGGTAGGCGACGTACGCGATCGACAGGCCGCCCAGGTCGCCGATGTTCTCCCCGAGGGTGAGTTTGCCGTTGACCTTCTGGCCGGGGGTCTCGGCCGGCTCGAGGACGCCGTACTGCGCGACGAGCTTGTCGGTGCGCTGCTCGAAGGCGGCGCGGTCCTCGTCGGTCCACCAGTCGTTCAGGTTGCCGTCGGCGTCGTACCGCGAGCCCTGGTCGTCGAAGCCGTGGCCGATCTCGTGGCCGATCACCGCGCCGATCGCGCCGTAGTTGGTGGCGTCGTCGGCGTCCAGCCCGAAGAACGGCGGCTGCAGGATGCCGGCCGGGAAGACGATCTCGTTCATCCGCGGGTTGTAGTACGCGTTCACGGTCTGCGGCGTCATCCGCCACTCGTTCCGGTCGACCGGCTTGCCGAGCTTGTCGAGGTCCCGTGCGGTCTCCACCGCGACCGAACGGCGGACGTTTCCGAACAGGTCGGTCGGGTCGATCTCGAGCGCCGAGTAGTCCTTCCACTCGTCCGGGTAGCCGATCTTCGGCACGAACGTGCCGAGCTTCTCGAGCGCCCGCTGCCGGGTCTCCGGGCCCATCCAGTCCAGCGCCTCGATCCGCTGCCGGTAGGCGGCGACCAGGTTCTGCACGAGCTCGACCATCCGGGCCTTGGCGTCCGGCGGGAAGTGCTCCGCGACGTACAGCTTGCCGAGCGCCTCACCGAGCGCCTGCTCGACCGCGCCGACGCCACGCTTCCAGCGGTCCCGCAGCTCCGGCGCACCGGTCAGCGTCCGGCCGTAGAAGGCGAAGTTCTCGTCGACGAACGCCTGGCTCAGCAGCGGCGCGGCGCTGTGCACGATCCGCCAGCTCAGCCACTCCTTCCACCGGTCGACGTCGACCTCCCGCAGCGCGCCGGCCGCGGCGGTCAGGAAGTCCGGTTCCCGGACGACGACCTCGGCGAACGCGTCCTCCGGTACGCCGGCACCGGCCAGCCAGCTCGCCCAGTCGAAGCCCGGCGTGAGCTCGTCCAGCCCGGCCCGGTCGAGCTTGTTGTAGGTGAGCTGGACGTCCCGCTCCTTCACCCGGTCCCAGTGCGCGCCGGCGATCCGGGTCTCCAGCTCGAGGATCCGCTCCGCGGCCCCGGCCGGATCCGCGATGCCGGCCAGCTCGAGCAGCTTCGCCACGTGCGCGACGTACGCCGTCCGGATCTCGGCGAAGGCGTCCTCGCGGTAGTACGACTCGTCGGGCAGGCTGAGGCCGCCCTGGGTCAGGTGCACGATGTTCCGGTCGGACTGCTTGGCGTCGGCGTCGACCCAGTAGTGGAAGACCCCCGGCACGGCCTGCAGCTCGAGCTGCCCGAGCACCGCCACCAGCCCGGCAGCGTCGGTGACGGCCTGCACCAGCGCGAGCTGGTCGGCGATCGGCCCGGCGCCCAGCCGCTCGATCGTCTCGGTGTCCATGAAGCTGGTGTAGAGGTCGGCGATCTTCCGCGGCTCGCTGCCGTCCGGATGCCCGGCCGCGACGGTCTTCTCGACGATCGCGCGGACATCCTGCTCGGCGGTGTCCCAGAGCGCGTGGAACGCGCCGTGGATCGCCTTGTCCGCCGGGATCTCGTGCTCCGCCAGCCACGCCCCGTTCACGAACCGGTACAGATCGTCCTGCGGTCGCGCCGCGGCCGACCCGTCGATTCCTGCTGTCATCCCTGGCCCCTTGTCGCGAGTGGAGTTACTGCCAGCGAACATACCCGTTTCGCGAACTGCCAGGGACCGGTATCGCCTGCTTGTGGACAAGCCGGCGGGTCAGCGTCCGGCGCGCGCGGCGGCCTTCAGCCGGCTCCCGCAGGACAGCCGCACGGAGTACCCGGCCGGGATGTTCAGCGGCTCACCGGTCTGCGGGTTCCGGCCGGTCCGCGGCGCGCGCAGCACCCGCTCGATACTGAGCAGGCCGGTCAGCGACACCTTCTCACCGCGCTGGACGGCCTCGGTGACCACGTCGCCGAGCGCGTCGAGGACCTTCTCGGCCTGGTTCCGCGGGATACCCGCTTTCTCCGCCACGCCGCTGATCAGTTCGTTCCGGTTCACGACTCTCCTCAGACTCGGTTCGCACTTCCGCGCCCACCTTAACCGAAATGATTGTCGTTAGCGAGAAGATGTCCGTCAGAGGCCGTCGCGGTCGTGCCAGTGCTGCTGCCAGCGGGTGTCGACGGCGTCGTCGGCACGCTGGTACCGGATGTCGGTGGACAGCCGCATGTCGTCGGACACGTTGTCGAGCGCCGCATGGACAGTGTGTGCGGTGTGTACGACGACGTCCCCGGCCCGATAGTTCGCGACCAGCCAGTTGGCGTCGTACTCCGTGGCCAGCGCGGGCAGGTCCGCGGTGATGGACGCCGCCGGTCGTTTCAGCCGGCCGGCCGCCTCTTCGGCGAGCACGCGGTGGTGACTGCCCTCCAGGTACGTCAGGCCGCCGCGGCTGACCGGGCAGTCGCCCAGCGGGATCCACGCCGACAGCACGTGGTCGCTCCCCTCTCGCAGGTACACGAGGTCGTAGTGCGCCTGGGTCGCCGTACCGATGCCGTTCTCACCCGGCGCCGTCTGCCGGATGATCTTCCGCCGGTGCAGGAACGGCTCCCCGCCCAGGAACCACTCGAACCAGTCCTTCAGCGCCGGCTGCGTACAGAAGGCCGCGTACTCCGGCCCCGGCACGATCTCCTCGAACAGCACCTTCCGGTACGACGCCCTGTCCGCGGCAGCACCCGTCAACTCGAAGTAGTACTCCCGGAACGCCGACACCGTGGCAGGATCCAGCAGCCCTGTCAGGTACAGGTACCCGTCCCGCTGCAGCCGCGCCCGGAGCAACCCCCGATCCCCACGGTCTCCCTCCGGCACCGCGACCAGCTCACCCAGCCGCCGCTCATCCAGCACATATCCGTTAGACGTCAGCACCCGTCCATTCCAGCAGCGTCCAGCCCCGAACAGAATGGACACCTGAACCCACCTCTTGGACTCCTGACCACCAGACTCAGCTGTGCAAAGGTTTTGCTTGCCGAGGACGAGGCTCTGGCGAGCGTGGTCGCGCGGCCGGCGGGGGCGGGGACCCGGCGTACTTCAGTCGTTTGTTCACTGCCAGAGTGGGGATGTCGCCGATCCGCTTCCGGCGCTCCGGTTCGATCCCGGGGCGGATTTCCTCCCTTTGAAGGAGGCGCCATCGACTTTCCGACGTGTAAAACCATTCACTGGGGTGACGTGTTCCAGGGCCAGGCACCGATACGGTCGTGGCTATGAGTGAAACGCAGCGCCTCGACCCGCGAACCGCGAACCCGCCGCCGCGCCGCCCCAAGAAGCGGCGCAACTGGTTGCTCCGGACCGTCGGACTGATCGTCCTGCTGTTCGTTCTGATGCTGATCGCGGTCCCGCTCTACGCGTGGAGCCAGATCGGCAAGATCGACGCGATGCCGACCGGCGCCCGGCCGGCCGCGACCCCGGGGACGACGTACCTGATGGTCGGGTCGGACGCCCGGGACAACCTCACCCGCGCCGAGCGCGCGAAGCTGCACACCGGCGGCAACGCCGGGCCGCCGCGGACCGACTCGATCATGCTGATGCACGTCCCGAAGTCCGGGCCGACGGTGCTGATCAGCATCCCGCGGGACAGCGCGGTCAACATCCCCGGCACCAACGGCCGGCAGAAGATCAACGCCGCCTTCGGCAAGAGCCCGGCGCTGCTGATCCAGACCATCGAGAGCGTCACCGGGCTGCGGATCGACCACTACGTCGAGGTCGGCTTCGGCGGCTTCGCCTCGGTCATCGACAGCATCGGCGGCATCAACATGTGCTTGCCGAAGGCAATGAACGACAAGCTTGCGCACATCAACCTGCCGGCCGGCTGCCAGCAGCTCGACGGCCCGACGGCGCTCGGGTACGTGCGGTCCCGGCACGCGGACGGCAAGAACGACTTCGGCCGGGTCGAGCGGCAGCGGCAGATGGTCGGCGCGATCGCGAAGAAGGCCAGCTCGCCGGGGACGTTCCTGAACCCGATCCGGTACTACAACGTCGCGACCAAGGGTGTCGACGCGCTGACCGTGGACAAGGGCATGGGCCTGCTGGACTTTGTCCGGTTCGCGAACGGCATGCGGGCGATCTCCGGTAGCGGCGGCGTGACGCTGACTGTTCCGACCAGCAACGACAACTACCAGCTGTGCTGCGGCCGGGGCGTCGCGGTGAAGTGGGACACGACCAAGGCCACGGCGCTCTTCGACGCCATCAAGCAGGACAAGACCAGCGGCCTGAAGACCAGTTGATCCTCCTCGTCCAGGCGGTGGTGAGCCTGGGCATGCTCATCGTCGTACCCCTCGGCCTCACTCTGCACCCGACGCGAACCACCAGCACCCGCTGGTGGTTCGCGTTCGCCGTTCCGGGCGCGGTGTCGCTGTGGCTACCCCGTGGCGTGGTGTCGATCGTGCTGGCGTCGATCGTTGCGGTGGATGGTTGCCACACATGGCGTGGCGAATGCGGTTGGCTTTGCGTCGTGTGGCGTACTGGCGATGCGACGGGAGGGGCCTGATGAAGCTGGATGACCTGGCGGGGTTGCGGTTCACGTACGACGAGGTGGGGTGCACGCAGTACGACGAGACGCCGGAGGGCTACCACCGGCGCACCACCTCGAGTCGGCACCAACTCCCTCGGGCTACTGGGGCCAGGGCTCCTCAGCAAGCGACTCCGAAGCCGGCTGGGCATTCCTGTCCCCTGTCGCGTCGGTCTGGACCGTCAACGAACCGGACCGCATCGGCTTCGCCTACGGGACGCTGCAAGGCCACCCGGAGTCCGGCGAGGAGTCCTTCCTCGTCGCACGCGCCGCAGACGGTGTGTACGTCGCCATCCGCGCATACAGCCGCCCCGCCAGCTGGTACACACGTCTTGCGGGCCCTGTCACCCGTAAGGCCCAGTACTGCGCAGCCACCCGCTACGCCGCAGCCCTCCGCCGACTGTCCGCATAGCAAAGGCCCCGCAAGCTCATACCTTTGCGGGGCCGCGACCTTTGTACCGTCCGTGACAGCACCGGCATTCGAGCGACACGCGAACAGCAGGCAACAACCCGGGGTGCAATGCGAACCGCAGTACTGCGAGACTGTGGCGGGTGAGTCCTAAGACGTTGGCGGATCTGGTGGCGCCGGACTGGGCTGAGGCACTGGCTCCGGTTGAAGGCACTGTGGCGCAGATGGGCGAGTTCCTGCGCGGGGAGATCACTGCAGGCCGGGCATACCTACCGGCCGGCGAGAACGTACTGCGTGCGTTCCACCGTCCGCTGGCCCAGGTGAAGGTGCTCGTCGTCGGCCAGGACCCGTACCCGACGCCGGGTCACCCGGTAGGGCTGAGCTTCTCGGTGGCTCCCGACGTACGGCGGATCCCGCGCAGTCTGCAGAACATCTACCGCGAGCTGATGGCGGACGTCGGCGTTGCGGCTCCGTCCAACGGTGACCTGACGCCGTGGGCCGACCAGGGCGTGCTCATGCTCAACAGAGTGCTCACCGTGCAGCCCGGGAAGTCCGGCGCACACCGCGGCAAGGGCTGGGAGTCCGTCACCGAGCAGGCGATCCACGCGCTGGTGAACCGCGGCGGCCCGCTGGTCGCGATCCTCTGGGGCCGTGACGCCCAGACCCTCAAGCCGATGCTGGGCAGTACGCCGTACGTCGAGAGCGCCCACCCGAGCCCGATGTCCGCAGACCGCGGCTTCTTCGGCTCCCGCCCGTTCAGCCGCGTCAACGCGCTGCTGGCCGAGCAAGGCGCCACTCCCGTGGACTGGCGCCTCCCTTAGGGCACTCTGAGGTGCATGACGCGCTACGTGATCGATGCACCCACCCTGCTGCACCTTGTCGACAGTGAGCTGGCCGTCGCGGCACACCACCAACTGGTCGCCCCTGCGGCGATCCGTTCGGAGGCGCTGGAGCAGCTCCTCCGCGACGTACGCCTCGGCACCCGTACCGAGAAGGACGCGCGGCAGCTGCACACCCGGATGACCGAGCTGAAGATCCGCGCGCTCGGCGACCGGGTGTCCCGCTGGACGGCGTGGAAGATCGCCCGCGACCAGGACTGGGACACGCTCCGGGACGCGGAGTACCTCGCGGTCACCCGGCTGCAGGCGGACGCGCTGATCACCGTCGATCCGGACCTCGCGGCCAAGGCCGAGGGCATCGTCACGGTCGAGCCGGTGGAGAATTTGTTCGAATGATCCATTGCAGGATCGTTCAACAATCTTTAGGGTGAGCGGAACATCTCCCTCAGCAACACCCGTTCCGTCCCCGGGAGGAACCATGTGGGTTCTGCTCGCTATCGCGGTGGTGGTCGTCGGGTTCGCGCTCCGGATCAACTCGATGCTGGTCGTCACCGCGGCCGGGATCGTGGCCGGCCTGATCGGCGGCCTGTCTCCGGTCAAGATCCTGGACGCGTTCGGCGACGGGTTCGCCGGCAGCCGCTCCGTCACCGTCTTCATCGTCACGCTGCCCGTCATCGGGCTGATCGAGCGCTACGGGCTGCAGCACCAGGCCCGCAAGCTGATCAGCAAGCTCAAGGTCCTCACCACGGGCCGCTTGCTGGCCATCTACCTGCTGATCCGGCAGGGCACCGCGGCCCTCGGCCTGACCAGCATCGGCGGTCCCGCGCAGGCGGTCCGCCCGCTGATCCACCCGATGGCCGCCGGCGCCGCGGAACGCCGGTACGGCAAGCTCCCGGAGAAACTCCAGGAGAAGATCAAGGCCTTCGCGGCCAGCGCCGACACCGTCGGGCTGTTCTTCGGGGAGGACATCTTCGTCGCGATCGGCTCGATCCTGCTGATCACCGGCTTCGTCGACACGACGTACGGCCTGCACCTGGAGGCGATCGACATCGCGCTCTGGGCGATCCCGACCGGTGTCTGCGCGCTGCTGATCCACGGCACCCGGCTACTGCTGCTCGACCGTCAGCTGGACAAGCTCGCGGTCGAGCTCAAGAAGGCGGAGAAGGAGGCCGCGCGATGATCAAGGTCGAGTGGTTCTACTGGCTGTGCGGGCTGTTCTTCGTGCTGATCGCACTGCAGACCTTCAACGACCGCAGCAATCCCAAGCGGATCGGCAGCGCCGCGTTCTGGGGCGTCCTCGGCGTCTCGTTCGGCTACGGCACGTTCGTCGTGAACAAGCAGGCGCCGTCCTGGCTGCTCGGCATCGCGGTCATCGGCCTGGCCGTACTGGCCGGCTCGGGCTTCCCGGGCAAGGGCGAGGAGCGGACCACGACACCGGCCGAGCGCGTGCGCTTCGCCGACAAGTTCGGCAACAAACTGTTCCTGCCGGCGCTGGTCATCCCGGTCGTCGCTGCGATCTTCGGCGCCTGGCTGGCGAAGGTGAAGCTCGGCGACGGCAAGCTGCTGCTGCAGTCCGGTTCCGCCACGATCATCGGGCTCGGCGTCGCGTCGATCCTGGCGTTGATCCTCGGCATGGTGCTGCTCAAGCCGAAGTCCCCCGCCGTACCGCTGCACGAGGGCCGGCGGCTGCTCGAGCACATCGGCTGGACGGCGATCCTGCCGCAGATGCTGGCCACGCTCGGCCTGCTGTTCAACGCGTCCGGTGTCGGCAAGGCCGTCGGCCACGTCACCGATCACCTGATCCCGAAGGGCTCGCTGATCGCCGCGGTCATCCTGTACTGCGTCGGCATGGCGATCTTCACGATCATCATGGGCAACGCGTTCGCGGCGTTCCCGGTAATGACGGCCGCGGTCGGCTGGCCGCTGCTGGTGCAGCAGTTCCACGGCACCCCGGCGATCGTGTTCGCGGTCGGCATGCTGGCCGGGTTCTGCGGGACCTTGTGTACGCCGATGGCCGCCAACTTCAACCTGGTCCCGGCGGCGCTGTTGCAGATGAAGGACCAGTACGGGCCGATCAAGGCGCAGATCCCGACCGCGATCCCCTTGCTGGCGTGCAACATCGTCATCATGTATCTCGTCGCGTTCTAAGGAGTTCCATGAAGTACGCCGCGGCCTGGGCCGGTATCGCCTGCGAGGTCCTCGACACGCCGTACCCGTACGGCGCCGCGCACGCGTCGAAAGGGCCGGACGACGTGGACGTGACCCCGGATCGCCTGCACCCGGCGTTTCACGGGTCGTACGACTGGCACTCCAGCGCGCACATGCAGTGGTCCCTGGTCCGGCTGCTGACCCTGGCACCGGACCAGGTCGGCCAACGCCCGGTAGACCTGCTGGACCGTCGGCTGACGCCGGAGGCCATTGCTGTCGAGGTTGCGTACCTGCGGGAGCGACCGGCGTACGAGCGTCCTTACGGCTGGGCGTGGGCGGCCATGCTCGTTGCTGCGGCCCGGGACACGCAGTGGGCGGCGGCGCTTGCTCCGCTGGGTGACGTGATCGCGGAGCTTGTCCTTGCGTGGCTGCCGAAGCAGGCGTACCCGGTGCGGCACGGCGTACATCTGAACTCGGCGTTTGCGCTTGCACTGCTTCATGAGGCGTACGGCGAGCTGGGACGGGCGGATGTGGTGCAGGCGGTCCGGGCGCGGGCGTTGCAGTGGTACGGCGGGGACACGGCGTACGACTCGCGCTTCGAGCCGTCGGGTACTGACTTCTTGTCGCCTGCGCTGTCCGAGGCTGAGCTGATGCGGCGAGTGCTGCCGGATGCGGAGTTCGCGAGCTGGTTGGCTGCGTTTCTCCCGGGACTCGGTGCTGATGCGCATCGGCATCTGCTGGAGGTGCCGGTGACGGATGACTCGGGTGATGGGCAGTTGGCGCACCTGGGCGGGCTGGCGTTGTCGCGGGCTTGGCAGTTGCGGACGATCGCTCCTGCTGTGCCGGAGGTTGCTGACGTGCTCCGGGCTGGGGCTGATCGTCAGGTTGGCGCAGTACTGCCTACAGTGACGGACGGGGACTTCATGTCGACGCATTGGCTGGTGTCGTTCGCCCTCCTGGCCGATCAGGCCTAGCCGCAATACCGTTCAGTTAGTGTGGCATCACGGCGTAGTTCGGTGGTTGTTGTGGTTGCGGCCAGTTGATGTGGTGGGCGCGTTTGACGTGCCATTTGACGTATTTGCGTTTGATGACGCGGGGCGCGGAGCGTCGTCGTCGGGTGGGGTTGAGCCGGCGGATTAGGCGGCGCAGGAAGTCCGGCCAGCCGGGGCTGTCGCGGCCGTGCTGGTCAGGGGGAAAATGCGCCCGGGTGGGCGAGGGTCTGGCGGGTGATCCTGAGCGCGGCAACGAAACTGACCCGGTCCGGATCGTGCCCGGCATGGGTTGCGGCCTCGGCCATCAGGGAGCGGATCGCGTAGTGACAGCACAGGTGGCCCCAGATCTCTTGGAGGACCAGGTCGGGCGACTTGCTGCGCAGCACGGTGCGTGGTCCGCGCTGATGGGTCTTCAGTTCATCGAAGGTCAGCTCGATCTCCCACCGCTGGGCATACGCCGCGGCGAGATCGGTCGCACTCACCTCGTCGGGGTCGGTCAAGGTGGTGAAGAGCCTGTAGGCGGTGGGGTTGTCCCGGCCGTCATCGATGGTGTAATCGATGACCCGGACCAGCATCGGCTCCTCGCGCCGCGCCGCGGCAGTGTGCGACTGACGCAGGTGGGCCAGCCAGGAGCCGTCGGGAAGATCCTCAACGTGGATCGGCTTGGGCCCGGACTTATCGGTGCGGATCCGCCACAACAGGTCGGCGCCGGCCGCGATCGCCTTGCGCCACAAGGCGTAGGAGAAGAAGCCGCGGTCGGCGGTCAGCACCATCCCCGGCACCAGCCTGTCCAGGAGCCGTTCGGCCAAAGCGGCCTCGGACTCGGGGTAGGTGCCGATCTCGGCTGCGAAGACCGCGTGGGTGCCGCACTCGGCCAACGCGACCACCCGGGCCTGAGGGAACGCCGCCCGCTCGCCCTTGTCGACCCCCGGACGGCCGAAGTGCTCGTGATTGGCGCGCGTGTCAGCGACGTCCAGACACATCCCGTCGATCGCGACCAGACGCCGCCCGGCCAGCCACACCCCCGGCGTCGTGTCCGTCCCGACCGGTCTGGCGACCCGCTCGAAAAGCGCCGCCAACGGCTCAGCACCCAACCGCGCCCGGGCCTGGAAGATCGCGGACTTGCTCGGCGGGCTAAAGGTCTCGGTCCAGCCCGATACCCACGACAGCCCATCGGTCAACTGCGCGAGCACGTCCTCGTAGGAACCCTCGGAATACAGCGCCATCCCGATCGAGAAATAGGCCATCACCCGCGCAGGCAGCGAACGATGCCGCTGCTCGGTCCGGCCGACCTCGGCGATCACCTCATCGACCAGCGCCGGCGGGAACACCCGCGTCAGCACACCGACAGAGACCAGATCCGACAGACGCCGCCCGGTCTCCGGCTTCTTCCATCCACCACGTGGCATGCCCCCAAACTACACCACTGTGATCTTAACTGAACGGTATTGGGCCTAGCCGCGCTCCAACTCACGCCCGCCGATTGACACCCGGCGCCGTCCGCCGTACGGTCTCGCGTTAATAGGAAACTTTCCTAACAGTTCGGAAAGTTCAGCGCGGCGAGTACCCGCGGGCGGCGAAGGGAGGCAGGGTTGGCTCATGGCAACGACACCCGGAACGCCGCGCCTGCTGCGCGCGATGAACGACCGCGCCGCCCTGGACCTGCTGCTCAGCCAGGGCCCGCTCTCCCGCACCACGCTGGGCAACCTGACCGGACTGTCCAAGCCGACCGCGTCCCAGCTGCTGGCTCGTCTGGAGGCGGCCCGGCTGGTCCGCCCGAGCGGTACCACCGCCGGCCGCCCCGGCCCGAACGCGCAGCTGTACGAGATCAACGGCGAGATCGCGTACGTCGCGGGCCTGGACGTCACGCCGACGCGGATCCGGGCCGCGGTCGCGGACCTGACCGGGAACGTGGTGGGCAGCTACGAGCTGGCCACCCCGGGCCGCAGCGCCAAGGGCACGGTCGACCGGGTGCTCAAGGCGATCGACGGTGCCGCCGGCGAGGCCGGGCTGAGCCGGGAGCGGCTGCGCCGGGTCTCGATCGGTACGCCGGGCGGTTTCGACCCGACGACCGGCCGGCTGCGGTACGCGACCCACCTCCCGGGCTGGCACGCCCCGCACCTCCTGGAGGAGCTGGCCGCGGCGATCGCAGTACCGCTGGAGGTCGAGAACGACGTCAACCTGGCCGCGATCGCCGAGCAGCGGATCGGTCATGCCCAGGAGCACGAGAACTTCGTGCTGCTCTGGGGCGAGGAGGGCATCGGCGCCGCTGTCGTCATCAACGGCCGCCTGCACCGCGGCGCGACCGGCGGCGCGGGCGAGGTCGCGTTCCTGCCGCTTCCCGGTACGCCGCTGGTCCGCAACGTCGGTCGCAACAACGCCGGCGGCTTCCAGGAACTGGCCGGTGGCGAACCGGTCCTCGAGCTCGCCCGTGAACACGGCCTGAAGGCCCGTACGCCGGAGGCCGCGATCGCGGCCGCGCTGCAGACCGAGGGCGCCGGCGACGCCGTACTGAACGAGTTCGCGCACCGGCTCGCGGTCGGTCTGGCCGCGATCGTCGCGGTCGTCGACCCAGAGCTGATCGTGCTGGCCGGAGGCGTCATCACCGCCGGCGGCGAACGCCTGCGCGCCCTGGTCCAGGACGAGCTCGCCGAGCTCGCCGTACCGCGGCCGCAGCTGTTGATGACCGCGATCAGCACCGACCCCGTGCTCTCCGGAGCACTGCAGTCCGCACTGAGCACGACCCGCGACGAGGTGTTCGACACCGCGGGTCCACCCATCACCTAGGAGCCACATGTGAAACTCACAGTCGTCGGTGGCGGGTCCACCTACACGCCTGAGTTGGTCGACGGATTCGCTCGGCTGCGGGACTCGTTGCCGGTGTCGGAGCTGGTGCTGGTGGACCCGGTGGCGGACCGCCTGGAGCTGGTCGGTGGCCTGGCGCGGCGCATCTTCGCCAAACAGGGGCATGCGGGCCGGGTGATCACCACGTCCGACCTGGACGCAGGCATCGACGGCGCCGACGCAGTACTGCTGCAACTGCGCGTCGGTGGGCAGGCTGCGCGCAACGAGGACGAGACGTGGCCGCTGGAGTGCGGCTGTGTCGGCCAAGAGACCACTGGCGCCGGTGGGCTTGCCAAGGCACTGCGCACCGTGCCTGTCGTGCTGGACATCGCGGAGCGGGTACGCCGTACCAACCCGGACGCGTGGATCATCGACTTCACCAACCCGGTGGGGATCGTGACACGGGCGCTGTTGTCGCACGGGCACAAGGCCGTGGGGCTGTGCAATGTGGCGATCGGCTTCCAACGTCGGTTCGCTGCGCTCCTCGGGGTCACGCCGGAGGAGGTGTCGCTGGACCACGTCGGGCTGAACCACCTCACCTGGGAGCGCGCCGTACGCGTCAACGGCGAGGACATGCTGCCTCAACTTCTTGAGAAACACCTCACCGACGTCTCAGACGACCTGCAGCTACCGGCGGACCTAGTACAGCAGCTGGGCGTCGTACCGTCGTACTACCTGCGCTACTACTACCAGCACGACGCGGTGGTGCAGGAGCTTCTCCACAAGCCCTCCCGTGCGGCAGAGGTCGCTGCACTCGAGAAGGAGCTGCTGGACATGTACGCCGACCCGCAGCTCGACGAGAAGCCCGCACTGCTCGAGAAGCGCGGCGGGGCGTACTACTCGGAGGCAGCCGTCGCACTGGCGTCCTCTTTGCTCAACGACACCGGCGACGTACAGGTGGTCAACACACTGAACAACGGCACGTTCCCGTTCCTCGCTGACGACGCCGTGATCGAAGTACCGGCCACGGTCAACGCCCAGGGCGCTAAGCCGCGGCCAGTGTCCACGCTGGAGCCCCTGTACGCAGGACTCGTCGCACACGTCACGGCGTACGAACACCTTGCTCTGCAGGCAGCAGTACACGGCGGAGCCGACCGCGTGTTCCAGGCGTTGCTGGCGCATCCACTCGTCGGGCAGATCTCTATCGCGCAGGAGCTCACGGAGAAGCTGCTGGCGCACAACAAGGCGTACCTGCCGTGGGCGCGCTAGTCCCGGGCGGCGTACTCGCCTTCGACGCCGGCAACAGCAAGACCGACGTCGCACTGGTCGCCGCAGACGGCACAGTGCTCGGTACGGCGCGTGGCGGCGGGTTCGAGCCGCAGAAGATCGGTCCTGCTGCCGCCGTGGACGAACTTGAACCACTGGTACGGGCTGCGGCCGCAGCGGCCGGGCTGCGCCTTGGCGACGTACCGCTGGTGCAACAACTGTCGGCGTGCCTGGCGAACGCGGACCTGCCCATCGAGGTCGACCAACTGACCGCTGTGTTCGAGGAGCGCGGCTGGGCGGAGTCCGTGTACGTCGCCAACGACACGTTCGCGCTGCTGCGGTCCGGAGTGGACGAGCCGCGTGGTGTCGCCGTGGTGTGCGGCGCCGGGATCAACTGCTCCGGGATGCTCCCGGACGGCCGTACTGCGCGGTTCACGGCGTTGGGGAAGGTGACCGGCGACTGGGGTGGTGGCGCACAGCTGGCCGAGGAGGCGTTCTGGTCGGCGTCCCGCGCCGAGGACGGACGCGGCCCGGCGACCGCACTGGTGACTGCGTTGTCCAGGCACTACGGCAAGCCGTCGTTGAACGCGGTGATCGAGGCCTTCCACTTCGGCGAGCTGTCGCCGGACCGGCAGCTCGAAGCGGCACCGGTGCTGTTCCAGGTCGCGGCGGCCGGCGATACCGTTGCCCTAGGCATCGTTCAGCGGCAGGCCGAGGAGATCGTCGCGATGGCGTTCAGCGCGTTGCGGCGGCTCGACCTGCTCGCCGAACCGGTCACCGTCGTACTCGGCGGCGGCGTCCTCACGGCCCGGCACCCGGTGCTGCTCGACCGGGTCGCCCGACTGCTCTCCGACGTCGCCCCGAAAGCGCTGCCGCGGGTGGTCGACGTACCGCCGGTGGTCGGTGCGGCGCTGCTCGGGCTTGATCACACCGCGGCCGGAGCGGCGGCTCAGGAGCGGTTACGCGCAGCGTTCGCACCACCACCCGCTGCTTGACATTGCAAGCGTGTTGCGGCGCAAACTCCCGGGTGCGATGTGGCGTCCCACTCAGCAGAACCACATCCACTCGGGAGGTCGATGATGATTCGAAGGATCATGGGGCTTGGCGCCACGACGGCTCTTGCGGTGACCGCACCGCTCGTCCTGACAGGCGCAACGCCGGCCAACGCCGGTATCACAACCGCAACCTCAACCACCAGTTGCGCGGGTTCCGTGGCCGGTGTTTCCGCGGCGACGTACGCCGACCGGCTCGTCCGCGCCTGGGGCAGCGGCAACACGGCGGCCGCCGGCTGCTACGCCTCGACGGCCGCCGCCCGCACCCTGTTCGGGCAGGCGGCGCCGGGCGGGATCCACTGGCGGCGTACCGGTACCGAGGGCGCGGCCGGGACGATCTACGTGACGTACCACGACGACGCCCGCGGCGGGAACCTCACCATCGGCGTCCAGAACGTCGGACTGCGCGCCGGGAACGGCTGGCACGCGGCGTACACCGCCAAGTTCAGCGGCGAGCCGAAGGCGTGGAACGCGGTGCAGTGGTCGGACAACCTGGTCCGGGCCTGGGGCCGCGGCGACAGCAGGTGGACGGCGTACTACGCGACGCCGGCCGCCGTACGGGACCTGCACCGGGTGGCCGCGGCCGGCGGCCTGCACTGGACACGGATCGCGTCCGAGGGTGCGGCCGGTACGACGTACGTGACATACCGGAACGACATCACCCGGCACACGCTGGTGATCGGGGTGTCGAACGTCGGTCTGTCGCAGGGCGACGCGCATGCGGCGTACACGGTGCGGTACCACTGACCGCTTGAACTCGCCCTGTAAGGGTGTAATCATAATTACATGAGTACGCAGACCGAGCAGGAGAAGGTGCGGGGCTGGCTGACCGGGCGGTTGCCGGGCGACTGGTTCGAGGGTGAGACCGAGCTGTCGATCGACCGGGACGAGATCCTGATCGTCGGCCGGATCCCCGCACCCGAGCAGAAGCAGGACGTGAGCGCCGCCGAGCGCTCCGCCGCCGAGGAGGGCCGGATCAAGCAGTTCCGCGAGGACACCCGCGAGCGCCGGATCGAGATCGCCCGCGAACTCGAGCACGCCGCCCGCCGCAAGGTCGCCTGGGGCGTCCGCTGCGGCGACACCAGGACCGTCTTCACGTCGCTGTCCGCCCCCGTGATGACCCGCCTCCGCCAGCCCGAACGCCAGGTCCTCGACACCCTCGTCGACGCCGGCGTGGCCCGCTCCCGCAGCGACGCCCTCGGCTGGTGCGTCAAACTCGTCGCCCAGCACAGCGAAACCTGGCTCGCCGACCTCCGCACCGCCATGACCAAGGTAGAAGAGGTCCGCAAAGCCGGCCCCGACAAGGACTGACAGGCGCCCGTCGGCTACCTCGCCACCGAATCCCCGGCGCGGCCAACTGCTTGGGAGACCATGACGTTCGCAAGCGCGTGCTTGTCCGTGATCCAGTCGGTGCCACCGGCCGAGATCGATCGCCTCACCTCTTCAACCGCGGTTGCGGCGATCTCTGCGGGTTGCGCCAGGTACGCGCGCATGTAGTGCTTGAAGAGGGCTGCAAGCTGACCGGGCTTCGTCCCGGTCTTGGCCCGCAGCGCGACAAGCGGTAGAAACCACTGAACGAACGCATCCCAGACCGCCGACGTGGCTCGATACGCACGACAGAGCGGCTGAATTCCGGCGAGGTGGTCGTACGGCAGGTGCCCGTGGAGCGCGTACTGAAGGCGGATTCCGTTGTGCCTGCGGAAATGCACACCGTGCGCCGCAACATGGTTGGCCGCGTTCTGAGTGATGGTCATGACGGCTACCTCGGCCCGATGCCGCCTCGCCGCCGCGAGGACCGTCGCATGGATTCCAGCGCGCGGGTCGAGGACAACCCCGGTCAGGCCGAAAGGAGCCAGCTGGATTCCGTGGTCGCGGGTCCTGGACAGGATCAGTCGCGGAGCGACGTCGCCGGCGGTGTGTTGTAGATGTTTGGGCCACTGGCGATGATGGGCGTGGATATCCGACCGGTCGAGGACAGGGCGGCCCGGCCTGGGTTCTGCGACAAGATGAAGACCAGCTCGATCGCGAGATTCCGTTCCGCCACACGCCTTGCACGGCTGGCTTCCGCTGCCGACCATGTGTCCGCAGTGGCGGCAGGTGGCGACTGTCTCGCGGCTGATCCTGAGGACTCCGGCCCGGAGGTTGCACTCGATCATCTCCAGTGCAAGGTCGGCAACTTCGCCGTCCGCGTCGGTCATGATTCCCGCGGACGGCGACTGATTCTCCGCATACTTGTCAGCGATCAGCTCGGCTTCGAATTGGCTCCGGCAGCGGCTCGTCCCCTCAGCCTGCCGGTAACGCAGATCGCCGGCCAGCGTGACGGTGTTCCAAAGGTGCGGTGCAGGCGGGACGCCGAGGATGCCGTTGAGAACCGCGGCGAGGCGGACGCCGACGGCCTTGCCCGGATGGCCGTCGAACGTGAAGGGCCCGTTCTGGACGGGTCCGTTGACGAACAAATGCCGCACGTGCGCTCCTAGATGGGCGAGAGAGTGGTTCCCACACGAACGAATCGGTCATCGCGCAACTCGTAGTGGAGGATCGCGGCGTTGGGCATCTTCCCCTTGCGCTCGTCGGCGAGGATCTCCGGCAGCAGTCGCTCTTCGAGGAGGCATTTGAGCGCCACGGCAGCGGTCTGGTGGGTGAAGGCAAGGACCGTTCGGCGAGCGCAAAGTTCTGCACGGGCCTGGGCGGCGAACCGGGCTGCGCGGTCGAGTACGTCCTTGGCGAGCGACTCTCCACCGCCAGGCGCGGTCCAGACGTGTTTGCGGTAACGGCGGTCCTGTGCCAGCTCGGGATAGGTCTCGTACAGCTCACGTTTGGACATGTAGGTGGCGTCGCCGTAATGCTGTTCGTCGAGGAGGGCACTCTGCTGCGGCCAACCCTCAGGTAGGTCCGGCACGGCGATCGCGGCAGTGTCGATCGTCCGTCGGTACGTCGAAGTGAAGACCCGCGGATCCGGCCCCAGGAACGGCGTGAGCACGTCCGCCAGCCACTGAGCTTGCCGGAATCCCCGCGGCGTCAGACCGACGACTTCGCGGGAGATGGCATGAGCGACCGCTCCGCCGTACGGGCGGGGATCGCGGTAGAAGCCGTCGTACTTGGCAGCGTTCTCGACCGATTCGGCGTGCCGAATGACAAGTAGGGTCACCAGCGAGTCCTATCCGGCGAGGTTTGCGACGTAGGAGTTGCTGACCGTCCAGGGCGTCAGTTCGATGCCGAAGCCGCTGCGCTCGCCGTCCTGAGTATGGACGAGCTTCCCGGACAGGTGGACGGTGTCGCCAGACCGGAACGCGCCGGTGTAGGCACCGAGGTACGAGCGCATGTGAGTGATGCTGCGTGCGAAGGACCCCGGCTCGTCGATCGTCGAGCTGAGGATGTTCTTGACCCTGATTCCGTAGACAGCCGGTGTGGTGAGACCTTCGGCGTGGTCCGTGATCTTCGCGAGGAGCGAGATCTCGCCGATCTCCTTGGACGCGATCCGGGCGAACGTCTTGTCGTGGTCGGAGCGGAGAGGCTCGCAGTTGATGTGCGCGCCGGAGCCGACCGTCAGCCCTTGAAGCTTTCGGCATTCCTGCTTGATGAGAGCGTCGAAGGAACTGCCTTCCAGATACTTCGCCCGCCGCAGGTACAGCCTGGTGAGATCGCCCCCGTCGTACGGTCTGATCAGGTCGGTCTGTTGGAAGAGATCAGCTGCGACCTGGTACCCCTCGGGTCCGTAGCAGACCAGGTCGATGTCTGAACGCTCGTTGAAACAGCCGACCAGGAACGATCCTGTGACGCCGAGCAAACCCTCCGCTCCGTTCGCGGCGATCCACTGCGTGATCGCGAGGAGGTCCTGGCCCGTCTGGTTGTCTGCAACAGCGCCCGGCTCCTCGTGTATGGCGGCAAGCGCATAACGGCACGAGTAGTGGACCGCTACATCGTCACGCGGAATACCGGTGATGACGCATCCGAGCGTCTCCGAGTAGATGTAGCACTCCGGTCGGTCGGCAAGGATACCGAAGGACTTGGACACGACGCTGTTCTGTCGATAGGTCTGGCCGAACAACCACCGGTCCCCCTTATCGTCTGGGTGATACTTGACGTAGCCCAGATAGTGACTGCCGGGGTGACTGTCGCCGATGACCTTGAAAACAACGCCATGACGGTCCATGAGGTAGTCCCGGTCGCGGACAGCCGGGACTCGGCTACCGGTTCTCAGTGCTGAACCGTTCCAGGGTGGGGAAAGCACCGGTGTCGATTGTGCCGGTCGACTCATACTGGTCAAGTCCCATCGTGAAGAGGGCGCGGCGGTACTGCCACTTGATACTTTTGTCAGGGCGCGCAGGATCGCTGGGACGCATGAGCGCGAGGAAGAAGAAGCACTTGACGAGCAAGAAGTCGCCCAGGTAGTCGCTGACCCGTTGCCCGACAAGGGTCGCAGTGGTCGCGTCAAGTGCGGCGGCGTAGGAGGTCCGCTGGTCCGGTGTAATCCCGTATCCCTTGCCGCCACCTTTGAAAGCAACGATGTCGAGCGCGGGATAGACGTCATAGCCGAGCGGGACCGGCCCATGGTGCTGCCAGTCGATGACGCCGGCCCGGAGGATGTTGGGCAAGCCGTAGTCCAGGTGCCCGTGCACCATGGGAAGTCCGGTCATCCGATTGAGAGCCTGTTCGACAGCCTCGTGGACCCGGGGTGTGTCGAAGTCCGGGTTCTCCTCGAAGACATCCGCAGCAAAAGCCGCCTTCTCGAACCATGACACCGTGCGGAGCGGATGCCTCGCCTGAGCCTCCAGCAGCTGCGATGAGACCACGGCCGCCGTACGAACGACCCGCTCGCTGACCCGGCCGCTGGACCGCGCATCAGCGAGCGCCTCGTCATGCAGCGACAGGTCGCCGATGGCTCGCTCGATGACGAAGTACCGCCCGTCCTCGACGCCGTTGTCGACGATCATGGGAACGGGATAGCCCATTCCGGCGGCTACCTGTTCGAACTCCGCCTCAACCCGCAGATCGGTCCCGCCGGTTCGCTTGTAGAGCAGCCCGTCTGCTGATCTCCACACCTCGCCGTCGGCTGCGGTTCTCTTCTTCACAAATACCCAATCGCTCATCGCGACCCGCTCCTTCCGCTCGGTGGGAACAGCGGGCGGACACAGACGCAGGGATCATTACGTCCGCCCACTGATCGGTGGGGCGCTGCGACTCTCGCGCTTGACGCGATCGAGAAGCACCGCCGATCCCATGGTGGCGATCTGCGCGGCCGCAGGAAATTGATTCGGCCCGTGGACTCGTTCCACGCGATCGTTGCACACCGCTACGCTTAGTTCTGGGTCCGCGTCTTGGGAGGATTGTGACTCGTCGACGGGTGTTCGATCCGGGCAGCGTGCCGTCCTCGTTCTGGCGGAACAGCGACGTACAGGTTGCGTTGGCGCGGCGCGATGTCGCTGAGTTGTTCCGAAGGTACCTGACGGATTTCACCGACTGCACGCAGACACAACTGGCCCTCTTGACCGAGCATGATCGCTCGGACGTGTCCAACTGGATCCGTGGAACGCGGCATGGCCAGGTTTCGGACATCAACGTGCTCACCCGTATCGCGGAGGGCCTTCAGGTGCCCGACGACGCTCGGATGCTCATGGGCCTGGCACCCGCCGACACCCTGGTCTCGTCGATCCGAGACGAGCGGGAACTGGCCAAAGGCACGGCGTCGGTCGCCGAGCCGGCCCGGACGCGAGTTGACGGATCGGATGCGTCGAGCACCCGCATCGCGATCTGTGGGAGCAGATCCGCCGGAACGAACTCGCCTGTCATAGACGCCGCTGTGCGGTCGATGGCTCGGCTGGTGATGGTACGGCGGCTGTTGGTCAACCACGGCCCGATCGGGGTGGGCATCGAGGTGATCACGCACATCGCGGATCACTACCAACCGCCGGGTCTGCGCGGCGCCGTGGCGATCTTCGGACGCCGAAACGTGGTCTTCGACGCCGAGTACGTCGTGGTCATCGGCGGCGGGAGCGGGACCCAGGCAGAAGCAGACATCGCCGCGTCGATGGGCAAGCGGCTCCTCCCGCTCGGCGCGAGCGGTGGGTCGGCCGAGGCGATCTACCATCAGTCGCGCCATACCCCCGCGCTGTCGGACTGGATGCCGGGCAGCGTCCGGGAGACGCTGTACGGCTGTTCGACGCTCGGATCCGATGTGGGGCAGGCCGCGATTCGGCGGATGACAGATGATTTCGTGTACATGATCGATGACCTTGTCGGTACCGATGAAGGAGACCATTCGTGACCCAGCGCCCGTACGTACTGTTGTCGGTGGCCGCCTCGATCGACGGCTACATCGACGACAACACCGATGAGCGCCTTCTGCTGTCGAACGACGAGGACTTCGATCGGGTCGACGAGGTCAGGGCGGGTGTCGATGCGATCCTCGTGGGGGCCAACACGATCCGCCGTGACAACCCGCGGCTGCTCGTTCGTTCCGACGACCGCCGCAAGCGTCGCGTGGACGCCGGTCAGCCCGAGTCCCCGATCAAGGTGACGATCAGCGCCGGCGGAGATTTCGACCCGGCATCGAAGTTCTTCTCCGCCGGCGACGTCGACAAGGTCGTCTACGTCCCGACGTCTGCGGTCGGCACAGCAACTGCTGCCGTCGGGGCCGTGAGCAACGTCGTCGGCACCGGCGAAAAGGTCGACCTCGGCTTCGTTCTCGACGATCTGGGGCGGCGTGGCGTGCGACGACTGATGATCGAGGGCGGCGGCACGATCCACACCCAGTTCCTGGCAGCCGGCCTTGCCGACGAGATCCACCTGGTGGTCGCGCCATTCTTCGTGGGTGACAGCACGGCGCCCCGCTTTGTCGGCGAGGCCACGTTCCCGCAGAGCCCCGCCAACCGCATGCACCTCGCCGAGGTGAAGCAAATCGGTGACGTGGTCCTTCTTCGCTACCTTCCCGGACACGCCGACGATGCCTGACACCGACGACCGCTACTGGCTCGAGCGGGCGATCGAGCTCTCCCGCTCCTGCCCGCCGTCGGCCACAGCATTCTCCGTCGGTGCAATCATCGTTGGCGACGGAGAGATCCTGGCCACCGGCTACTCGCGGGAGACCGACCCCCACGACCACGCCGAGGAGGTCGCCCTCGCGAAGCTCCCACCACGGGATCCTCGCCTCCGCAACGCTGTCATCTACACAAGCCTCGAACCGTGCAGCAAACGAGCCTCTCGCCCCCGGACCTGCACCGAGCGCATCCTCGCGGCCGGCATCCCTCGAGTCGTCCTTGCGTGGCGCGAACCCTCGATCTTCGTCGACTGCGAGGGCGCCGAACTGCTGGGGGCGGCCGGTGTGGAGGTGGTCGAGATGCCGTCACTGGCAGAGCAGGTCAAGGACATCAACGCCCATCTGCTTACTGACCGAACTGACTGACCGCAGCCACGAGTCGACGGGCGGCAACCCGGTTTGGATTGCCGCCCGCCTGAGGAACCTCTTGTAGTTACTGGCCCTGTTGCCAGTTGCCGTTCTGGGGGGTGCCGTTGGACCAGGTGCCGGTGCTGTGGGCTGCGGGGTGCTGTTCGGGCTGCTGCTGGTAGCCGCCCTCGTAGTTGCCCTGGTAGTCGCCCTGGGCCGGGTAGGTCGCCGTACCGTTGGAGCCTGTCGCGTTCGGGTCCGCGGCCGGCTTCTGGAGGTTGTCCTTGGAGAACAGGTTGCCCAGTGCGCGGCCGGCCATCTCGCGGCCCCCGAGGCCGAAAGCGAGGCCGAGAGCGAGTGCGGCACCCGCGAGCACGATCAGCAGCGTGTTGCCGGTGAGCTGGACCGCGACACCGAGCTGGGTGAGGGCGGCGAATGCGGCGTACACCAGGACGGCGTACCGCGCCACCTTGGCCAGGGTCTCGTTGCCGGTGGCACCGCGGATGATCGCGGCCAGGAAGTTCGCGAACAGCGCGGCCAGGCAGACGATCACGATCGCGGCGAAGATCCGCGGGATGTAGGCGAGCATGTCGCTCATGAAGTTCGAGATCTCCGGTACGCCGAGTGCGGAGGCGAACATCGTGAAGCTGATCAGGAACACGAACCAGAACACGACCTTGCCCAGCATCGCCGACGCGGTCAGTCCCGTACCCGACCGTTGCAGCACACTGGAGACGCCGGCCCGTTCCATCCAGCTGTCGAAACCGACCCGGCCGAGTAGTTTGCCGACGAGTTTGCCGAGCACCTTGGCGACGAAGTACCCGATCACCAGGATGACCAGGCCGCCCAGCAGGTTCGGGATGAACGACAGCAGTTTGCTGAAGGCATCTTCGAACGGCTGGGTGAAGTTGATAGCTAACGCTGACATCGGATGACCTTTCAGGACTGGCCCGCATCCGCTGTCGGCGCATGACTGCCCCAACCCCGGCACGGGCGGATGCAGTGGTGTCCAGTATGACTCGTACCCTCTGATGCCGGAGGCAAACAGTGCTCCCCGGCGAGGCGGGCAACGAAAAGTGTTTGCGTAAGGCAATCACCGTCGCGGCACTTCGGTCATTACCCCGCCGACTGAACCGTTTCAGGTGTTTGCGATCCTGTCCGCATGAACGACCTTGTGATTCGCCGCGCCACCGCCGCCGACGTCGCCCCGATCGTGACGATGATCGCCGACGACCAGCTCGGCGCCACCCGCGAGTCGACCGGTGACCTGACGCCGTACCTGGCCGCGTTCGAGCAGATCGATGCCGACCCCAACCAACTCCTCGTAGTTGCCGAACGCAACGACGAGGTGATCGGCACGCTGCAGCTCACGATCATCCCCGGCCTCTCCCGCCGCGGCTCCTCCCGCGGCCTGATCGAAGCCGTCCGGGTAGCCCGCCCGGCCCGCGGCGCCGGCCTCGGCACCACCCTGATCCAGTGGGCCGTCGAGGAGTCCCGCACCCGCGGCTGCGCCCTCGTCCAGCTCACCTCGGACAAGTCCCGCACCGACGCCCACCGCTTCTACACCAGCCTGGGCTTCGCCAACACCCACGAAGGCTTCAAACTCAAGCTCAGCTGACCCGGTTCGCGGGGGCGGACCAGGTGTTGCAGGCGGAGGGGGACTTGGCGGTGAAGGCAGCCTTGGACCACGCCGTGCTGCTCTTGCGCGATCCGTGGTCTCGTGGCGACGACGGGGCGTCTTCATCGCCGGAGTACGCCTCGTCCTGGTAGGCGTCGATGCGGTCGTCGTACAGGTCGAGCGTGTCCCGGTTCGCCCCGAGGAATGCGGCAGCCAGGCAGGAGGCCTGGAGCTCGAGGCGGCGGGTCTGTTCGAGGGAGGGCCGCGCCCGTGGTCCGGTCCAGGCGGTCGTCGTAGTACGCCGAGATCCCGGCCAACTGCTGGAGATGGTGCCCGAACTCGTGCGCCATCACCCACAGGAGATCGGCCGACGCGTACTGCCGGTCGTCGGGGCTTTCCTCGAGATGCTGGGTCCAGTCGAGGTAGATGTCGGAGTTGTCGGTGCAGTAGAACGCGTCGGAGTCGGCGTCGAAGCCGCCGCAGGCGGTCCGCGCGCCCACGGTCACGACGTACAGGGTCGTCGGGGCGAAGCTGGCGTCCGCGTGCTCGACGACCGGTTTCCAGGCGGATTGGAGGCAGACCAGCATCGCGTTCGCGGACCGCTGTACGTCGCTCCGCGTCTTCAACGGCCCGCCCGGCAAGTAACAGGGCGTCGCGGGCACCTGCCCCGCCGTGTAGAGCTGGTTGTGCAGCAGGTACGTGTCTTCCAACGACATGTACGTCGGGGTAGCAGGCGCTGTCCGCGGCGTGGAGCTCGCCGTCACCCACCCCGACGGCGAAGGCGACGCTGTGGGCGGGCCGGCGCAGCCGCCAACCATCGCCAGGAGCACCGCCACCAACGCCGCTTTGCGCACGGCTCAACTGACCTTGGCGGCAGGGGCGGTGAAGGTGTTGCAGTCCTTGGGGTTGGCGGAGGTGAAGGCGGGGTCGGACCAGGCCCAGTTGCTCGCGCGGGAGCCGTGGTCGCGGACCTTCTTCGGGTTGTACTCGTCGCCCGAGTGCGAAGCTTCCCACTGCCAGAGCTTCAGCTTGTTGCCGGACAGGCCGAGGGACGTCTTGTTCGCGCCGAGGAAGGCCGCGCCGAAGCAGGTCGCCTGGAGCTCCCGGCGGCGGGCCCATTCGAGCTTCATCGCCTTCGAGTTCGTCCAGCCCTCGCGGGAGAACGACGCGGTGATCATCTCGGTCATCTGCTGGACGTGGTGGCCGTACTCGTGGGCCATCGTGTCGAGCATCCACACCCGCGCAGCCAGCGGCTCGTTCTTGTAGTACTTGAGGTCCTCTTTCCAGCTGATGTTGATGCTCTCGTCGGAGCTGCAGTAGTACGCCGTGTCCGACTCGCCGGTGCAGTCCTCGTCGGTGGTGACCTGGCTGGTCTGCAGCTTCACCTTCGGCGACCGGAAGTCGTACCCGGCCTTCTTCACGATCGGTGCCCAGGCGTTGTTCAGGCAGGGCAGCAGCGCCTGGTAGTAGCGCAGGATCGAGGACTGCGAGTTCGGTTTGATGGCCGGTTCCTTGCAGCTCACCGGTACGACGTTCCCGGAGGTGTAGATCTTGTTCTTCTGCAGCCGCTCCATGTCCGGGATGCCCTGGACGGTGACCGTCACGGTGGGGTCCGGGGGGACCGGGAGCGGAGCTTGGGACTTCTTGATCGAGGGCTGTGACAGGGGACGCTGGAAACCGTACGAGTCGACGAGCTTGAAGCCGCCGATGGCCGCGCCGGTGAGCATGACGACGACCACGACCGAGAGCCCGGCGATGATCGGGCGCGAGTGCTGGCGTGGTGGCTTGAGCGGGGGCGGTTCGGCGGTGAACTGGGCGCCGGAGCGGGACGGGTTCGAGTGCCAGCCGGTGGACCGGGGGCCGCCGGCGCGGCGGGTACCCGTGAGCGGGGTGTACGGGGTGCCGGTGAGCGGTGCGGTCGGTGGGCCGGTGTAGTCGCTCTCGGTACCGGGCTCGGTCGGCAGCGGGCGGGCTTTCCGGCGTACGGACGAGTCGTCGAACGCGACCGGGCGCGCCGTCCCGAGGCCTACGGGCTGCGCGCTCTTCAGGGTCAGCGGCTGGGATCCGGGATCGGGCTCGCCGGTACTGAAATGGCCCGGCTTCGGGACGGAGTCAGGCATCGATCGTTCCCATCTTGCTCAGCTGACCTTGGCGGATGCTGCGCCGAAAGTGTTGCAGGCGGCGGGGTTGGTTGTCGCGAAGCCCTGGTTCATCCACAGCGTGTAGCTCTTGCTGGAGCCGTGGTCGCGGACCTTGTCCTTGCTGTACTCGTCGCCGCTACGCCGGACCTGGTCGTTCCACTGCTGCAGCAGCTCGCCGCGCAGCGGGAAGCTCGCCCGCGCGGCGCCGAAGAACACCGCACCGAAGCAGGACGCCTGCAGCGACGCGCGCCGGTCCTGCTCCAGCTCGGCCGCCTTGTTCGCCGCGGCGTCCGCGAGGTTGCCGGTAGCGTCGGCCATCCCGGTCAGGTTCTGGACGTGAACGCCGTACACGAAGCCGAACGCCTGCGCCATCTGTGCCCGGGTCGCCGCCCGGTGCGTCGGGTAGTCCTCGACGATCTTCTGCCACGGCATCGTCACGCTGCCGCCCTGGTCGTCCTGGCAGTACGACGCGAGATCCTGCTGTACGCCGCACGCGGTCTCCTCGCCGTCGTCGAAGACGATCAGCCGCGGCGACCGGAACTCGAAGCCCGCCTTGGTGACGAGTGGCTTCCAGGCCTTGTCCATACATGCGGTCAGCGCCTGGTAGTAGGAGCGCACGTTCTCCTTGGACGTCGGGCGGAACGCGGGCTCCGGGCAGTTCACCACCGGCAGTTTCCCGGCGCCGTAGATCGCGTTCTTGCCGACGACGTCGGCGTCCGGCGTACCCTTGCCGACCGGCGCGGTGGTCGTCGGGCCGCCGCTCGCACCGTCGCCCGGCGTCGCGGACGGCGTACCCAGCGGGTTCGCGACGAAACCGTCGTAGTTCGAGAGGACCTTGACCGCGAACGTCGCGCCGCCGCCGAGCACCAGCAGGGCCGCGGCGACGATCAGCGCGATCAGCCCCTTGGAGCGCTTCTTCGGCACGAACGGGATCGGCTCCGGGTGGAACACCTCGCGGTACGCCGCGGCCGCGCGATCGTCGGCGGCCGCCGGCCCGAGCCGGGTGCCGGACAGCGTCGTCCGCCGGGAGTCGATCCGGCTGCCGCTGAGCTGCGGGTGCGCCGGCCGGTCGTCCCTACCGAGCCGTGGTGTAGGTGCCGCCAACGGCGCCGATCCGCCCACCGCCCGGTTGCCCACCGCCCGGTTGTCCGCCGTCGGGTTGCCCGCAGTCGGGTCGCCCGCAGCCGGGTTGCCCGCCGCCCGGTTGTCCGGTGTCGTCCGGTTGTCCGCCGTGGTCCGGTCCCCGTCGCCGCCGGGCAGGAAATGCCCGGGCTTGGGCGCCGACTCGTCCGCCATAGGTTTCCGCTTCTCCCCAGTACCGGCTGCCGCCGATCCCCATCAGAATGGCCGGCACAGACCCCCGAGCCGACCGCCGGCTGATATTACGGCCTGGACCGCCATCCGGAGAACCGGGTTGCAGCTATTGACACCGTTTCGCGACGCCGCTACCGAACGCAGTCAGTCGGTTACCCGTCCGTAGACGAGGTGCTGGCTGGCGGCCTGGAGCCGCGGATCGGACTCGACCAGCCGGGCGAACAGGACGGCCTCGCGGACAACCTTCTTCCCACCGGCGCCCTTGACGGGAGCAGGCCGTCGATCCGGTCCGGCGCCGCGTTCTGCAGGATGCTGGCGGCCGGGCCCTCGACTCCGAGTACGTCGACGTCGGCGAGCCCGGCGGTGCTGAGCTCGTCGGTGTGGTGGAAGTACGCGACCGTGAAGCCGCCCGAGCCGCCGACATCCAGTACGTCGGCCGCGGGGGCAGCAGCAACTCCTGGGTACGCGCGAACTCGAGCCGGCCGTGTCCGTTGACCACCAGCCGATCGTCCTCGACGTACCGGTCCCGATAGAACGAGCGAATCACCGGATCAAGTTCAGCCCGTGCAGTCACTGTGCCGCACGGAAACCCCGGGCACATCCCGATTTCACCCCGCTACGCTGTGCTGATGGATCTGCGGCACGACAGCTGTCCTCGCTCCAACGGGTACGACGCGGACTGGCTGCTGGCCCGCGACATGGGCCCGAATCCCCTGTGGTTGCTGGAGGATCTCGCCCGCGACCTCGACCTGCGGCCCGGGATGCGGGTGCTCGACCTCGGCTCCGGCAAGGGCGCCACGTCGGTGTTCCTCGCGCGGGAGTTCGGCGTACAGGTGTGGGCCGCGGATCTATGGGTGGACCCAACGGAGGCGGCGGCGTCCATCGGGTCGCCGGACGTCGTCACGCTCAAGGCCGAGGCGCACACGCTACCCTTCGCCGAGAGCTACTTCGACGCGATCGTCTGCATCGACGCCTGGGAGTACTTCGGTACCGCGGACCACTACCTCGCCTACATCACGAGCTTCCTCAAGCCGGGCGGACAGCTGGGGGTCGCGACGCCGGCGATGACGAAGGAGGTTCGCGAGCTCGGAGGCATCCCGGAGCACATTCGGAAGGTGGTGGGTTGGGAGGCGCTGGGCTGGCATACCGCGGGCTGGTGGCGGTTCCAGTGGGAGGTCACCGAACTGGTCGACGTCACCGCGGCCAGGCTCCAGGAGAACGGGTGGTCCGACTGGCTGCGGTGGTCCCGCGCGGTCGCCGAGTACCGGGACGAGCGCCGCTCCGGAGTGGTCGAGATGCTCGAGGCCGACAACGGTCAGTACCTCACGTTCGCGATCCTCGCCGCCCGGAAGCGCTGATCACCTGGCATGCTGGGGGCATGAGCTGGGCTGTTTATGCGATGCGCGGACCAGGAGGCGTACGGCGCCTTGACGACATACCGGTCGACTACGAGCCGCCGTCGGTCGGGACCTCGACCGACGTGGTGGCCGCGGTCCGGGAGCTGGTGCCGGACGTCGACGCCAGCAAGCCGTCCTGGCTGGCGTTGCGAAGTTCGGACTTCGACGTCGAGATGACGATCGGCAAGGGTGTCGAGGTCCGCGACATCACCTTCTACCTGAACGACGGCCCGCGGTCGATCCCGATCGTGATGGAGATCAGCCGCAGGCTCGGCGTCACGCCGTACGACACCGAGTCCGGCAACTTCCTCACCGAGGAGTCCCGCCCGCCGGTGCCGCCGCCGATGGAGCCGGACGAGATCAAGATGAACAAACCGAAGTGGTGGAAGCTCGGCCGCAAGTAGTTTGCGGGCTCAGCACAGGAACTGGTGGCTTTGGACAGGTAATAGCCGGTGCTCCGGCACCATTACCTGTTCATCCCACCGACATCTGCCCGCACCGGCGCCCGGGCGGTCGTGTTAGCCCCAGGTCAGCGGGTCGAGGAGGCGGAAGAAGTGCAGGCGGCGCGGGTCCGGGTCCGGTACGCCGTACGCCGCGAGGAACGGCGCCGGGTCGGCCGACCACTCGTCGTGGAGCTGGATCGTGGTGAGTGCGAGATCGGAGTACCGGTCCGCGATCCCCAGCCGCCCGAGGTCGATCAGCCCGGTCACGTCGAGCGTGTCCGGATCGAAGAACACGTTCGGCAGGCAGGCGTCCCCGTGACAGACCACCGGCTCCAGCACACTCTCCACATAGGTGCGCTCAGCAACCACCTCCCGCAGCAGCTCGTCCGGTGAAACCTTCCGCCACTCGTCCGTCAGAAACTGCGGATTCACCGCACCCCGCCGTACCACGTCCGTCGCCGCGGCGATCACTTCCCCCAACGGCCGCTCGAACGGACAGTCCCGCAACGAATGCAGGTCCCGCAGAGCCCGCCCCAGACTCCGCATGGCCTGCTCGTGCGAGGCCGGCGGGAGAGCATCGCCCGGCACACCAGGCACAGCAGAGGTGAGCAGACAGGCCCCGATGCCGCCAAAGCCACCCGCCGCACGCCGCTCCGACGGCGCCAGCGGATCGTCGGGCTCTGGCGACTCTGGCGACTCGAGCGATTCGAGCGAATCTGGCGACTCTGGCGACTCTGGCGACTCGAGCCAGTCGAGGACTGTTGCTCCCGGCAACTCCGTTGCGGACAGCCAGTGGATGCGGTCGCGTTCGGCCGCCAGCTCACCGACGCCGGACGGGTCGCAGCACTTGGCGTAGACGTCCTCGCGGCGGTAGACGGTGGTGTCGGACTCGCCGGTGTCGACGAGGGACCAGCCTTCACCCGGCGGCTTGAGCAAGTCTTTCCCTTGTGTGGTTGAGGATCGGCGTCACCGGGCGACCGGTGACCAGTTCGCCGTCGGCCACGAAACCTTCCTCACGGCCGCTCAGGTCCTGGATCAGGCGAGAACGCCACAACCCCAGCAACTCCGGACGGGACGAGACCAGGTTGTGCAGCTCGCCAGGATCCGTCTCGAGGTCGAACAGTTGCTCCACGCCCCGTTCCGAGCCCCACACGTACTTGATCTTCCCGTCCGTCACCCAGTGCAGAGACTGGTCGAAGTGCAGGTGCTCGCCGTGCAACCACTCCCGCACCTCAGCAGTCTCCCCGCGCAGGAACGGCGCCAGCGACACCCCGTCCACCGACTGCGGCACCGGTACCCCGGCCAGGTCCAGCAGCGTCGGCATCACGTCCCGCAGCTCCACCACCTGTTCGACGACCCCGCCGCGCACAGCACCGCCGGCGGACGCCCGATCCGCGACGATGAACGGCACCTGCGCGGACCCCTCGTACGGCACCGACTTCCGGAACATCCGGTGGTCGCCCATCATCTCGCCGTGGTCGGACGTGAACGCGATGATCGTGTCGTCGTACACCCCGAAGTCGACAAGTGCCTCGCGGATCCGGTTGACCTGCAGGTCGATCTGCGCCATCAGCCCGTAGTACCCGGCCCGCGCCCGATGCACCACGCGATCCGGCAGGTCACCGATCGCCGCCTGATAGTCCCCGTCCCGCCGGTACTCGTCCCAGTCGCCCTCCCAGTCCCCCAGCTCACGCTGGTACGGCGGCAACGCGTCGTACCGGTCGAACGCCCACGCCGGCGGGTCGTACGGCGGGTGCGGCCGATGGAACGACAGGTACAGGAAGAACGGCTTCGTGGGATCCCGCCGGTACAGCCACTCGATCGTCTGCGTTCCCACCCACGAGGTCGGGTGCAGCTCCTCCGCCTTGTCCCAGGGCCGCGCGACCACCGAGTTGCAGTTCACCCCGTGGTCGAAGTACTCCGCGTCCGGCGAGACCCCGGGCTGCCGCCGCAACCACGGCACGTAGTCGTCGAAGAACCCGAACTGCTGGCGATGCGCCCGCCGCGAATGATGCAGGAACCCGTCATGCAGTACGACGTCGTCGAACCCGAGCCGCGATCGCTCCGGCCAGACGTGCATCTTCCCGATCGCCTGCGTGTGGTACCCGGCGCGCTTGAACTCGCCCTGCACCGTCACCGGATGCGCGACGTCGAACGGTACGCCGTCGGTGTATCCGACCCGCCCGTGCCGCTCCTGCGACTGCCCGGTGAACAGCGCGACCCGGGCCGGCACGCATGTCGGCGTCGCGGAGTACCCGCGGCTGAACCGGACGCCGTTCCGGGCCAGCTCGTCCAGGTGCGGTGTCTCGACGTACGGGTGACCGGCGCACGACAGCGCGTCGCCCCGCCACTCGTCGACACAGATCAGTACGACGTTCGGCCTCAAGAGGACTCCCGGACGATCAGTTGCCAAGGGAAATCGAACACTTCGCCGGGAGCGCCTTCCCGGTCGGTCAGGCGCCCGACGATGATCCGTGCCAGCGCATCGTTGAAGCCGACCGGACCGACGGTGGACAGCGCCGGGTCGAGGTGCTCGCCTTCGGGAGTGTTGCCGACCCCGATGATCGCCAGGTCCCGCGGTACGTCGATCCGTAGCCGATGCGCGGCCCGGACCGCGGCGATCGCGGCGAAGTCGGTCGTGCAGTACAGCGCGGCCGGACGGTTCGGCCGGGACAGCAGCGCCATCGCAGCCCGGTACGCGCCCTCCGGGTGCTGCTCGAAGACCTCGATGTCGTCGCTGTGGATCGGCTTGCCGGCGGCGCGCAAAGTGTTCAGGTACGCGTCGAAGCGGGCGAATCCCGTCGTCCGCGAGGTCAACGCACCGATCCGGTCGTGCCGCTCGAGCAGGTGCTGCACCGCGAGGTGGCAGCGCGGCTCGGCGCCGGACCGGATCACGTCGAAACCCTGCGGTTCCAGCGTTTCGCTGAACGCGACGATCTGCACGCCCTGTGCGGCGAAGGCGGCAAGCTCCTCGACCTGCGAAGGGTCCGGCTTGATGCTGTCGATGAAGATCACGTCGGGCGTCCGGTTCGCCAGGACGGTGCGCCAGTCGCCGTCCGCGACGATCAGCGCGGTCTTGCCGAGTGGGCTCACCGCCGTACTGACCGTGGCCGCGACCGCCTGCGACCACGGGTCCGCGAGGTAGCTGAGCGACAGCAGAACCAGGTCCGACTTGCCGGTCCGGATCGCGCGGGCCGCGTCGTTGCGCCGGTAGCCCAGCCGCGACGCGGCCTCGCGGACCCGGTCCGCGGTGGAGTCCTTGATCGTGTGGCTGCGGTGCCGCCCGGACAGGACGTACGACACGGTCGCGACCGAGACGCCTGCCTCCTTCGCCACCATCCGCAGCGTCGTCCGCTCAGCCAAAGGTGAGGACATGTCGTGATTCTGTCAGATCAGCCCTTGACCGCACCCGTGATCACGCCCTTGGTGAAGTGCCGTTGGAGGAACGGGTACACCATGGCGATCGGGACCAGGGCGACGACCACGACGGCCATCTGGAGGGACTGCGGTTGCGGGAGCGGAGTCACGCCGAGCTGGTCCGCCGACAACGACTTGCCCTGCAGGACGTACGTCCGCAGGATCACCTGCACCGGCCACTTCGACGTGTCGTTCAGGTACAGCAGCGCGTTGAAGAACGCGTTCCAGAACCCGACCGCGTAGAACAACCCGACGACCGCGATCACGGCCTTCGACAGCGGCATGATGATCTGCCGCAGGATCGTGAAGTCGCTGGCCCCGTCGATCCGCGCGCTCTCCAGCAGCTCGCCTGGCACGTTCATGAAGAAGGTGCGCAGCACAACGAAGTTGAACGCACCGAGAGCCCCGGGGAGGATCAGCGACCACAGGCTGTCCAGCAGCCCGAGCTGCTTCACCACCAGGAACATCGGGATGATGCCTGGCGCGAACAGCAACGTGAACAGCACCATCAGCAGCACCGGCCGCCCGAACAGCACGGGCCGTGAGGTCCCGTAGGCGAGTGCGATCGTCACCGCCAGCGCGATCGCCGTACCGACCACCGTAACGAACACGCTGACGAGGATCGCGCGACCCATCAACCCGCCACTGAAGAGCGTTTGGTACGCCTTGAACGTCGGGTGCGACGGCCACAGCACGTACCCGCCGGCGTTGATGATGTCGCGGTCGCTCGCCAGCGACGTGGAGATCACGACCAGGATCGGGACCACGATGAGGAGCGCGAAGCCACCCAGGATGACCGCCTTGATCGCCTGGTAGCCAGGAGAGGGCTTCTCCTTCCAGACCGGTCTCATGAAACGCCTCGTTTCTGGAAGATGCCCGGCTCGCCGAGGCGGTGGGCCAACGTGTTCGCGCCCCACAGCAACAACGCGCCGATGACGCCCTTCGCCAGGCCGGCCGCGGCCCCCGCTGCTCCAGTCGCCGCCGACCACGCCGGCGTAGTACGTGAACGTGTCCAGTACTTCGGCGGCGCCCGGGCCGACCGAGTCGCGTTGCAGGATGAACTGCTCGAACCCGACGCTGAGGATGTCACCGATCCGCAGGATCAGCAGCAGCACGATGACCGTCCGCAGC
The DNA here is from genome assembly GCF_017876295.1 of Kribbella aluminosa. Lineage (NCBI taxonomy): Bacteria > Bacillati > Actinomycetota > Actinomycetes > Propionibacteriales > Kribbellaceae > Kribbella > Kribbella aluminosa. The sequence goes on along the minus strand of NZ_JAGINT010000002.1, from coordinate 1,823,616 downwards.
GACGGCAGCGTGATGTGCCACATCCGCCGCCAGCGCCCGGCGCCGTCTGCCGCGGCCGCCTCGTACAGCGAGACGTCAACCGTGGTCAGCGCGGCGAGGAAGATGATCATCGCCCAGCCGGCGTCCTTCCAGATCAGCTGCCCGACGACGAGCAGCGGGAAGGTGTCCGGGTTGGTCATGAACGGGATCGGGTCCAGGCCCGCCTGCCGGAGCAGGTTGTTGACGAACCCGGCGCCGCCCAGCGACTGCTGAAACAGCGTCACCACCAGCACCCAGGACAGGAAGTGCGGCAGGTAGGCAATCGTCTGGAACCATTTCCGAAAACGGTTGCTGACCAGCGAGTCGACGATCAGCGCCAGCCCGATCGGCACCGGGAAGAACAGCAGCAACTGGACGCCGGCCAGCAGCAACGTGTTCCGCAACGCGTCCCAGAAGTCCGGGTTGTCGTAGAGGTTGACGAAGTTCTGCAGGCCGTTCCACCCGCTGTGCATGATGCCGAGGTACGGCTGGAAGTCCTGGAACGCGACCACGTTGCCGAGCACCGGCAGGTAGAAGAACGCCAGCAGGAAGACCACGCCGGGGATCATCAGCAGCACCATCTGCCAGTCCCGGGCCCATTTCGCCTTCAGCGGCAGGCCGTTCTTGGCCTGCCGCTTCGAGGAGTTCGATTTCAGCATCGATCAGGACCCGGTGACCGGAACGCTCGCCGGCAGCACGGCCGCGAACTCGTCGCGCATCTTGTCACCGCCACCGGACTTCCAGCGCTTCAGCGCCGCGTCGTACGCGTCGATCTTCTGCCGGCCGGTGACGATATCGACGATGGTGTCCCGGAACGCCGCGGTCAGCTTCGGGCCGACCTTGCTCGACGTGTCGGAGTACGTGCCCGCCGTCGGGTTCCGCATCGCGTACTTGAGGAGCTTCTGCTCGGTCGCGTAGATCTTGTGGGTGTCGTCCGGGAACGCCGGGTTGAAGATCACGCTCTCCGGCGCGTTCATGATCTGCAGCGCACTGACCAGACCCGGCGCCTGCTGGTTCCCGGCCTTCGTCAGCACCGGGTTCTTGTTCGCGTCCAGCTGGTACTGCTGCCCCGCGACGCCGAAGTTCTTCACCAGGTACTCCTTGGTGCCGAACGGCGCCGACAGGTAGTCCATCAGCGCCAGCAGTTCGCGGATCCGGCCCTCGTCGGTCTTCTTGAACGGCGTGAACCCGACCGTGCCGTAGCCCATGTCGTACGTCGGCTTGGCCTTGCCGTCGTGGCCGAACGGGATCATCGTGTCGACGAACAGCGTCGGGTCCAGGTTGCGGAAGTCCGCGGTCGCCCGCGGGCCGACCACGACCTGCGCGGCGATCTGCCCGTTCACGGTCTTCGGCGTCGCGTCGGCCAGGTTGAGGTCCGGGTAGAACACCTTCGCCGCCCACAGCTTGGCGGCGTACTCGACGGCGGCCCGGTAGTTGTCGGTCTCGTACAGGTGGGTCAGCGAGCGGTCCTGGTTCACCCGCCAGGAGTTCGGGGCACCGAACCACTCGCCGAACATGTGCAGCATGTTGACGATGGCCGGCTCGAGCGCGTAGTTCGTCCCGTTGGTCAGCTCCTTGCACTTGGCAAAGAACTCGTCCGCGGTCGAGCACTGCAGCCCGCCGACCTTCGCCCAGGTCTTCGGGTTGCCCATCATCACCTGGCCGAACGGCGTCGACGGGATCGGGGCGCCCCAGATCTTCCCGTTCACCACGGCGGTCCGCCAGGAGGCAGGCTTCAGCGCGGCCAGGTTCGGGTACTCCAGTACGGCGTCACCGGACAGGTACTTGGTGAGATCCTGGAACTTCGCCTCGAGCATCGGGCCGATGTTCGGGATGCCCTGGTTCGGCGGCAGCCACATCAGGTCCGGCAGCGAGTCGCTGGCGAGCAGCGTGGCGAACTTCTCCGGGTAGCCCGGGTCGGTGCCGATGGTCAGCTTGAGCTCGGCGCCGAGCGCCTGGTTCAGCGCCTGCCACATCGGGTTGCTGCCCATCGGGGGCGGCGGCGTCGCGAACGTCTCGGTGAGCGCGGTCACCGCGTTCTTCAGCGGCGGCGTCTTCACACTCGCGACCGCGTCCGCCGGGAACTTCAGGAACCCGGGCTCCAGGCCGGACTCGGCCCCCGGCAGGTCGGGGCGGAGCCCCTCGAACGGCTTGTACGTCGGCAGCTTGAGCTCGCTCGAGGCCTTCGCACCCCCGCTCGACGCGCCACCGTCTCCACAGGCCGCCAGCGTCGAGGCGCCGATCGCCGCCCCGGTCACCTGCAAAAACCGTCGCCGACTGATCATAGTTGCTCCAAGTTTCGAAGAAGTGCTCACTAACACTCACTTAAACGTTAACCCGGACCGTAAACCTCCGCCACCCCTCGACGCAAGCGCCGACCCCGCACCACTTTGATAACCCACCAGTCATTCCGTCGGCGCGAAGACGGTTGGTGGCTTCTCAAAGTCGCTGGGGGCATGGGACGACCGCCGGCCGGGGGATCAGGTCCCTCGGGCGGCGGTCGGAGTGGTGCGGTTGTGGAGTTGTCAGCAGTGCACGATCAGGCCGGTCAGCGCGGTGCAGGTGCGGGTGGCCTTGTCGTTCGCCGGCACCGGATCTGACGGCGAGCTCGCCGTCCGCTGCGCGGTCGCGGTCAACGAGCCGACCGTGAGCAGGGTGCTGTCGGCGGTCAGCGTGCGCGTCGTACTCGCTCCGGCCGCCAGCGAGGGGACGTCACAGTTGACCGATCTCGTCGTACCGACGCGGGTGCAGGTCGACCCCGCGTAGACCAGGCCCGTTGGATACGTAGCCACGACCCGGATCCCGGACGCGTCGCCCGGCCCGTTGTTCTTGATCGTGACCGTGTACGTGATCCGCGCGGTCAGCGTGCTCCGTACGGACGCGGTCAGCGCCACCGCGACGTCGGCCGCCTGCGGCGTGATCGTGATCGTCGGCCCGGTGTATGCGTCGAACGCGTAGTTGTCGCCGAGGAACTGGTGCCGCAGTACGAACGGCCCCGGCACCGGGCTGTCCTTCACCCGGAGCGTCCAGACCACCGTCCGGCTCTCGCCCGGCGGTACGTCGCCGACGTCCGCGCGGAAGTGCTGCCCGTTGTAGGCGTAGCAGATCGTTGCCCCGGTACAACCGACCAGGTCGAGCGAGCCCGTGAGGTCGGCGCCCTCGGCGTACAGCGCCGCCTTGCCGCCCTCGATCGGGATCGCGATCTTGTTGTAGACCGTCTGTGTGACGGTCAGTGTGTCCCCCGGGTTGAGCGTCGTCGAACTGACATCGACGGCGCTGGTCGGCGGCGGATCGTCGGCCATCGCCGACGCCGGTACCGCAAGCGACGTACCGACGATTCCCGTGATCAGCACAGCGCGAATCAACTTCCAGGCATGCACAGCGTGCCCCCCTTGGTCCCCATGAATCCCCAGCTGCCCCCACAGCCCGCCGACGGCGGTGCAAGCAGTATGTAGTTGCCACTGTCCGTGGTCAACTACTCGGAAATCGCACTCAACCTTTCGCCGGGTCGCGGTGTCTTAGTGGGTGCGCTGCTCACAAGGGGCCGCGCAACGACTAGGGGGACACCAAGATGATGAAGCGGATCGTGACCGGAGCTGTGGCGCTGGCGGGTGCGGGTGCGGTGGCACTGGGCGGCGCTCTGCCGAGCCACGCCTCGACGCAGACCGTTGCGGCGAGCAACAGCTCCGCCGTGACCTACAAGGTCCGGTACTTCAACCACTCCAGCGAGGGCTACCACGCGAGCGCCGTCCTGCCGGCGACCTGGAAGTCGGTCGCGCTCGGCCCGTGGCAGGCGCGCTTCGACGACACCGCGCACAACCGGATGATCCGGTTCAACACGTCGTACGACGGCAACCACGGCACGATCACCGCGCTGAACCAGAAGATCAAGTCGCTCAAGGGCACCCGTGGCCTGCACATCGTCGGCACCTCGACGGTGACGATGAAGTCGGCCTCGGGCCTGGGCCCGCTGCGGGTCAGCACCGTCGTCTACACCTACCGCAGCGGCAACACCACCCGCTGGGTCGCGACCCGGTACGTCGGGACCTCCGGCCGGAACGCCGACGACGTCGAGATCTCGACCGCCGGCTCGCCCCGGGACAGCAAGCTGCTCGGCACCACGCTCAACAAGGCGACCGTCTCGCTGACCCTCGCGGGCTGAACTGGCCGGCTAGCTGATCCCGGTCGTACTCTCCCGGACCACCAGGCTGAACGGGGCCTGCAAGCGTACGGGTTCCGCACCGGGTCGCTGATCGCGTAACGCCTGCAGGGCAAGGCGTGCGATCGCGACCCGGTCCGGGGCGACCGTGGTCAGCGTCGGGAGGGTCGCGAGGTCGTACGGGATGTCGTCGAACCCGACCACGGCGACGTCCTGCGGGATCCGGAGCCCCCGCAGTACGAGTGCCCGGATCGCGCCCATGGCGAGCCAGTCGGTGGCGGTGAACACGGCGTCCGGCGCCGGATGGCCCGAATCCAGCCAGTTGCCGAGGGTCTGCTCGGCGTCCTGACCGCGCAGCCCGCCGGTCGGCAGCACGATGTCCTCGTCGACCGGCAGCCCGGCCGCGGCGAGCGCGTCGCGGTAGCCGTTGATCCGTTCGTCGTCCATCCGCGGGCCCGGCGCGAGCGCCATCACCTGACGCCGGCCCAGCGACAGCAGGTGCTCGGTCGCCACCCGGCCGGCTTCCCGGTTGTCGATCCCGACGTGGTCGGCGTGGTGCTCGGTGCCGGCCTTCTCCCCGAGCAGTACGAGCGGCAGCCCCGGAGCACGTTCCTGCACGTCCTCGGGCGTGAGGCCGAGCGGGCTCATCACGATCCCGTCCAGCCGGGCCGGATGCCGGTCGTTCAGCAGCGCCAGCTCGGTCTCCCGGCGCCCGCCGGTCTGGTGGAACTGCACGATCCAGCCGAACGCCTCGGCCTCGTCGAGCATCCGCGCCGCCAGCGACGCGAAGTACGGCCGGTCCAGGTGCGGTACGGCGAACGCGATCACGCCGCTGCGGCCCTGGGCGAGGTTGCGGGCCGCGATGTTCGGCCGGTAGCCGAGCTTGTCGATTGCCGCGAGCACCTTCTGCCGGGTCTCCTCGCGGACGTGCTCGGCGCCGTTGACGACGTTCGACACCGTCTTCATCGACACCCCGGCCGCCTCGGCGACATCGGTCAGGCGCGGCCTCATGAGGGTAAGCATGTCATGTGCCGAGAAGCGTGCGGCCCAAGGTCATGGGGCCTCCGGTCTGGACTGAGGAGCGCAGGGAGCGCAGCGACCGGAGCGACGAGGGAAGACCGGGAGCCAAGGCCCCATGACCACGCCGGCGCCGAAGGCCCGGCCAAAAGTACAGCCTCATTTGAGGCCCGTATGAGCCATTCCGGCCAGGATCCGCCGCTGGAAGATCACGAACACCGCGACCACCGGCACCAGCGTCACGACGCTCATCGCGAACAGCGCGCCCCACTCCGAGCTGCCGGTCGCGTCCAGGAAACCGCGCAGCGCGACCGGTACCGTCAGCTTGGTCCTGGTGGACAGGTAGATCAGCTGGCTGAAGAAGTTGTTCCAGGTCCAGATGAACGAGAAGATCGCGGTCGTCACCAGCGCCGGGGAGAGCAACGGCAGGATGATCCGCCGGTAGATGCCCCAGTAGCCGCAGCCGTCGATCCGGGCCGCGTCGTCCAGCTCGACCGGGATCGACCGGATGAACTGCACCATCAGGAACACGAAGAACGCGTCGGTGGCCAGGAAGCTCGGCACGATCATCGGCCAGAACGTGTCGATCCAGTCCAGCTTCCGGAAGATCGAGTACTGCGCGATCAGCGTCACGTGGGCGGGCAGCATCAGCGTCGCGAGCATCAGCCCGAACAACGTTTTCCGCCCGACGAACGTCATCCGCGCGAACGCGTACGCGGTCAGCGAGCAGGTCAGCAGGTTGCCGATCACCACCGCCGCGCAGATGATGAGCGAGTTCAACATGTACACGCCGAAGCTCGTCCCGGTCGAGGTCCAGCCGAGCGCGTAGTTCCCGAGCGTCGGGTGCTCCGGGATCAGGCCCGGATGCTCGAAGATGTCGGTGTTCTTGCGCAGTGAGGCGCTGATCATCCAGAGCAGCGGGTACAGCATGATCAGCGCGCCGGCGGTCAGGCCGACGTGGGCCAGCACGCGTTTCATCGGCGTACCCCTTCGTCTCCGTAGAACACCCAGGCGCGACCGAGGACGAAGTTCAGTCCGGTGAAGACCGCGACGATCAGCAGCAGCACCCAGGCCATCGCGGCGGCGTACCCCATCTTGAAGTTGCCGAACGCCTGCTGGTACAGGTACAGCGTGTAGAACAGCGTCGAGTCCGACGGGCCGCCCTTGCCGCCACTGATCACGAACGCCGGCGTGAACGCCTGGAACGCGCCGATGATCTGCAGCACCAGGTTGAAGAACACCACCGGCGAGAGCAGTGGCAGCGTGACCCGCCAGAATCGTTGCCAACGGCCCGCACCGTCGACCTCGGCGGCCTCCAGCACCTCGTCCGGGATCTGCCGCAACCCGGCCAGGAAGATCACCATCGGCGCGCCGAACTGCCAGACCCGGAGCACGATCAGCGTCCACAACGCCGTACCGGGCTCGGAGATCCAGCCGCGGCCGTGGATCCCGAACAGGCCGAGGACGTCGTTGAGCAGGCCGTCGCTGCCGAAGATCTGCTGCCAGAGCAGGGCGATCGCGACGCTGCCGCCGAGCAGGCTCGGCACGTAGTACAGCGCGCGGTAGACGGCCAGACCCTTGAGCCCGCGGTTCAGGAGTACGGCGACCGCGAGCGCGAACGCCATCTCGAGCGGGACCGAGACCCCGACGTAGATGAACGTGACCTTCAGCGACTGCAGGTACCGCGAGTCGTGGAAGAGCGCCGTGTAGTTGTGCAGGCCCTGCCACTCGGGGGTGTTGAGCAGCGCGTAGTCGGTGAACGAGTAGTACAGCGACAGCAGCATCGGGCCGATGGTCAGCCCGATGATGCCGATCAGCCAGGGCAGCAGGAACAGGTACGCCGGGATGCTCTGCCGGAGACGAGCGATCACTGGCCCAGGGTCTTCCCGGCCAGGTCGACGAACTCCTGCGCGCCCTTGGCCGGATCGCTCTTTCCGAAACCGATGTTCTCCGCGATCCGGCCGAACCCGGTGAGCAGTTCGCCGTACCCCTTCGGCCACGGCTTCGGCGACGGGCCGACCAAGGCCTGGATGTCCTCGACGTACTTGATCGCCCGGGCACCGGCAGATCCGGCGTCGGCGGCGACCAGGTCCCGCGCCTTCTTCGACGGCGGTACGCCGAGCAGGATGCCGATCGCCTTGATCGCCTTCTCGTCGTTCAGCAGGAACCCGATCAGCTTGGCCGCGTCCTCGGGATGCTTGCTCGCCGACGAGATCGACCACAGGTCGAGGCCCTTGACGAACTGGCCCTTCAGGTCACCGGCCGTACCCTGCGGCACCGGCAGCACCGACAACGGGTTCTTCACCACCGGCTGGTAGAAGGTGACCTGCTGGACCCAGCCGAACTGCAGCGGAGCCTTGCCCTTGGCAACCAGCGACTTCTCGATCGCGGTCGTCTCGGCGCTGACGTTCTGCGCCGGTGCGGCCTTCGCCTTCCGCAGCTCGGCCCAGTACTGGAACCACTCCTGGACCGTGTCCTTGCTGGTGGCAAGCTTTCCGCCGTCGTCGGAGAACAGCTCCGTGCCGTGCTGACGGGCGTACACCTCGAACAGCTGGAAGTTCCCGGCCTGGTCGGTCGACCCGTACGACCCCTGGATCGCTCCACTGTAGTCGCGGGCGAACTCGGCGAACTTGTCCCACGTCCAGCCCTGCGCCGGAACCGTCGCCCCGGCCTTCTTCACCGCCGCCTCGTCGACGTACATCGCGTAACTGATCGAGCTCTGCCCGACGCCGTAGTTCTTGCCGTCGATCAGCCCGCTGTCCGCGACGCCCTTGTCCAGGCCGGAGGTGTCGATACCGGAGGAGCTCAGGTCCTTCAGTGCGCTCCGCCCGGCGTAGTCGCTGAAGTAACTCATCGACATCCGCAGTACGTCGGGAGCGTTGCCGCCGGAGGTCCGCGTGGCGAGCTTGTCCCAGTAGTCGTTGAACGGCGCGCTCTCCGCGGTGTACTCCGCGCCGCCGCTGGACTTCCAGGCGTCGAGCGCCTTGTTGAGCGCCTTGGTGACCGGGTCGGGCCCGTACCAGGACACCCGCATCGGCCCGGACTTTCCCGAGCAGCCGGGAATCGTGATCGCAGCGGCGGTGGCGGCGCCGAGCCCTAGGAGGGTACGGCGGCTGAGTGTGGTCATGGAGCTTCTCCTTCAGGTGCCCAGCGCCAGTTGTGGGGCAGGCGGAGCGGGGTGTAGTTGCCGTTCGGGAGGTCGTCGGTCAGCCGCGCCTGCCAGCGGGTGAGCTCGTGCAGCAGGTGGGCTCGGACGGCCAGGTGACGGTCGTCGTCGAAGAGGTTGACGAGCTCGGCGGGGTCGGTGTCCAGGTCGTAGAGCTCGCCCGGCAGGTCCGCGTGGACGACGAGCTTCCACTGCCCGCTGCGGAGCATCCGGGCGGCGCCGGACTGGGTGACGGTGTTGAGCTCGTCGAACGTCGGGCCGTCGTAGCTGAAGTGCAACGGCGGCCGGGCGGTCACGTCGTACGCGCGGCCGCCGTAGCCCTGCTCGGCGATGATGTTTCCGAATTCGCTTTCCGGGGCGGGCTCGCCGTACGCGAGTGGCAGCAGGCTGCGGCCCTGGACGCCGTCGGGGATGGGTTGGCCGACGGCCTCGCAGATGGTGGGCAGCACGTCGACGATCGAGACCGGCTCGTCGCGTTCCTGGACGCTGACGCCGTCGCCGCTGACGATCAGCGGGATCCGCATCAGGAACTCGGACAGCCCGGCGCCCTTGCGTTGCAGGCCGTACTCGCCGACGTAGTCACCGTGGTCGGCGAGCACGATCGTGAGTCGCGGCCTGGTGCGCTGCGCCAGGCCTTCGTGCAGGCGGCTGATCTGGTCGTCGAGCAGGCGCAGCATGCCGAGATAGTTGGCGGTGTAGCGGCGCCAGTTGTCGTCGTACCCGGGGCGCTTGTCCTCCTGGAGTTTCCGCAGCCAGGCGTAGTTGCCTTGCTTGATGTTTGTTGCCTCCGGCCCCGTCATCCGGTCCGGGACGTCCTCGGGTGCGACCAGGTCGAAGTACGGCCGCGGGACCTGGTACGGGTTGTGCGGCTCGGGGTACGAGACCCAGAACAGGCCGGGTCGTTCCGGGTCCGCGTCGTGGACCGCCCGGAGCGCGTCCGAGGTGATCCGGTACGGGAGCTGGGTCGTGACGTCGTACGGCGTGGGCTCGTCGGCGACGCCGTGATCGAGCCGCTCGAGCCACTCGTCGAACGCCTTCTCCTCCGGGCACCGTTCGGGTCCCCGGGTGTGGAAGTACGGCCCGGCGTACGTGTCGAAGTCCGCCGGCCCCCGGTGCATGTGCGGCTTGCCGGCGAAGTGCAGCTGGTAGTCCGCGGCCCGCAGTACGTCGAGCAGGTCCTGCTCGTAGTAGGCGTACTGCGCGTTGCTGTTCTGGCGGACCCGGTGCGCGCTCGGGAACCGCCCGGTGAGCAGACTGGTCCGCGCCGGAACACACGCCGGCGCGGCCGTGTACGCGTTCCGGAAGTCCGTCCCGCCGGCCGCCAGCGCGTCGACGAACGGCATGGTGTCCACCGGATACCCACTCCGCCGCGTCAGCCCCACCCGCTGCTGATCAGTCATCACGATGACGATGTCCGGACGCATCTACCAGCTCTCCGCTCAATCCCCCGCCCCAATCGGAGCGAGGCAGGTTTACAGCGCTGTAATACAGCGCTGTAAACACTGCCGCAGATCAGTGCGCCGCGTCAAGAGATCGCGGTGCTGGACGTGCGCGCATACACAACCCGCCCGGTCCTGGCGGGCTGAGAGTGCGCGCGGCGCCCTGAGGCGGGTTTTGCGTGCCTGGAGGTCCGGGTCCGGGTCCGGCTCGCGGACAGCGCGACCATGTCCGCCTAGGCAGCACCGGACGGAGTCACCCGTTGCGCGGGACGAGGGGGAAGCGGGGGCGGTAGCCGGCGAAGACGCGCTCGAGCTCGTCGACCATCAGGTCGAAGAAGCGAGGTTCAGCCGCGGCGGTGACGCCGGCGATGTGCGGACTGAGGAACACGTTGCCCATCGCGCGGAGCGGCGAATCCGCGGGTAAGGGCTCGGGATCGAAGACGTCCAAGCAGGCGATCAGATCACCGGTGGCGAGGCGTTCGACCAGGGCTTCGGAGTCGACCACAGCGCCCCGAGACACGTTGACGAAGACCGTCCCCGGGCGCATCGCGCGGATCTGGTCGGCGCCGATCAGCCCCTTCGTCGCGGCGGTCAGCGGGGCAAGGCAAACGACCACCTCAGATCGGGCCATGACCGTGTCGAGGTCGGTCAGATCGAGGTCGTAGGTCCCGGCGAGCAGATCGGGTACGCCGGGATCCGACACGAGCACATGTACGCCGAACGGACGCAGCAGCTCGATCAGCCGACGCCCGATCAGCCCAGCCGCGACCAGACCGACCGTCTTGCCGGCGAGCTCGCCCCGTAGATACCCCGGGTCGGCCTGAAAGACCGTGCGATCCGGCCAGAGCACCTCGCCGCCGATGAGCCGGCGGAAGTGAGCGCCCGCATTGCGGAGCCCGATGAGGATGAGCGCGAGCGCCCACTCAGCGACCGGATCCGAGGACCCGTTGGTGGTATCGACGACAAGCACACCCGCATCCCGCGCAGCGGCAACGTCGATACGCTCGGCGAAGCGGTCACCATGGGTATCACCAACAACAACCAACCGCTTGCCCGCAGCAAGCACGCCCGCAGTCACCCGCGGGCAGCCGTACCCGACAACCAAAGCGTCAAGGCCGGTCACGAACTCGTGCAGCCGCCCCACGGCCTCCCCGTCCGATGGCGGCGGCCCCGACCCCCGATCGGCACCGTCGTACGGCAGCCAACTCACGTCCGCAACCCGTCGCAGCCGCTCGACCGATGCTGACGCAACGTACCGCTCCCACGAGGCCGGCGTACCAGCAATCCCAACCGTCTTGCGCGCCTGCGCGCGAACCTCCGGCGCCGGCGGCGTACGGCTCATGCGTTGGCCTCCCGGGTGAGGATGCGTTCGAGGTTGTCGCCGAGGACCAGTGGGAGGGCGGTTGGGGCGATGAATGGGGCGTGTTCGCGGATGAGTTCGAGGGACTGGCGGTAGCTCAGGTGCGCGGTGACCGACGGCCAGTCGGACCCCCAGACCAGGCGATGCGGGCCCCACGAATCGTGCAACGCCCGCGCGACGTCGAGCGCCTCCCGGTTCGGGTACTCCCACGGCCGATCGGTGCCGTACGCGAACCCGGACACCTTGACCAGGAGATTCGGCAACTCCTCCGCGCTCAGCGTCAAAGCCAGCGCCTCCTCAACCCCACCACCCCACAGCGTCACCCCCGCCAGATGATTCACCAGAATCGTCACCGTAGGAAACTCGCGAGCCACCTCCCGCAGGTCCGCCTGCCAACTCGGCGCACACGCGAAGTTGACGAACAGCCCCTCCTCAGCAGCGACCTCGAAGACCGCCCGGCCCTCCGCCGACCGAAGCCACCCGTCGTTCTCCGGCGCCAGATAGTGCGACACACCACCCGGCCGGAACCGATCGACCAGCACCCGAAGCCGATCCGCCGCGCCCGGGATGTGGTACGCCGGATCCCACCGCCCGTCGAGGTCCACCACTTGCACGAACCGATCCGGGTACGCCGCCACCGCCGCGGCTCCGTACTCGTTGTTGTCGGCGCTCCGGTTGATCCGAGCGTTGATCAGCACCGCCCGATCCACGCCGACCGAGTCCATCGCATGCAACAGGTTCTGGTAGCTTCCCCGCGACGTGTCATCCGGAACCGGCGGATCGTACGGCCAGCGAGGCCAGACGTGAGTGTGAGCGTCGACGATCACCCCTTCACCGATCCCGCCGTGAGACCCCGCATCACCTGACGGTTGATGAAGACGTACACCAGCAGCGTTGAGAAGACCGTGATGCTGATCGCCGCGAACAGCGGTCCGTACTGCAGCGAGCCGTACTCGTCGCTGAAGTTCAGCAGCCCCACCTGGACGGTCTGCAGGTTCTTGTCCACGTTGAACGTGAGCGCGATCAGCAGATCGTTCCAGATCGAGAAGAACATCAGCAGCGCGACCGTGAACAACCCGTTCCGGACCATCGGCACGGCGACCGACCAGAACATCCGGTAGATCCCTGCGCCGTCGATCGTCGCCGCCTCGAACATCTCCCGTGGTACGCCGCGAAAGTACGTCGCCATCAGGAACACGGTCAGCGGCAGACCGTGCCCGACGTACGTGATGATCAGCGGCCACAACGTGTTGCTGAGACCGAGCTTGAAGTAGATCGTGAACAACGGCAGCAGGATGATCTGCGCCGGCACCATGATCCCGCCGACGATCAGCAACAGCGTCGTACTGCGACCCCGCCAGACCATCACCTCCAGCGCGAACCCGGCGGCCGCACCGAAGACGAGGATCATCGCCAGCGACGGCACCGTCACCAGCAGGCTGTTCAGCGCGTTGTGCCCGAGCCGGCCGTTGGTCCAGGCGTCGACGTAGTTGGAGCCGTGCAGGGTGGCCGGCAGCTTCCAGAGCGGCTTGTCGAGGAACTCGTTCTGGTTCTTGAAGGAGGTCGCGAGGATCCAGAACATCGGGTAGCAGACGACCACCAGCAGTACGGCGATCAGCAGCCGGGTGAGTCCCTTGCCGGCGAACATCGCGATGGCACGGTCCGTCGCGCGCGGGACCGGCGCCCTCGGCGGATCGGTGTGCACCGGCGGACTGACGGTGTCGACGGTCACGGTCTCAGCCCTTCGTCAGGTCGCGGCGCGAGGAGCGGAAGATGGCCAGCGTGACGACGAGGCAGACACCGGTGATCAGGAGGGCGATCGTGCTGCCGTACCCGTAGTCGGTGCTGAGGAACGACGTCTTGTACATGAACAGGTTGAGCGGCGTCGTGTCGCTGCCCGGACCGCCCCGGGTGAGGGCGAGCACGGAGTCGAACACCTTCAGCGACGCGTTGAAGCTGAAGATCACCGCCGAGAACAGCACCGGCAGCGACATCGGTACGACGACATGCCGCACCAGCCGCCACCCGCCGGCGCCGTCCACGCGGGCGGCGTCGATGGCGGAGTCGGGGATCTCCACGAGTCCGGCGTACAGCAAGACCGCGTAGAAGCCCTGCGTCCGCCAGAGGTCCATCACGACCAGGACGATGAACGACGTACCGCCGGCGGAGAAGAAGTCGACGTGCTGGGCACCGAGCACCTTCAGGATCGAGTTGATCGGGCCGTCGGTCGGCGCGTACTGGAAGAACCGGCTGAACAGCAGGCTGACCGAGACCGTCGGCAGGACGACCGGGAAGAACACCATCGTGCGCACGAGCGTCGAGGCGCGACGCAGTACGAAGACGTACAGCAGCGCGAGCGCGTAGCCGAGCAGGATCTGGCCGGCCGTGACAACCAGCGCGTACTTGAGCGTGAACCAGAACGCCTGGTGGGCTTCGGGATCCGACCACAACCGGGTTAAGTTGGCCGCACCAACGAAGGTGAAGCCGCGGATGACGTTGCCGGTGTACAGGCTGTAGACGAACGACCAGACCACCGGCACGGCGATCACGCCGACGAAGAAGATCAGCGCCGGCCCGAGCAGGACCGCGACCGCCTTTTTGTTCCCCAGTACCGATTCCATGGAGCTCTCCTTACTGCGCGGTGTCGAGGTCGTTCTGCAGCAGGCCCATGTAGTCGGCCGCGGACATGCTCCCGGTGAGGAGCTTGACGACGTACCCGCCGGCGTCCTGGTTCGCCTTGTTGTTGAAGAGGGCTTCGAACCACAGCACCGTGGAAGTCGACTTGTCGATCCGCTGCTGTACGTCGGCCGTCAGCGGCGGGAGGTTCTTCACCGGGTGGTCCATGACGAAGCCCGAGAACGTGCCGGACTGCTCCATCGAGTCGGAGGCGTAGTTGGTCGCGATGCACTTCACCCAGGCCTGGGTCTTCGGTCCGAACAGCTTCGGGTTCACCGACGTCGGCGCGCCGGTGTTGGCCGGGTAGGCGTTGATGTCGCCCTTGCCGCCCTCGACCGCGGGGAACGGCATCAGGCCGACCGCGTCACCGATCTTGTTCTTGCCCGGATCGTTGACCAGGGCAAGCAGCCAGCTGCCCATGTACATCATCGCGGCCTTCCCGGTGAGGAACTGGTTGTTCGCGGTGTCGTAGTCGATGCCGCTGATGCCGTCGGTGAAGTACTTCTTGTTGCCGAGGTCCTGGATCGCCTGCGCAGCCGCGACGTACTGCGGGTCGGTGAGCTTCGCCTTGTGCTCCTTGACGTCGAGCATGGCGTTCGTCCCGAGCGAGCGGAACAGGTACGCCCCGACCCAGCGGCTGATGGTCCAGCTGGTGGCACCGGAGGCGGTGAACGGCGTGATGCCCGCGGCCTTGAGCTTGTCGGCCGCGGCAAGCAGCTCGCCCCACGTCTTCGGTACGGCGATGTGCTGCTCGGCGAAGATCTTCTTGTTGTACCAGATGCCCTCGATGTTGTACTGGAACGGCAGTGAGGGAGTTGTCCCGCTGTAGAGCTGCTTCAGGGTCGACTTCGCCGCCGGCGTGATCTTGTCGTTCACGCCGAGGTCCGTGAGTGCCTTGTCCAGGTCGAGGACCTGGCCGTTCTTCTGCAGATCACCGCCCTTGTCGATGAACGAGTTGCCGCCGGCGAACAGTGCGGGCAGCGCGTCCTGACCTGCCAGCAACTGGATCTTCTGCTGGATGTCGGCGCTCGGCGACTGCTGGATGTCCAGCGGCAGTGCCGTCGCCTCGGTCTTGCACTTGCCGTTGGCAAGAGCTTTGAGCTCGGCGGGAACGGAGGTGTTCTCGGTCGTCACCAGAACCGAGAGGGCCTTACCATCCTTGACACCGGAGCTGCCCGCGGACCCGCCGCTGCCGCCACAGGCGGAGACGGTCAGGGCAAGCGAGCAAAGCACGGCATACCAGAAGACCGGCCGCCGGAGCACAGCCTTCCGCCCACCCCACCCACCGACCGAAGCGAGGCGGGTTGCTGATTTCCGCCCACCCCACCCACCGAGCGAAGCGAGGCGGGTTGCTGATTTCCGGCCACCCCACCCGCCGAGCGAAGCGAGGCGGGTTGCTTTTGATTTCATGATGGTCTCCCTTGCGCTGAGTGCTGCTGTGCTTCAGATGCGCGGTGGCGCAGGGTGGAGCCGACGGCCTCGAGGTTGCCGAGGTCCATTTCGGAGTACTTCCGCGAGAGGATGACGCCGTCGGCCCCCGCGTCGAGGGCGGTGGTCAAGGAGTCGGCGATGTCGTCCGGTCCGGTCTGCTTGACGTGGGACGGAGTCGGGACGTTCACATCGAGCCCGGGGTAGACCCGCGCTTGTCCGTCGATCTCCTTGAGCGTGCGGGTCGTCTCGCGGCGTACGTAGTCCGTGGACAGCCCGCGGCCGGGTAGCTCGTCGAACGGCATCGCTTCGTCGTACCCGAGTGACTGGCGGAACAGGTCGTACACCGTCTGCTCGTCGATCTCCCGGAAGATGCTGCGCCGCCAGGCGGAGATGTGATGGTGCAGGCGGTACCCGGCGCAGTTGTTGTACATCACCGGCTTCACAAAGTCGGAGTACTCACGGATGCGCGTGTAGTCCATCTCGGCGCGGTACAGCGGCGAGAAGGTGTTGTGGTGCCACACGTGCCACCCGACTTGTACGTCGGGAGCTAGGAACTTCACCGCGCCGTACAGCCGTTTCTGCAGCTCCTCGTAGCCCTCGTGCCAGAGCTGCTCCCAGGCGATGATCTCCGGGTACGTCAGCAACAGCCGCAGGAACCGGATGAAGCTCGAGTCGTCGTTACCGCGGGCGAGCTGGTAGAGCTTCACGTAGCCCTCGGCCGCGCGCCGGCTGTCGATACCTCGGCGTTCACCGGCGGCGACGCAGTGCGAGCAGAAGCAGTACGGGCGTCCGTCGCGAGCGAACCCGCCGTCCTCGAGCACGTTGCCGAGCGGCCCGTTCCGCTCCGAGCCGAACATGATGCCGTCGAGTTCGTAATGCCGGACCTGGTCCTCGACCAGGCTGAGCCACCAGGCGAGGTAGTCCGGGTTGCGCACGCAGGCGTAACTGTCACTGCGTCCCCAGGCGTCGACCTGCAGTACTTTGGACCAGTTGGGCACGTAGCGCGTCAAGCCCGAGTGGCTGTTCTCCAGGACAAAGGAGTAGGTCTGCAGGCCGCGTTCGCGCGCCTTCGGGATCACCGAGGCGAGTACGTCGTACCCCTCGACGTCCCGATCCGGCGCGCGATACGGCTGCAGGACCGATCCGCGGTAGTGCTCCGCGTGCTGGGTGACGTACGACCCGCCCCAGTGGTCGTCGTCGAAGTCGTACGGACCATGACCCGGGTGCGGCCGGCCTGTGATCTGACGGCCCTGGACGCCCCGGTCGAACGCCTGGGTCGCGACGAACAGCGCCGTCACGCCGGCCTTCTCGGCCAGCAGGTCGATGACGTCGACCCCCTCGTCGGCGAACGAGATCGCGCCGAGCTGGAGTCCGATGAGCGGTTCCATCACGACCGCCGCTCGGCAAGCCGGCGTACGCCGCTCTCCGGGCTGGTCAGCACCGGAACGGGCAGATCGAGACCCGCCGCAGCTGACGCCATCGACGCCTGCGCGAGTACGACGACATCACTCGCGGCGGCACGATCCTTGATCGCCGCCGCGACCAGCGCGTCGTGACGATCACGATCCCCCGCGACAGCAGCCTCGAAGGCATCCGGTACGACGATCTCCTCGATCTGCACGTCGCGCCCCAGCAACTCGGCCCGCTCACGCAGGAGCGCGGCAGTCGGCTGCACCGTGGTCTGCAGCGTGGCGATGACGCTCACCCGCTCGCCTGTCTGTACGGCTTCGTCGGCCATCGCCTCGTCGACGCGGTACACCGGGACGCCGAGACGCTCCGCGAGCGGTCCGGCGTACTGCGAGATGGACGAACACGTGAACATGACGGCCTCCGCACCGGCCGCGACCGCCGCGCCACCGAGGTCGGCCAGCCGCTGCTCGATCTGCTCGGCGGCCACGCCCCGGCCGAGGTCGCCGACGATCTTGTCGTCGAGCAGATTCTGCACTTCGACGTCCGGCAGCAGTTCGGCGGCGAGACCGGCGAACGTGGGGATGACGACGGCTCCGGTGTGCAGGAAGGCGATACGCGTCATGCGACGCTCCTCTCGAAGGTGCGGATCAACGGCAACCAGACGGTCATCTCGCCGTGTCCGCGGTTGGCCCACAGTCCGTACGGAACGAACTGCAGGGCGGCGGGACGGGGCGGCGTCTGGTCGAGCTCGGCGTACAACGGACCGTGCGAGCTGGGGAGGATGGCGACATCGACCTGCAGGAGGGCGTGACCGGCGAACATCCCGCTGCCTGGTGTGACCGTGATGCTGGCGTCCTGCGGGATGGCCACGTTTTCGAGACCGAGGCCGTTGAGGTCAGCCGTCTCCAGGCAGTACGCGACCGGGCCGCGGACGACGCACACCTGGTTGGTCGCCTCCTCGACGAAGTGGTGCGCGGTGAGCAGGCGCGGCCGGAGCGGGATCCGCACGGTGACCGTGTCGCGATGCCATTCGCGGTCGAGGACGACGTACCCGCGGTCCCTCGGGCCTTCGAGTTCGACGCTGTCCGCCCACCCTGGTACACGGACGCGCAACCGGCCGCGCACCGGACGCTCCGCCTCGACGGTCAGCTCGATGTCACCCGAGACCGGGTAGTCGGTCTGCTGGCGCACCGTCACGGGTACGCCGTTGAACGTCGTGCGGACCTCGCTCGTGACGAACTGGTGGATCCAGAGTTCGTCATCGCCTTCTGCGTAGACGTAGTACGGCAGCTCGGCGCTGACGCGGGCGATGTTCGGCGGGCAGCAGAAGCAGGCCTGCATGTACTCCTGGCGTTCGCGTTGGTCCGAGGGCGGCGGCGCCACGTCCTTCGGATCGCCGGGCCGGCGCAGCGGGTACGTGAGGTCGCGGACCTGCCGGAGTGGGTTGACGTAGAAGTACGTCTTGCCGTCGTACCCGACCATCGCGGGGAGCGCGTTGAACAGGACCCGCTCGATCTCGTCGGCGTACTTCGCGTCGCCGGTGCGGATCAGCATCCGCCAGGCCCAGAACACCAGGCCGAGGGATGCACACGATTCGTTGTACGCCGTTGTCTGCGGCAACTGATACGGGCGCCCGTACGACTGGTGCACCTTCGTCACCGAGTAGTAGTCCTGACCGGCATCGGGCGAGGCTCCGTCGTACAAGGCCCCGCAGCCGCCGGTGACGTACAGCTTGCTCGACACCAGGTCGTCCCAGATACTCTCCAGCGCTGCGATCACCGTCTCGTCCCCCGTCTCCACGGCGTAGTCGGCCATCCCGGCGTACAGATAGTTGGCCCGGACCGCGTGACCGACCGCTCGGCGCTGCTCGCGTACCGGCAGGACGTCCTGGTTGTCGTCCGTACCAGCGCTGCCCTTGCTGCCGTGCAGGTCCAGCAGGGTCTTCGCAAGCTCGAGGTATCGGCGCTCACCGGTGACGCGATACAGCTCGACGACACCCATGTAGTGCGATGGGCAGACGTTGCACTCGGCAAGCAGCTCGGGACGTTGTACGGCGAGGAAGTCGCCGATCCTGGTCGCGACGGCGAGCAGGGCATCGTCACCGGTGACGCGATGGTGGATGCAGGCCAGCGTCATCAGGTGGCCGAAGTTGTACGTCTCGAAGTCGGTGCCTACGGCAAGTGGTTCGGCGCCCGCGATCTGGGTCTTGGTATGCAGGTATCCGTCGGCGCGTTGGGCCCGTGCGATGAGCTTGGCGGCGTCGGTCACGATCGCCTGCAGCTCGGGGTCCCGCGTGACGGTTGCCGCCTCGAGCCACTTGTAGAGGTCGCCGTCCATGAACGGCGGTCCCTGATGTTCGCCAAGTACGTCGC